>NZ_AP043781.1:3137673-3451440 GCF_055388505.1 Bisbaumannia salifodinae
CGTCACGGCGTAACGCCAGGTCGAGGAGGATCGCCCTAGGCTTGCCGAAGAGCATCAGGGCCTGATCCAGCAGATGCGGTCCCAGGTCGTACCAGATGCCGCCACCGGGACGCGGCGACTCCCGCCAGCGGTCGCGGACCTCGGGGCGGAAGCGGTCGAAACGCGACTCCACCCGGGTGACCCGCCCCAGGCCCCCCTCGGCCAGCAGCGCCTGCAGGGTCAGGAAATCGCTGTCCCAACGGCGGTTATGGAACACCGATAAGCACTTGCCCTGCGCTTCCGCCAGGGCCTTGAGCGCCCGAGCCTCGGCCAGGTCCAGGGTAAAGGGCTTGTCCACCACCACGTGCTTGCCCGCCTCCAGGGCCGCACGCGCCAGGGGATAGTGGGTCTCGTTGGGGGTGGGAATCACCACCAGGTCGATCTCCTTGCGCGCGAACAGCGCCTCGGGATCGGCCTCCACCGCCACCGAGGGCAGGGCCTCGGTCACCTTGGCGGCATCGCTCGAGGCCACCGCGGCGAGGGTCAGGCCCGGAGTGGCCTGGATCAGCGGCGCATGGAAGACCTGGCTGGCGAAGCCATAGCCCACCAGGCCAACCTGAATCGTTTCAGTCATAAGCGCTCCTCCTGTCGGCGACTTATCGCCGCTTGCGTGATCGATATCATAAAAGGATCAAAGAATGGTCATCCACCCCGCCCGGGAGTCACCCATACTGAATGGCGCTGGCCCACTCATCTCCGGCGGAAGGAGGATAATGATGTGCTGTGAACTGGAAAGCCTGGAAGCAATGGAGTTCTGGTATCCCATCGAGTGCGAACTGCAGGCCGAGGACCAGGCCCCCGAGGCGCCCCTGGACCGCGCCGCTTAATTCCGAGCAAGTCCCGAATCGCAAGACCCGCGCCGAGGCGCGGGTCTTTTTGCTGAGGCGGATCAATCCAGCTTGGAGAGGTCGCGCACCGCGCCCTTGTCCGCGGAGGTCGCCAGCAGCGCATAGGCCTTGAGGGCCGCGGAGACCTGGCGGTCACGCTGGATGCTCGGCTTCCAGGCGTCACTGCCCTTGGCCTCCATGGCCGCACGGCGCGCCGCCAGTTCCTCATCGGAGAGCTTGACGTCGATGGTGCGGTTGGGGATGTCGATACGAATGAGATCGCCCGGCTCCACCAGGCCGATGGCGCCCCCCGCCGCCGCCTCCGGCGAGACGTGGCCGATGGAGAGCCCGGAAGTGCCGCCGGAGAAGCGCCCGTCGGTCAACAGGGCGCAGGCCTTGCCCAGCCCCTTGGACTTCAGATAGGAGGTCGGGTAGAGCATCTCCTGCATGCCCGGGCCGCCCTTGGGCCCCTCGTAGCGGATGACGACGACATCGCCCTCCTTCACCTTGCCCTCGAGGATATGCGCCACCGCCTGGTCCTGGGACTCCACCACATGGGCCGGGCCCTCGAAGACCAGGATGGAGTCGTCGACGCCGGCGGTCTTCACCACGCAGCCGTCCACGGCGATATTGCCATGGAGCACCGCCAGGCCACCCTCCCGGGAGAAGGCATGCGCCAGATCGCGGATGCAGCCGGTGGCACGGTCGCCGTCGAGGCTCGGCCAGCGGGCACTCTGGGAGAAGGCCACCTGGGTGGGCACCCCGCCGGGGCCGGCCCGGTAGAACTCCACCACCTCGGGGCTGGGGTTACGCATGATATCCCACTCGTCCAGGGCCTCCTTGAGGGAGTCGCCGTAGACGGTGGGCACCCGGGTATCGAGCACCCCGGCACGATCCAGCTCGCCGAGGATGGCCATGATGCCGCCGGCGCGGTGCACGTCTTCGATATGGTACTTCTGGGTGTTGGGGGCGACCTTGCAGAGCTGGGGCACCTCCCGCGACAGGCGGTCGATGGCGGCCATGTCGAAATCGACCCCGGCCTCCTGGGCGGCGGCCAGCAGGTGCAGGATGGTGTTGGTGGAGCCGCCCATGGCGATATCCAGGGTCATGGCGTTCTTGAACGCCGCCTTGGCGCCGATGGCCCGGGGCAGCAGGTGCGCCTCCTCGCCTTCGTAGTAGCGCTTGGCCAGCTCGACGATGCGGTGACCGGCGGTCTCGAAGAGCCGACGACGGTCGGCATGGGTGGCCACCACGGTGCCATTGCCCGGCAGCGCCAGGCCCAGCGCCTCCATCAGGCAGTTCATGGAATTGGCGGTGAACATCCCGGAGCAGCTGCCGCAGGTGGGGCAGGCGCTGCGCTCGACTTCGGCCAGGGTCTCGTCGTCGACGCTGTCGTCGGCGGCCATCACCATGGCGTCCACCAGGTCGAGGCCGTGGTCGAGGAGCTTGGTCTTGCCGGCCTCCATGGGACCACCGGAGACGAAGATCACCGGGATATTGAGGCGCATGGCGGCCATCAGCATCCCGGGGGTGATCTTGTCGCAGTTGGAGATGCACACCAGGGCGTCGGCGCAGTGAGCATTGACCATGTACTCGACGCTGTCGGCGATCAGATCGCGACTGGGCAGCGAGTAGAGCATGCCGTCGTGGCCCATGGCGATGCCGTCGTCCACGGCGATGGTGTTGAACTCCTTGGCCACCCCGCCGGCCTTCTCGATCTCGCGGGCCACCAGTTGGCCCATGTCCTTGAGATGCACATGGCCCGGCACGAACTGGGTAAAGGAGTTGGCCACGGCGATGATCGGCTTGTGGAAGTCGTCATCCTTCATGCCAGTGGCACGCCACAGGGCGCGGGCGCCGGCCATATTGCGACCAGCGGTGGTGGTGCGGGAACGATACTCGGGCATGGTGTCCTCTAGATAGTGCTGCCGGCCGTACCGGGAGGCGGTCGGCCGGTCGAATCGGTGTCCAGTCCTGCCGATTTTGTCATGCGGCCGGGCGAATGCCTAGAGAGGCGTCAGGCGACCCTCCACCAGGGCCAGGCGGCGCTGGGCCAGGGCCTCGATATCCTCCCGGTCGTGGCTGACCAGCAGCACCGCCACGCCCGCCTGCTGCTGGCGTTTGACCAGGGCCCAGAGGCCCTGGCGGTTGGCGTGATCCAGGCCGGTGAAAGGCTCGTCCAGTAGCAGCAGCGGCGCCTGGCGCAGCAGCGCCCGGGTCAGGGCCACCCGCTGGCGCTGGCCGCCGGAGAGCTCGCCGGGCAGGCGCGCCTCGAGGCCCGCCAGGCCCACCTCGGCCAGGCCATCGCGGATGCGCCGGCGCTGGGCGGCGTCGAGTTTGAGGCTGGGGGCCAGCCCCAGGCCGATATTGGCCCACACCGGCAGGTGATCGAAGAGGTTGTGCTCCTGGAACACCGTGGTGATGCCCCGCTCCCAGGGCGGCAGCCTCAGCAGCTCCCGCTCGCCCCAGCGCAGCGAACCACCGGCGGGTTCCAGGAAGCCCGCCAGCAGGTTGAGCAGGGTGCTCTTGCCGGCCCCCGAGGGGCCCTCCAGGGCCAGGCACTCGCCGGGGGCCAGGTCGAAGCGGAAGCAGAAGTCCGGCGTCTCCCCGGGTTCAAAGCGGTCGTAGTGAAAGATCAGATCATCGCAGTGGAGCATGGGCGCCCATGTTATCGCTCGTGGTGTGAAGCTTATCGATCAAGCAGCCTTCACCGTAGGGTTGCAGTTAGCCCGGAGGCACGGGGCTACTCTGGGGACAGGCCTTCGCGGGGCGCTGTAAACCCATCCCTGGGAGCTACTTTTGCCATCCCTGGCAAAAAACCCCCGCTCCGCCCTGCCCCCAGCGCCCCTCAGCCATTCCCACAACGATAGCCCCGCCCTTCGTCTAAGCATTGAATTCAGGGTCGAAAGGGGTAGCGCGGTCGGCGCCGGCTCAGGGCGTCGAGCAGGCTAAACACCAGCACCACCGCCAGCAGCAGCACCAGGGCGGTGGCCGCGGCGCCCTGCCAGCGGTAGCCGCCCAGTTGCTGGAAGAGCAGCATCGGCAGGGTCGGCGCCGCCGGGCTGCCGAACAGGGCGATCACGCTGAAGTCGCCCAGCGAGAGGGTCATGGCGTAGGCCAGGGCCAGGGCCGCGGGGCGCCGCAGCCGCGGCCAGACCAGCCAGCGCAGCCGCGCCCGGCCGTGGATGCCGAACTGTTCCGCCAGGCGCTCCTCCGGGGCCGAGAGGCCGGGAATGGCGCCGCGCAGCACCTGCATGGCGAAGGGCAGCGCCATAAAGCCATTGACCAGCACCACCAGCGCATAACCGTGCCAGCCGGCGCCGAGGGAGGGGCGCAGCAGCAGGAAGAGGCCGGTGCCCAGCACCAGGGCCGGGATCACCAGGATCAGCTGGCCGCTGCCCTCCATCACCAGGGCGGCGAGACGCGAGCCGCGCCGCCGGAGCGCCTCGGCCCCGGCCAGCAGCGCCAGGGCCAGCAGCAGGGAGAGCCCCCCTGCGCCCAGCGCCATGGCCAGGCTGCGCAGCGCCGCGGGCCACAGGCTGCCGCGTCCCGGCAGTTCGGGCAGGCCGTAGAAGCCGGCCAGGGTCACCGCCGCGAGCGGCGGCACCAGCAGCAGGGTCAACCCCAGCAACCAGAGCGCATCATGCAGCCGCGACAGCCCCAGGGCATCACGGCGCCACCAGCGCCCGCCGGGCAGGCCGCTGCCGGCGTCGGGCACCAGCCGCGGCGTGCCGCCGCGGGTCAGCGCCACCAGCCACAGGCTCAGGCAGAGGGTCAACTGGGTCAGCGCCAGCAGCGCCGCCAGGGCCAGGTCGTGGTCGAACTTCAGCGCCTGGTAGAGGGCCACCTCCAGGGTCGTGGAACGCGGTCCGCCGCCCAGGGTCATGACGATGGCGAAGCTGGTGAAGCAGAGGGTGAAGACCAGGGCGCCCAGGCGTGGCAGCAGGGCACGCAGCCGGGGCCACTCCAGGGTCCGCCAGATGGCGCCCCGGGAGAGGCCCAACTGGGCGGTGAGCCGCCAGTGGGCCGCTGGCGCCGTCTCCAGGGCCTGCAGCATCAGCCGCGCCGAGAGCGGCAGATTGTAGAAGACATGGGCCAGCACGATGCCCGAAAGACCATAGAGGTAGTCCGCCCGGGTGGCGGTCAGCCACTCCCAGAGCGGCGCCGCCCAGCCCTGGCGGCCATGCACCGCCACCAGGCCGAACAGGGCGATCAGGGTGGGAATCACCAGCGACAGCTCCATGGCCCGCAGCAGCAGGCGCCGCCCGGGGAAGCGCGGCCGCCGGGCCAGGGCCAGGGCCACCGGAATGGCCAGCCCCACGGAAAGCCCGGTGGAGAGGGTCGCCTGCCAGAGGGTGAAGCGCAGGATGCCGGCCAGCCAGGGTTCCCGCCACAGGTCGCCGACCGACAGCGCCGGCGCCTGCCAGAGCAGCGCCGCCAGGCTGGCCAGTCCCAGCCCCGCCACCGCGGCCAGGGCCAGCAAGCCGCCAGCCAGGACTAGAGGCGAGGCCCGCCAGGTGGGCGGCCTAGCGGCTGCTGGCATTAAGCCATTCGCGAATCCAGGCGCGGCGGTTGTCGCGCACCTCCTCCGGGGTGAAGGTGAGGCTCGCCGGCTCGATCAGCCGCTCGAAGACCTCGGGGAGCTCGTCGCCCAGGTCGATGGCCGGATTCATCACGTTGCCGAGGGGGATATGGCGCTGGAAGTCGGGGGTCAGCATAAAGCTCAGGAAGTCCCGGGCCAGCTCGGGTTCGTCGCTGCTCTTCAGCATGGCGGCGGTCTCCACCTGCAGGTAGTGCCCCTCGGCGAACTCGGCGGCCTGGTAGCGGTCGCTCTCCTCCACCGCCATATGGTAGGCGGGCGAAGTGGCGTAGGAGAGCACCATGGGCGCCTCGCCGTTCATGAACAGCGAGAAGTAGGCCTGGCTCCAGCCCGGGGTAACGGTCAATACCCGCTCGTTGAGGCGTTCCCAGGCCTCGGGAGCCGCGTCGCCGTAGACCTGCTTGATCCACAGCAGCAGGCCCTGGCCGGTGGTGCTGGTGCGCGGGTCCTGGATGATCACCCGGACGTCGTCCGGGGCCTCCAGCAGCTCGGCGAAGCTGGCCGGCGGGGTCGCCAGCTGCTCGGTGTCGTAGACGAAGGCGAAATGGCCCCAGTCGAAGGGCAGGAAGGTGTCGTCCCGCCAGTCGATGGGCAGGGCCAGGGCCGCGGTGTCGACGCCATGGGGCGCCAGCAGGTCCAGCGCCCGGGCCTCGGCCATCAGGTTCATGTCGAGGCCCAGCACCAGGTCGGCGGCACTGCCCTCGCCTTCCAGACGCAGGCGCTGGAGGATATCCACCCCGCCGTCGAGGGCGACGAACTCGAGGTCGCAGTCGCCGCAGCGGGCCTCGAAAGCCGCCTCGATGCCCGGCCCCGGGCCCCACTCGGAGACGAAGGAGCCGTAGGTATAAACGGTCAGGGTGCGCTCCTGGGCGGAGACTGCCCCCGACGTCAGGCTTAGCGCCAGGGCACTCAGGGTGGTGATGATAGGTTTCATTGGCAACCTTGTTGAGTCATGTCTGCGCCGCTGCGCGGCGAATCGCTCGCTCCCACGGGGCAGCGACGAGCTCCGCCGACGCCGGGTCAGCCGAAGACCACCTTGGCCACGTCCCGATAGCGCTGGGCGAAGTGCACCCTCATCCCCGCCTTGAGGTAATCGGGCAGCTCGTCATAGTCGCGACGGTTGGGCTCCGGCAGGATCACCTCATGGATCTCGCTGCGCCGGGCGGCGATGATCTTCTCGCGGATGCCGCCCACCGGCAACACCTGGCCGGTCAGGGTCAGCTCCCCGGTCATCGCCAGGGGCCGGTCGATGGCCTGGTGACGGGCCAGCGACAGCAGCGCCGTGGTCATGGTGACCCCCGCCGAGGGACCATCCTTGGGAGTCGCCCCCTCCGGCACATGCAGGTGCACGAAGGCATCGTTGAAGAAGTCCGGGTCGGCACCATACTCCCCCAGGTGCCCCTGCACATAGCTATAGGCGATATTCGCCGATTCCTGCATCACCTCGCCGAGCTTGCCGGTGAGCTTGAAGCCGCGGGCCAGGGCATGCACCTTGCCCGCCTCGATGGGCAGGGTGGCGCCGCCCATGGCGGTCCAGGCGAGCCCGGTGACGACGCCCTCCCCCTTGAGCACCTTCTCGCGACGGAAGATGGGCGCGCCGAGGAACTCCTCCAGGTTGTTCACCGAGACCTTGACGCTCTGCTGGCCGTTCTCCAGCAGCTTGACCGCCGCCTTGCGCACGATGCGGTGCAGCTGCTTCTCCAGTTGGCGCACCCCGGCCTCCCGGGCATAGCCCTCGATCACCTGCTTGAGGGCCGCATCCGTCAAGTTGATGCGTTTCCTGGGGATCTTGTCGCGCTTGAGCAGCTTGGGCCAGAGGTGGTGCTTGGCGATGGCCAGCTTCTCCTCGGCGATATAGCCGGCGAGGCGAATCTGCTCCATGCGATCGAGCAGCGCCGGGGGGATCGAGTCCAGGGTATTGGCGGTGCACACGAAGAGCACCTTGGAGAGGTCCAGGCGCACGTCCAGGTAGTGGTCGAGGAAGTCGACGTTCTGCTCCGGGTCGAGCACCTCGAGCAGCGCCGAGGCGGGATCGCCCTGGAAGGACTGGCCCAGCTTGTCGATCTCGTCGAGCATGATCACCGGGTTCTGGACCTCCACCTCCTTGAGGGCCTGCACCAGCTTGCCGGGCATGGCGCCGATATAGGTACGCCGATGGCCCTTGATCTCCGCCTCGTCGCGCATGCCGCCCACCGAGAAGCGATAGAACTGGCGCCCCAGGGCCTCGGCGATGGAGCGGCCGATGGAGGTCTTGCCGACCCCCGGCGGGCCCACCAGCAGCAGGATGGAGCCGCCCACGTCGCCCTTGAAGGTGCCCTCGGCGAGGAACTCGATGATCCGCTCCTTGACGTCCGCCAGGCCGTCATGGTCGCGGTCGAGCACGACCCGGGCATGGGCCAGGTCCAGGTTGTCGTCGCTGGTGATGCCCCAGGGCATGCTGGTCAGCCAGTCCAGGTAGTTGCGGGTGGTGCCGTACTCCGGTGAGCCGGTCTCCAGCACCGAGAGCTTGTCGAGCTCCTCCTCGATGCGCGTCAGCACCTTGGGCGGCACCGTCATCTCCTCCAGGCGGTCGCGGAAGGTGTCCACGTCGTTCTCGCGGTCATCCTTGGAGATGCCCAGCTCGCGCTGGATCACCTTGAGCTGCTCGCGCAGGAAGAATTCCCGCTGGCGCTCCTGCATCTTGGCGTTGACCTGCTCGCTGATCTCGCTCTGCAGCTGGGCCACCTCGATCTCCTTGTGCAGCAGCGGCAATACCTTCTGCATGCGCGGCAGCACCGCCAGGGTCTCGAGGATCACCTGCAGCTCCGGCCCCTTGGCGGAGGTGATGGCGGCGGCGAAGTCGGCCAGGGGGCCCGGCTCGTGGGGACTGAAGCGGTTGAGGTAGTGCTTGAGCTCCTCGCCGTAGAGGGGGTTGATCGGCAGCAGCTCCTTGATGCCGTTGATCACCGCCATGGCGTAGGCGCGGGCCTCGTCGGCCTCGGCGTCCACCGGCTCCTTGGGATAGCTGACCTCCACCAGGTAGGGAGGCCGGCGGGAGAGCCAGCGCTGGATGCGAAAGCGCTTCAGGCCCTGGGCGATAAACTGGATCTGGTTGTCGCCCTGCTCCACCTTGTGCATGCGCACCGTGGTGCCGATCTCGGGGAAGTGCTCGGGGGTCAGGTCCTCGAGCTCGGTCTCGCCGACGAAGGCCAGCCCCACCGCCTGGTGGGGCGTCTTGCCGACCCGCTCGATGGTCTCCTCCCAGCGCGGGCGATGGATCACCAGGGGCTGCACCTGGGCGGGAAAGAAGGGCCGATTATGGATCGGCAGCAGGTAGATGCGCTCCGGCAGGCTATCGCTGCTGGGTACCATGGCGTGGGACGACTCCTCGCCCGACTCGTCGCCCGCCTCGACCTCGATGCCGGCGTCCTCGACGCCATCGACAATCACGTTATGCCGCTCATCATCATGCTCTCTCATGATCCATCCTGTATCCGGGGTCGATGACCAGTATGGCAACAGGAATGCGGGCGACTGACACAAACTTCAAGCGTGACCAACGACGAGGGGCGCCCGAAGGCGCCCCTGCGACTGGCCGGATGCGGCGCTTACCAGGGGGAGCCCATCAGGGGCTCACCGTTGAGGTAGGGCTCGCCGGCACGCAGCTCGAACTCCAGCTCGCGGCTATCCAGGGACAGCCCCAGCATCATGGCCAGGGTCGGCGGCACCGGCGCGGCGCGCAGGTGGCCATCGAGGCGCCGCTGCAGCTCGGCGGCACCACTCGGACTGGCCAGCTCCTCCAGGCTCAGTTCGGTGATCCCCGCCCCATCGAAGGTCAGCTCCCCTTCGCCCTGGGTGGCCAGGCCCAGCATGCGGCTGTTGAGGTCGAGCTCGGAGAGCACCAGGCGCGGCGACTCGGAGAGCAGCGCCAGCAGGTCCGGGAACCAGAACTCGAAGAGTGCCTCCCACTCGGCCGGCGACAGCTGCTCCAGATCCCCATCCCGCCGCTCCAGTTCGTCGAGCAGGCTCTCGTAGAGACGCCAGGCGGCGTCGGCATCGAGACGCTCCAGGGACAGCGCCAGGCGACCGGAGGCCACCGGCTGATCCTCCATCCGCGCCTCGTCCAGGGAGAGGCCAAGGGAAAGATCGAGGTGCTCGCGGCCGAGGCGCATATCACTGGTATAGCCCAGCCCCTGCAGGTGCAGGGCCTGACCGTGACTCTCCACGAAGCGCAGGCTCTCGAACTGCATGGCGTCCTGCTGGTGGAAGAGGCGCCCCCCCTCGCTATAGCGATAGTGGCTATCCAGGGTCGTGGTGCCGACCGCCAGACGCCCCTCGGTGGCGGTCAGCCACCAGGGAGCGATCTCGGCGTTGAGGATCAGATCCCCCCGCTCGCCGCTCAGGGTGGCCGAGATCCCCTGGAAGTCGAGGCGCCAGTCATCCTCGTCCCACTGGAAACCAGGGAGTTCCAGGTTCGCCTCGAGGGTCTGACTCAGGGTGTTGAAATCGGCCACCCAACGCGGCGTGGGCAAGGCCGGCAATTCACCAAACGCTTCCTGGAGCTCCTCGGCGATGGCCTCATTCAGGGCCAGCTCGGCGTCGCCTTCGACCCGGGTAGTGAGAATCCCGTGGTTGGCCCGATAGGGCACCGTCACCCGCCAGTCGTCGCCGATCAGGGGCTGCAGCAGCAGCTCACCGGAGGAATGGAACCAGCCCCGTTCGCTGCCCAGGCGTTCCGCCCGCACATTGCCCTGGCGCTCCAGGTTGTCGAGACTCGTCGCCAGCTCCCGCTCGAAGATGGCGCTGGATACCGCATGGCCGGCGAGATAACCACCGCCGATGATGACCACGGCCCCCAGGGCCAGCACTCCCTTGCGCATACGTCTCGACTCCTTATGGATTAATGAGGTTCTAGTGCAACCATAACCAGAGATGGATGGTACCCCAGGCATAGAGCCCCGCCATCACATCATCGATCATGATGCCGAAGCCCCCCGCCACCCGGCGGTCGGCCCAACGAATCGGCCAGGGCTTGAAGACATCGAAGATACGGAAAATGATAAACCCCCACAGCGCCGCTTCCCAGGAGAAGGGCACCGCGGTCATGGTGATCCAGTAGCCGACGAACTCGTCCCAGACGATACCGGAGTGATCATGCACCCCCAGGTCGTTGGAGGTCTTCTCGCAGAGCCAGACCCCGATCACGAAGGTCACGGCGGTGATCAGCAGATACCAGGTCAGCGGCAGGTCGGCCATCAGCCAGTAGAAGGGGATCGCCGCCAGGGTGCCGAAGGTGCCGGGGGCCCAGGGCACCGCCCCGCTGCCCAGGCCGAAGGCCAGGAAGTGGGTGGGGCGGCGCCAGACGCTGGCCGGCGCCCGGTTCATTTCCGGCCTCCCGGGAAGTGCTGCCAGCCACCCTTGCCGTCGAGGGCCACGCCGCGCAGGCCGGGGGCCGCCTCGCAGCCCCCGATCACCGTCAGCGGCAGTGCCAGCTCGGCCAGGCGCCGCCGGGCCTCCGCGAGCCGCTCCGGAGGGATCGCCAGCAGCAGCTCATAGTCGTCGCCGCCGCTAAGCGCCGCATCGCGGGCGCCCTGGATACCCAAGGCTTCCACCAGCCCGTCTGCCAGGGGCAAGGCCTCGGGCTCCAGGGTGGCACCGACGCCGGAGGCCTCGAGCAGATGGCCGAGGTCGGCCAGCAGGCCATCGGAGAGATCGATGGCGGCACTGGCCAGGCCACGCAGGGCCAGGCCCACCGCCAGCCGCGGCTGGGGCAGCAGATAGGCGCGCAGCAGCGGATGCGCGAGGTCCCGCTCGCCGGCCTGCCAGGCCTCGAGGCCGCCATGGGCGCCGCCCAGGGTGCCGGTCACGGCCAGGAGATCACCGGGACGGGCACCACTGCGGCGCAGCGCCTCACCGGGAGGCACCTCGCCCTGCACGGTGACGCCGATGGCCAACTGGCCACGGGTCACGTCGCCGCCCACCAGGCTGATCTCGGCGGACTCGCAGAGGGCGTGGAAGCCGGCGGCGAAGTCCGCCAGCCAGGCATCATCGGCCTCGGCCAGGGTCAGCGACATCAGGCACCAGCGCGGCTTGGCGCCCATGGCGGCCAGGTCGCTGAGGCTGACCGCCAGGGCGCGATGACCGATGGCCGCGGGGGGCGCCGCGGCGGGGAAGTGCACCTCGGCGACCGAGGTATCGACGCTGACGGCGAGCTGCTGCCCCGGGGACGGCGCCAGCAGGGTGCAATCGTCGCCCACGCCCAGCACCACCCCGGGGTCCCGGGCGGGACGCCGAAAGTGGCGGGCGATCAGTTCGAATTCGCTGGGCGCGGCGATGGCTGGGTGATATCGCATGGGCGAGGCACCTCAGCGGCGAGCGCGGACCTCGGCCGAGCGCAGCCGCCCGGCGAGCTTGTCGAGGATACCGTTGATGTACTTGTGGCCGTCGGTGGCGCCGAAGGACTTGGCCAGCTCGACGCCCTCGTTGATCACCGCTCGATAGGGCACCTCCAGGCGACGGGAGAGCTCATAGGTCCCCAGGCGCAGGATCGCCAGTTCGATGGGATCCACCTCCTCGATACGCCGATCGAGCAGGGGCGCCAGGCTGGCGTCCAGCTCGTCCTTGAAGCGCACCACGTTGTGCAGCAGCTCGTGGAAGAGCGCCAGGTCGGCGATCTCCATGACCTTGTGCCAGTTCTCGTGGTCTTCCAGGTCGTCGTCGGCGACCTGGCTGCGGAACTCCGCCTCCACGGCAGTGATCGACTTGCCGGTCAGCTGCCACTGATAGATGCCCTGCACCGCCAGCTCGCGGGCGGCGTGGCGGCTCTGCTGGGCCTTGGAGGGCGGACGCTGGCCGCCGCGGGGTGCGCTCATGCCTCACCCCCGAAGCGCTTGAGCAGCGAGACCATCTCCATGGCCGCCATGGCCGCCTCGGCGCCCTTGTTACCGGCCTTGGTGCCGGAGCGCTCGATGGCCTGCTCGATGGAGTTGACGGTGAGCACGCCGTTGGCGACGGGCGTATCGAACTCCAGTTGCAGGTTGCCCAGCGCCGCGTTGCAGCCACCGGCCACGTATTCGAAGTGAGGGGTGCCGCCGCGGATCACCGCGCCGAGGGCGATCACCGCATCGGGGCGCACCACCTGCAGGGCCCGCTTCACCGCCAGCGGCAGCTCCCAGGCGCCCGGCACATGGACGATATCGATATTGTCGGCGTCCACGCCATGCCGAGTCAGGCTGTCCACGGCGCCGTCCACCAGGCTATCCACCACATGGTGGTTGAAACGGCCCACCACGATGACATAGCGGCCATCGACATCGGTGAAACTGCCTTCGACTTGGGAGATCGCTTGCATGCTTGCTTTTCCTGCTTGATCGCTAGGGCGCCGGATGGCGCCTACCGGCGGGCCGGGGCCCGCCACTGTTGATAGTTGACCGGGGCCTCAGGGACCGACCCGCTCCACCACTTCCAGATCGAAGCCCGACAGGGCCGAGAACTTCCACGGCGAGCTGAGCAGACGCATCTGCCCCACGCCCAGGTAACGCAGGATCTGCGAGCCGGTGCCGATGGTCAGGTAGTTGCCGGCCCCGTCGGAGTCGCTGCTGCGCGGCGCCCGCTTGCGCTCCAGCAGGATATCCAGCTGATCCTTGAGGTCCTGGTGGGGACGACCGTCGTCGAGCAGCACGAAGACGCCATTCTCGGCGGCGGCCACCTCGGCCAGGGCGGCACTGGCGGTCCAGCTCTGACTCTCCGGCTTGGCCAGGGTCAGCAGGTCGCGCAGGGTATCGGCCAGATGCACCCGCACCGTGGTGGGCGTGTCCGGATGGGGGTGGCCCTTGACCAGGGCCAGGTGATGGGCGCCCTGGATGCTGTCGCGGAACACATGCAGGCTCAGTTCGCCGAAGGCGGTGGTGACCGGGGTCACCTCCAGGTGTTCCACGGTATGCTCGTTATGGATGCGGTAGTGGATCAGATCGGCGATGGTGCCCATCTTGATGCCATGCTCGGCGGCGAAACGCTCCAGCTCCGGGCGGCGCGCCATGCTGCCGTCCTCGTTCATCACCTCGCAGATCACGCCGGTGGGCTCGAGGCCGGCCATGGCGGCCAGGTCGCAGGCCGCTTCGGTGTGACCGGCACGACGCAGCACGCCGCCGGGCTCGGCCATCAGCGGGAAGATATGCCCCGGCTGGACGATATCCTCGGCCTTGGCATCGCGGGCCGCGGCCACCTGGACGGTGCGCGCCCGATCGGCGGCGGAGATCCCGGTGGTCACGCCCTCGGCGGCCTCGATGGAGAGGGTGAACTTGGTACCGAAGCCGGAACCGTTGTCGCTGACCATCAGCGGCAGCTTGAGCCGCTCGCAGCGCTCCCGGGTCATCGGCAGGCAGATCAGGCCACGGGCGTGCCGCGCCATGAAGTTGATATGCTCGGCCTTCACCTTCTCGGCGGCCATGATGATATCGCCTTCGTTTTCGCGATCCTCATCATCCATCAGGATGACCATCTTGCCCTGGCGAATGTCCTCGACCAGGGCCTCGATGCTGGCCAGCCCGGTAGTGGGCTCGGCGGCCTGAGCGGCGGATTCTGGGGAAGCCGAATCCTGGGAAGAGTGCGCCATGGGATCTCCGAATATCTAGGTATGCCGGGCGTCGCCACCAGGCGACGATCGCGTTGCCAAACACCAACGCCCGCATCGGGTCGGCGCTCAGGGTACCTTGGTCGAACGCCAGGCGCTAGTCCAAGGCCGACCCGTCCGCGACCTAGTCAGCCTGCCGCCAAAGCGCCCTTGGCGCTCAGGGGCTCGCTCGGGTCGAACGCCAGGCGCTAGTCCAAGGCCGACCCGTCCGCGACCTAGTCAGCCTGCCGCCAAAGCGCCCTTGGCGCTCAGGGGCTCGCTCGGGTCGAACGCCAGGCGCTAGTCCAAGGCCGACCGTCGCTAACCTGAGGGCCCCGTGCCAAAGCGCCCTTGGCGCTCACGGGCTCTCCTGGATTGTGGGAGCTGGCTTTAGCCGGCGATTTTCCTATCGCCGAGACGTCGGACCGCTGCTGAAGCAGGCTCCTGCCACCCCGGTGACGGCCCACACCGCGGGAGCTGGCTTTAGCCCCCTACCCAGTGGGAGCTGGCTTTGGCCGCGGCCCTACACTTCAGGAGGCCGCCTTGGGCCGGGCGGTAATTCGCCAATCCTTGCCGATGGCGCGGATATCGAGGATCTCCAGGGGGCGCTGCTGGGCCATGCGCTCCAGGCCCGGCAGCTGGAACAGGGGCCGCGCCTCGCCGCCCAGCAGGGTCGGCGCCATAAAGAGCTGCAACTCATCCACCAGCTCGGCATCGAGCATGGCCCCGGCCAGGGTGGCGCCGGTCTCCAATAGTACCTCGTTGACCTCCTCGGCGGCGGCCAGGTGACGCAGCAGGGCCGCCAGATCGACCCGGCCGCCCTCCCCCGCCGGCAACACCAGCACCTCGGCGCCGACGGCTTCCAGCCGCTCACGCCGCTCGGCATCCTCGCTGCAGGTGGCCACCAGGGTCCGTCCCGGCTCACGCAGGCAGGCCGCCGCCTCGGGCAGACGCAGCCGGGAATCCACCACCACCCGCAATGGCTGGCGCTCGGCAATCGTTTCGGCGTCCTCGAGCCCCAACTGGTCGGCGCGCACCGTCAGCCGGGAGTTATCGAAGATGATCGACTCCACCCCGGTCATCACCGCGCTGGACTGGGCGCGCAGCCGCTGCACCGCGGACCTCGCCTGGGGGCCGGTGATCCATTGGGACTCCCCGGAGCGCATGGCGGTGCGCCCGTCCAGGCTCATGGCCATCTTGAGGCGCACATGGGGCCGCCCCTCGCTCATGCGCAGGATAAACCCCGGATTCAGGGCCCGAGCCTCGGCCTCCAGCACGCCACACGCCACCTCGATGCCCGCCTCGCGCAGGATGGCGAAGCCCTGGCCGGCCACCCGGGGGTTGGGGTCCTGCATGGCGGCCACCACCCGGGCGACCCCCGCATCGACCAGGGCCCGGGCGCAGGGTCCGGTACGCCCCTGATGGGCGCAGGGCTCCAGGGTCACATAGGCGGTGGCACCCCGGGCCGCCTCGCCGGCCTCCCGCAATGCCAGGATCTCGGCATGGGGCTCACCGGCGCGCGCGTGGAACCCCTCCCCCACCCGACGCTGCGCCTTGACCAGCACGCAGCCGACGCGGGGATTGGGGTGGGTGGTGTAGCGGCCGCGACGCGCCAGGGTCAGGGCGCGAGCCATCCACTGCTCGGGGGTCGGCGTCGTCATGAGACTCCTTGGGAAACTCAGTCGTCGTGGGGCGGGAAGTGCGGTTCCTGGGCCAGGCGATCGATCTCGGCGCGGAACTCATCGAGATCCTGGAAGCGGCGGTAGACGGAGGCGAAGCGGATATAGGCCACCTGATCGAGGCGCTTGAGGGCCTGCATCACCTCCTCGCCGATATCCCGGGCCTGGATCTCCCGCTCGCCGCGGGCACGCAGCCGCTGGCGGATACGCTCCACGGCGGCCTCCATGGATTCGGCGCTGACCGGGCGTTTCTCCAGCGCCCGCAGCATGCCGGCACGCAGCTTGGTCTCGTCGAAACTCTCCCGGGAGCCGTCCGTCTTGATCACCCGGGGCATCACCAGCTCGGCGGTCTCGTAGGTGGTGAAGCGCTCGCCACAGGCCGCGCACTGGCGGCGGCGACGCACCTGGTCGCCCTCCACCACCAGGCGGGAGTCGGTGACCTTGGTGTCATGGGCACCGCAGAAGGGACAATGCATGGCTGGGTTCCGGGATTTACTATGGGCTGGGTTGCGTCCTATTGTAGCGATTCGCCGATACCGCGCCCAGCCACCCGCCCCCGGAGTCACCATGTTCCCCCGAGCCCTGCTACTCGGCGCCACCCTGGTCACCACCAGCCTGGCCGCCGGAGCCGATGCCCTGCCCGCCCCCATCGCCGCCCTGGAACGCCAGGGGCTGACCATCCACGGCAGCTTCGACGCGCCCGGCGGCCTCACCGGTTATGCCGGCAGCTACCAGGGGCGGGAGTTCGCCGCCTACCTGCTGGCGGACGGCGAGCATGTGATCGTCGGCACCCTGCAGGACGGCGAGGGCAACGACCTGAATGCCGAGCCCCTGGAGCGACTGGTGCGGGCGCCCCAGGACGCCCAGACCTGGGCGGAGCTCGAGGCCAGCACCTGGATCGCCGACGGCAGCGACGACGCCGAGCGCATCGTCTATACCTTTACCGACACCCGCTGTCCCTACTGCAAGGCCTTCTGGGAGCAGACCCGCCCCTGGATCGAGGCCGGCGAGGTGCAGCTGCGCCATATCATGGTGGGGGTATTGAGCAGCCAGAGCCCGCGGGAGGCGATCGCCCTGCTGGCCAGCGGCGACCCCGGCGCCGCCCTGGCCGACCATCAGGCCGGTGGCGAGATCGCCCCCCTGGAGCGACTGCCCCGGGACCTGGAAGAGGCGCTCTACGAGAATCAGCAACTGATGCATGGCCTGGGCATCATGGCCACCCCCGGCATCCTCTACCGCCAGGGCGAGCTGGTGGAACTGGCCCAGGGCCTGCCGGCCGAGGACGCGCTGGACCGGGTGATGGGCTCACCACGGCCGGAGTAGCTCGGATAAGTTCGACGGGCGCCTCCGGCCACGATCACGGAGGCGTTTTTGGCCTACGCCAGTCGCCGGGCCAGGAACCACCCCGCCAGCATGGCCAGCAGCATGGCCGCCAGGGGCGTGGTCAGGCCGCCGAGGGAGGCGAAGGCGGGCCCCGGGCAGTAGCCGGAGAGCCCCCAGCCGATACCGAACAGCGCCGAGCCGGCGATCAGCCGGGCATCGATGTCCTGGCGGGTGGGCAGCCGGAAGGCATTACCCACCAGCGGTGCCCCGCGACGCCACACCAGCCGGTAGCCGATAAAGGTAGTAAGCACGGCACCGCCCAGCACGAACATCAGGGTCGGATCCCAGGCCCCGGCGATATCCAGGAAGCCCAGCACCCGGGCCGGGTCGGTCATGCCGGAGATGGCCAGGCCCAGGCCGAACAACAGCCCGGCGAGATAGCCCATCAGCGCCTTCATGCGCCACCTCCCACGACATGTCGCACCCCATAGACAGTGACCATGGCCATCACCAGGAAAGTCAGGGTCGCCACCAGCGAACGCGCAGAGAGCCGCGATAGGCCGCAGACCCCATGGCCACTGGTGCAGCCGCTGCCGATCCCGGTCCCCAGCCCCACCAACAGGCCGGCGACGATCATCAGGCCGACGCCCCCGGCAGGGGCACCGATGACCGCGCCCGTGGCATCCACGCCGGCCTCCCCCACCACATTACCCAGGCCACCGCCGAGTGCCATCACCAGCAGCGGGCCGCTGATCAGGCCCAGCAGGAAGGTCAGCCGCCAGGCGCTGTCTCCCTTGGGACGCTCGAAGACCAGGCCGGAGAGAATGCCGCTGATGCCGGCGATTCGCCCCAGGCTGCCCATCAACCAGGTGGCGGAGAGGCCAATCAAGATGCCCCCCACCAGCCCATGCAGGCTTGCGCTCCAATCCACGTTATCGCTCCTCCTTATCGCTTATCGGAAACGGTTGATCGGCACCTTGAGGTAGACCTGCCCATTGTCCTCGGCGGGGGGCAGTTCGCCGGCGCGCATATTGACCTGCACCGAGGGGATGATCAGCCGCGGCATGCCCAGGCTGGCATCGCGCTCGGTACGCAGGCGCACGAACGCCTCCTCGCCGATGCCCTCATGCACATGGACGTTATGGGCGCGTTGCTCGGCCACCGTGGTCTGGTGCTGATAGGTCTCGCGGCCCGGCGCCTTGTAGTCATGGCAAAGGAAGAGGCGGGTCTCGTCGGGCAGCGCCAGGACCTTCTGAATGGAGCGATAGAGGGTACGCGCATCGCCGCCGGGAAAGTCGCAGCGGGCGGTGCCGTAATCGGGCATGAATAGGGTATCGCCGACGAAGGCGGCATCGCCGATCACATAGGTGAGACAGGCCGGGGTATGCCCCGGGGTATGCAGGACCCGCCCCTCGAGATGGCCAATGGCGAAGGTGTCGCCCTCCTCGAAGAGGCGGTCGAACTGGCTCCCGTCGCGGGCGAACTCGCTGCCGGCGTTGAAGGCCTTGCCGAAGATCTCCTGTACCTCGGTAATCCGCGCGCCGATGCCGGTCTGGCCACCCAGGGCCTCCAGCAGATAGGGCGCCGCGGAGAGGTGATCGGCATGCACATGGGTCTCGAGGATCCACTCGACGGTGAGGCCGCGCGCCCGCACGAAGTCGACGATCTCGTTGGCGGAGCGCACCTCGGTGCGACCGGCGGCATAGTCGAAGTCGAGCACCGAGTCGATAATGGCGCAGGCCGGGCCGTCAGGGTCCCGCACCACATAGCTGAAGGTGTTGGTGGGCTCGTCGAAAAACGGCGTCACGACGGGTTGGGGTACGGACATTGCTGTCACCTCCACTCACTGGGTCGCACTTTCGCAATATGGGTGCAGCATACCGACAAAAATATTATAAATTTATAGCATTTTTGAATACCACAAGTCACTCTTCTCAAGATCAGTGATAGCAGAGGACATGGCCACACCGCCGGTATCACCGGCCACTCATACGTAGAAGGCGTCCTCCGCGCCAGGGGATACCTCAAACGCGACGACCGCGGCTGACTACTTCGGCTTGCAGGTACCGATACCGAGCAACCGACAGGCCGGGCAGCGCCAGTCTGACGCACAATACAACGGGCCGGCCCGCGACATGCGGGTCGGCCCGACCAGGTGGAGTCATGGATCGACCGAGAGGTCCGACCTAGAGCAGGCTGTCCTCTATGGTGATCACACCATCGTCGTTACCGTCGATAGAGAAGGCGAAGGTATCGCCAACCGCATCGTCGTCGCCATCCGTCGCCTCGACGGTGACCGTTCCCTCGATATCCGGAATATCGGCGAAGGTGAAGGCGACGATTTCCGGGATACGGAAGCCATTGTCCGTCGCGTCATGGATAAGGATGATCTGATCGACCTCACCTTCCGGCACGAACTCGACCTCCTGGACGGCATTGCCCTTGGGAAGGGTGAAGGTCACTTCACTGAAACTCACGAAGTTGCCATCCTTATAGCCCGCCATCTTGAGGGTGAGATCGGCGCCCGGGGAGCCCGTTCCGCCCTGAACGATAAACCTGACGCCGGCGACCCCTTCCATGAAGTTGAGCGCCAGGCCCTCGCCGAAATCGAACTGGTTGTCGGCCAGTGCGGCGCCCTTGTTGCTGATATTGATGTCGTCGAGCGCGGCGTCTGGATCACCGATCTCCTTATCGCCATCGAGGTAGGTCTGCCGCAGGTTCGCCGTGTCGTTCGGATCGGTGAAGAGGAAGCCATCCAGTGTCACGATCGGATCGGCCGGCGACTCCGGCAGGTCGATCTCCTCCACCGGCCCGCCGGGGGTGGTGGTGTCCTCGATCAACGCCTCCTCGACGAGAGGCCTGTCGATCAGCACCTTCGCCGTGTAGCTACCCGTGCCCGACCCATCGACGGCCACCTCGAAGAAGTCACCGAACTCGCTGCTGTTCAGGGTCAACAGCATGCCATCGGCCGAGATGCTGCCGGTTATCGTGCCCAGGGTCGGATCGAGCTCGGGGGCGACGGTGAAGTCGGTGATTTCGAAGGAGCCCGCCCCGTCGGCGCCATAATCGAGGAACCCCGAGTCGCTGAACGAGGCGTCCGCGATAAACGCCAGTATCGGAGTGTCCTTGATCTCCGGCGAGATGACCGGCCCGTCGTCACGGAAGCCCAGCGCGGTGGAGATATCCACCAGCAGTGAGGCGCTGTCATCATCCGCATCCGTCGCCGTGGCGGTCAGCCCGATCTTGCCCTCGGCCAGCGTGATCAGCTCATCGTGGTCGTTGGGATTCGGATGAACGACCGCCCGGCTCTGGTCGAGGGTGACCATGCCGGCCCCGTCGACGCTGACCCGGAACACCTCGTCGTCGTCGCTGTTCCTGCCGACGATATCCCCGCCCTCCTCGGCGAGCATCACCGCCTGACCGGTCAGCGTATCCACCAGGCCGCTGGCAGCGTCGGTCACCGAGAGCGCATAGCTCAGGCCGCCCCCGGCCGCCGGGCCATCGGCGCCGAAGCTCGGCGCGAAGACCCCGGAAAAGTCCTGGGTGTCGTCGGTAGCAAAGTCGCTTTCGTCCACCTCGAGGTCCGGCAGCGCATCGCCGGCGTCGACTTCCGGGGTATCGTCATCGACGTCGATGGCGATGGAGCCATCGGCAGAATCATTGTCGCCGTCGCTGACCCGGTAACCCACGGTGAACTGCTGATTGTTCTCGTCACCACCCGCGGCGTGCTTGATCGCCGCGTCCTGGGTGACGGTGTAATTGCCATCGGCATCGACGGTCAGGGTCAGCACCACGCCGACGCCGTCCTGGGAAATCTCCAGGTCGGTGCCGTTCAGCGCATAGCTGAAGCCCGCCGGGGCGCCACTGGTCAGCCACGCGAAGCCGCCGGGGCCATCCGCACCGAAGTCATGTCCGAGGGTGCCCGAGACATTCTCGGCATCCGTGTCGTCCCCTACCCCGCCGGGATTGCCGCCAGCCAGGGCGTCGTCATCGAGCTTCACGGTCGGATTGGCGGCCACCGCCGGCGCATCGTCGTCGAACTCCAGGGTGATGGCATCCGCATCACTTTGCGTATTGATATCGGCAAGCGCCACGCCGCCGATATTGAACCTGGCATTTCCCTCCCCGCCATTCTCCACCTTGAAGCGGTTATGCTCGCCGTCGGTCTCGAAGGTGATGACGTCGTTGTTGGTGATGCCCGTGACCTCCACGGTACCACTGGCATCGGTGGTAAAGGCCACCGCCACGTCGTTGACATAGACGGCGGTAATCGTGATGACGGCGTCGTCGGCAATGCCCGGAATAAAGCCGGTGCCCTCCTCCTGCTCGGTCATAAGCGCGGTGAGATGCACCGTCGCGGTGGTATTGCCCGGACCCACCTTGACGATGGTCACCGAACCTTCCGTAGCCGACTGCAACGAGCCGAACTGGATATTTTCCGTGTTGCTGGCCTCGGGCCCGGAGAGGTCAGGGACCAGGAAGTCCGGGTCCATCATGTTGACATAGGTAACGACCAACCCCTCGCCGGCATTGATGTTGTTGCTGTTGGCGGCGAGCGAGGTGGGCTCGTTATTGGACTGGCTGCTGTTTACGGTCTCGCCTTCGCTGCGGCCGGTGACCACGATCGCCACCCCACCTTCCTGACCAAACGCCATAAAGTCGTTGTTCCCCGAAGGCGCGCCATCGAAACTGAAATCGATCGTATCCTCCACGGTGACATTGACGAAGAGGCCCTCCAGCGCCACGGTATCATCCGGGTCCGTGTCGTCGAGGTGCTGCTTCGGCAGGTAGTCCAGGAGATAGACGTCGGAGGAGGTGCCATCCGCGCTCGGCACGATCACCGCGATAAAGGCGACATTGCCTGACTCCGTCCTCCCGATCAGTATATTGTCGTCGCTCGGATCGGTATTGAGCGTTACCGTTTCGTAGATACCGGTGACGGGATCGAGCGCCATCAGGTTGCTGACGAGGTCGACGATGGGTGCGCCATCCGCGTCCGCCGCCCAGCCGATGGTCGTGAGTCCGTCCGGGGTGCTGATCATCCCCGCCTTGAAGGCGAGGTTCGCGGGCATGCCGAATAGGTTGTAGAGGTCGGAAAACAGCGTCTCCCCGTCGGCGACGGGGATATCATCATCCTGCTCGCTGGGGCTCTCGTCGACCTTGATGGAACTCGTGACTTCCAGGATATCTTCTGACATGGTTTCTCTCCCACAGCCACTCAGGTTAGCGATAATGATCTGACTCATCTCCTGGCCCGGAGTCTTTCCGACGGCACCACCAACCCATGCATTACGGCCTCGACGTCCTCCCTGGCGGTCCGGCCCGGAGTATCGATAATCGACTTGACGAGATCGTTCGATAAAGGAGTCGATCACACATATAAAACTTAGCCAGACCACCGCTATTTACTTATCAATTACACAATAAAATAGAACCAATTATCTGCTGTAGGAAACACGAGAAACGCCCATAAAACAACATGCCCATATATTGGACAAGCTCGTACTCAAGGCATGAGTTTTCTCATACTTCGAAACGCGGGTCCGCCGAGTGCGCTCGTTAACGTGCGTTTGAGGTCCATAGATGAGTCCCGAAAGTTATCGCTTCCCTGGACGACGATCAGGTCGGGAAGGCCTGGCCTGGCATACAACGCAACGGGCCGACCCGCGCGATGCAGGTCGGCCTGAGACAGTCAATGAGGCGGACCCACCGGATGGGCAGGCCCGCGACTTGGCTTAGAGCAAGGAGTCGGAGTCCACGGAGGACGTGTTCATCTCCATCGCGGCGCCCTCGTCGAAGTCCACGGAGAACATATCCATTGCGGTGTCTTGGTCGCCGTCCTCGAGCGTTGCGGTGAAGTTCAACTCGAGGGAGTCCGGATCGAACTGCTCCGAGGTGGTGAACTCAATCACCGGGATCTTGATGGTCCCACTGCCCATGAACAGTTGCACCGCGTCGATGTCGTTGGGGCCTTCGGGATCACCGATCGTGAAGCTGACCTGACCGCCCGCTTCCGCCGAGAGGTGACCCTCCGTGACCAACGTTTCCGCGCCCACCGTTCCATCCGCGTAGTAGACTCGGTAGTAGAGCTCTTCGGGAGGATTGTCATAACCACCCACCGAGTTGTCGATGAAGACCTTGACGCTGCTCACGTTGAAGCCGGTCGGGTCGATAACGAAGCTCTCATCGACCTTGCCACCATTCGTCACATTTCCGTCGATGCCCGAGTCCGCGTTGCCGTCGAAGTTGTTGTTGCCGTTCCCAATACCGGCGGTGCTGACGTTCATCTCGTCATCGCTCAGGTAGGTGGCTCCCGCTTCGATTTCGGTCTCCGATTTGTTGAGGAAGGCCGAGATATCGCTCGGATCGGTCGTGGGATCCACCGCGGAGAACACGACCTGGCTGGAATCCACCAAGGTCAGCGTCCGCACCGGGTCCGGTCCACCGGCATCCAGCGAGCCATCCGCCGTCGACAGCTCGACGCTTTGTCCCGGCGGGGTATCGAGGGTGACCATATAAGTGTCACTCTCGAGATCGACATCCAGGGTGAACTCGACCGTTTCGGACTCGCCGTCGCCGTTGAAGTCATCGGTAATGGTCCCCGTCCAGGTCGTATCGGTGACCGACTCCATAAAGGTCACGTTGGCATCCGGATCCGAAGTCTGGATCAGACCGTTGTCGTCGATCTCATAGGAATCGAAGGTGATCGCCAGATCGGCGAACCCGTCGGCCCCGGGGCCATCGACGAAGGTGCCGGTAGCCTTGGCCGGATCCGACTCCGACTCCGAATAGACGCCGGAGGCATCACCGACGGCAATTGTCGGCCCATCGTCGGTGAAGGAGAGGTTGGCGGAGATATCGATAAAGTCCGAGGCGGTATCGGCCGCGGTCTCGTCGTCGCTGATGGTGCCCACGAGCCGGATGGCGTCGGCCACGCCGAGCCCGGTGGTGTCGCCGTCATAGGGCGACGCCGTGTCGGCGGTGGCGTGCTCGACGGCGCGCAGCTGTTCCAGCGTCACCGCGCCGGTCGCACCGTCCACCGACACCGTGAAGACGAGCTCGTTGGTCGCCGTGGTGCGGCCCTCGATCACGCCGCCGTTCAGGCTCACGTCCACCGTCTCGCCGGTGGCGGTATCGACCAGGCT
This sequence comes from Bisbaumannia salifodinae, assembly GCF_055388505.1. Next base: position 3,161,877 of record NZ_AP043781.1, read on the forward strand.
GGTCGCCGTGTTGGCGCCCACCGCCAGGCTGTAGACGATATCGTCCGTACCGTTGGCGTCATCGGCCCCGGTCGAGGCGGCCACCGAGAACAGGCTGCCCAGGCCTTCGGTGTCGGTGTCCGTACCGGTCCCGTCGCCTTCGTTGCCGCCGGCAAGGTCACCGTCATCGGTCTGCAGCACGCCGCCCTCGTTCGTCAGCTCGATGGTCGGCCCATCGTCGGTGAAGGAGAGGTTGGCGGAGATGTCGATAAAGTCCGAGGCGGTATCGGCCGCGGTCTCATCGTCGCTGATGGTGCCCACGAGCCGGATGGCGTCGGCCACGCCGAGCCCGGTGGTGTCGCCGTCATAGGGCGACGCCGTGTCGGCGGTGGCGTGCTCGACGGCGCGCAGCTGTTCCAGCGTCACCGCGCCGGTCGCACCGTCCACCGACACCGTGAAGACGAGCTCGTTGGTCGCCGTGGTGCGGCCCTCGATCACGCCGCCGTTCAGGCTCACGTCCACCGTCTCGCCGGTGGCGGTATCGACCAGGCTGGTCGCCGTGTTGGCGCCCACCGCCAGGCTGTAGACGATATCGTCCGTACCGTTGGCGTCATCGGCCCCGGTCGAGGCGGCCACCGAGAACAGGCTGCCCAGGCCTTCGGTATCGGTCGTGGTGCCGCCGGCATTGCCGCCCGCGAGCGCCCCGTCATCGGTCTGCAGCGCCCCGCCCTCGTTGGTCAGCTCGATGGTCGGCCCGTCGTCGGTGAAGGAGAGGTTGGCGGAGATGTCGATAAAGTCCGAGGCGGTATCGGCCGCGCTCTCATCGTCGCTGATGGTGCCCACGAGCCGGATGGCGTCGGCCACGCCGAGCCCGGTGGTGTCGCCGTCATAGGGCGACGCCGTGTCGGCGGTGGCGTGCTCGACGGCGCGCAGCTGTTCCAGCGTCACCGCGCCGGTCGCACCGTCCACCGACACCGTGAAGACGAGCTCGTTGGTCGCCGTGGTGCGGCCCTCGATCACGCCGCCGTTCAGGCTCACGTCCACCGTCTCGCCGGTGGCGGTATCGACCAGGCTGGTCGCCGTGTTGGCGCCCACCGCCAGGCTGTAGACGATATCGTCCGTACCGTTGGCGTCGTCGGCCCCGGTCGAGGACGTCACCGAGAACAGGCTGCCCAGGCCTTCGGTATCGGTCGTGGTGCCGCCGGCATTGCCGCCCGCGAGCGCCCCGTCATCGGTCTGCAGCGCCCCGCCCTCGTTGGTCAGGGCGATGGTCGGCCCGTCGTCGGTGAAGGAGAGGTTGCCCGAGATATCGATAAAGTCCGAGGCGGTATCGGCCGCGGTCTCATCGTCGCTGATGGTGCCCACGAGCCGGATGGCATCGGCCACGCCGAGCCCGGTGGTGTCGCCGTCATAGGGCGACGCCGTGTCGGCGGTGGCGTGCTCGACGGCGCGCAGCTGTTCCAGCGTCACCGCGCCGGTCGCACCGTCCACCGACACCGTGAAGACGAGCTCGTTGGTCGCCGTGGTGCGGCCCTCGATCACGCCGCCGTTCAGGCTCACGTCCACCGTCTCGCCGGTGGCGGTATCGACCAGGCTGGTCGCCGTGTTGGCGCCCACCGCCAGGCTGTAGACGATATCGTCCGTACCGTTGGCGTCATCGGCCCCGGTCGAGGCGGCCACCGAGAACAGGCTGCCCAGGCCTTCGGTATCGGTCGTGGTGCCGCCGGCATTGCCGCCCGCGAGCGCCCCGTCATCGGTCTGCAGCGCCCCGCCCTCGTTGGTCAGGGCGATGGTCGGCCCGTCGTCGGTGAAGGAGAGGTTGGCGGAGATGTCGATAAAGTCCGAGGCGCTGTCGGCCGCGCTCTCATCGTCGCTGATGGTGCCCACGAGCCGGATGGCGTCGGCCACGCCGAGCCCGGTGGTGTCGCCGTCATAGGGCGACGCCGTGTCGGCGGTGGCGTGCTCGACGGCGCGCAGCTGTTCCAGCGTCACCGCGCCGGTCGCACCGTCCACCGACACCGTGAAGACGAGCTCGTTGGTCGCCGTGGTGCGGCCCTCGATCACGCCGCCGTTCAGGCTCACGTCCACCGTCTCGCCGGTGGCGGTATCGACCAGGCTGGTCGCCGTGTTGGCGCCCACCGCCAGGCTGTAGACGATATCGTCCGTACCGTTGGCGTCGTCGGCCCCGGTCGAGGACGTCACCGAGAACAGGCTGCCCAGGCCTTCGGTATCGGTCGTGGTGCCGCCGGCATTGCCGCCCGCGAGCGCCCCGTCATCGGTCTGCAGCGCCCCGCCCTCGTTGGTCAGGGCGATGGTCGGCCCGTCGTCGGTGAAGGAGAGGTTGCCCGAGATATCGATAAAGTCCGAGGCGGTATCGGCCGCGGTCTCATCGTCGCTGATGGTGCCCACGAGCCGGATGGCGTCGGCCACGCCGAGCCCGGTGGTGTCGCCGTCATAGGGCGACGCCGTGTCGGCGGTGGCGTGCTCGACGGCGCGCAGCTGTTCCAGCGTCACCGCGCCGGTCGCACCGTCCACCGACACCGTGAAGACGAGCTCGTTGGTCGCCGTGGTGCGGCCCTCGATCACGCCGCCGTTCAGGCTCACGTCCACCGTCTCGCCGGTGGCGGTATCGACCAGGCTGGTCGCCGTGTTGGCGCCCACCGCCAGGCTGTAGACGATATCGTCCGTACCGTTGGCGTCATCGGCCCCGGTCGAGGCGGCCACCGAGAACAGGCTGCCCAGGCCTTCGGTATCGGTCGTGGTGCCGCCGGCATTGCCGCCCGCGAGCGCCCCGTCATCGGTCTGCAGCGCCCCGCCCTCGTTGGTCAGGGCGATGGTCGGCCCGTCGTCGGTGAAGGAGAGGTTGGCGGAGATGTCGATAAAGTCCGAGGCGGTATCGGCCGCGGTCTCGTCGTCGCTGATGGTGCCCACGAGCCGGATGGCGTCGGCCACGCCGAGCCCGGTGGTGTCGCCGTCATAGGGCGACGCCGTGTCGGCGGTGGCGTGCTCGACGGCGCGCAGCTGTTCCAGCGTCACCGCGCCGGTCGCACCGTCCACCGACACCGTGAAGACGAGCTCGTTGGTCGCCGTGGTGCGGCCCTCGATCACGCCGCCGTTCAGGCTCACGTCCACCGTCTCGCCGGTGGCGGTATCGACCAGGCTGGTCGCCGTGTTGGCGCCCACCGCCAGGCTGTAGACGATATCGTCCGTACCGTTGGCGTCGTCGGCCCCGGTCGAGGACGTCACCGAGAACAGGCTGCCCAGGCCTTCGGTATCGGTCGTGGTGCCGCCGGCATTGCCGCCCGCGAGCGCCCCGTCATCGGTCTGCAGCGCCCCGCCCTCGTTGGTCAGGGCGATGGTCGGCCCGTCGTCGGTGAAGGAGAGGTTGCCCGAGATATCGATAAAGTCCGAGGCGCTGTCGGCCGCGGTCTCATCGTCGCTGATGGTGCCCACGAGCCGGATGGCGTCGGCCACGCCGAGCCCGGTGGTGTCGCCGTCATAGGGCGACGCCGTGTCGGCGGTGGCGTGCTCGACGGCGCGCAGCTGTTCCAGCGTCACCGCGCCGGTCGCACCGTCCACCGACACCGTGAAGACGAGCTCGTTGGTCGCCGTGGTGCGGCCCTCGATCACGCCGCCGTTCAGGCTCACGTCCACCGTCTCGCCGGTGGCGGTATCGACCAGGCTGGTCGCCGTGTTGGCGCCCACCGCCAGGCTGTAGACGATATCGTCCGTACCGTTGGCGTCATCGGCCCCGGTCGAGGCGGCCACCGAGAACAGGCTGCCCAGGCCTTCGGTATCGGTCGTGGTGCCGCCGGCATTGCCGCCCGCGAGCGCCCCGTCATCGGTCTGCAGCGCCCCGCCCTCGTTGGTCAGGGCGATGGTCGGCCCGTCGTCGGTGAAGGAGAGGTTGGCGGAGATGTCGATAAAGTCCGAGGCGCTGTCGGCCGCGCTCTCATCGTCGCTGATGGTGCCCACGAGCCGGATGGCGTCGGCCACGCCGAGCCCGGTGGTGTCGCCGTCATAGGGCGACGCCGTGTCGGCGGTGGCGTGCTCGACGGCGCGCAGCTGTTCCAGCGTCACCGCGCCGGTCGCACCGTCCACCGACACCGTGAAGACGAGCTCGTTGGTCGCCGTGGTGCGGCCCTCGATCACGCCGCCGTTCAGGCTCACGTCCACCGTCTCGCCGGTGGCGGTATCGACCAGGCTGGTCGCCGTGTTGGCGCCCACCGCCAGGCTGTAGACGATATCGTCCGTACCGTTGGCGTCGTCGGCCCCGGTCGAGGCGGCCACCGAGAACAGGCTGCCCAGGCCTTCGGTATCGGTCGTGGTGCCGCCGGCATTGCCGCCCGCGAGCGCCCCGTCATCGGTCTGCAGCGCCCCGCCCTCGTTGGTCAGCGCGATGGTCGGCCCATCGTCATCGAATGCCAGGGTAATGGCATCCGCGTCGCTTAGCGTATTGATATCGGTAAGTGCCACGCCACCGATATTGAACCTGGCATTTCCCTCCCCACCGTTCTCCACCTTGAAGCGGTTATGCTCGCCGTCGGTCTCGAAGGTGATGACGTCGTTGTTGGTAATTCCCGTGACCTCCACGGTACCACTGGCATCGGTGGTAAAGGCCACCGCCACGTCGTTGACATAGACGGCGGTAATCGTGATGACGGCGTCGTCGGCAATGCCCGGAATAAAGCCGGTGCCCTCCTCCTGCTCGGTCATAAGCGCGGTGAGATGCACCGTCGCGGTGGTATTGCCCGGACCCACCTTGACGATGGTCACCGAGCCTTCCGTGGCGGATTGCAACGATTCGAACTGGATATTTTCTGTGTTGCTGGCCTCGGGCCCGGAGAGGTCAGGGACCAGGAAGTCCGGGTCCATCATGTTGACATAGGTGACGACCAACCCCTCGCCGGCATTGATGTTGTTGCTGTTGGCGGCAAGCGAGGTGGGCTCGTTATTGGACTGGCTGCTGTTCACGGTCTCGCCTTCGCTGCGGCCGGTGACCACGATCGCCACCCCACCTTCCTGACCAAACGCCATAAAGTCGTTGTTCCCCGAAGGCGCGCCATCGAAACTGAAATCGATCGTATCCTCCACGGTGACATTGACGAAGAGGCCCTCCAGCGCCACGGTATCATCCGGGTCCGTGTCGTCGAGGTGCTGCTTGGGCAGGTAGTCGAGGAGATAGACGTCGGAGGAGGTGCCATCCGCGCTCGGCACGATCACCGCGATAAAGGCGACATTGCCTGACTCCGTCCTCCCGATCAGTATATTGTCGTCGCTCGGATCGGTATTGAGCGTTACCGTTTCGTAGATACCGGTGACGGGATCGAGCGCCATCAGGTTGCTGACGAGGTCGACGATGGGTGCGCCATCCGCGTCCGCCGCCCAGCCGATGGTCGTGAGTCCGTCCGGGGTGCTGATCATCCCCGCCTTGAAGGCGAGGTTCGCGGGCATGCCGAATAGGTTGTAGAGGTCGGAAAACAGCGTCTCCCCGTCGGCGACGGGGATATCATCATCCTGCTCGCTGGGGCTCTCGTCGACCTTGATGGAACTCGTGACTTCCAGGATATCTTCTGACATGGTTTCTCTCCCACAGCCACTCAGGTTAGCGATAATGATCTGACTCATCTCCTGGCCCGGAGTATCGATAATCGACTTGACGAGATCGTTCGATAAAGGAGTCGATCACACATATAAAACTTAGCCAGACCACCGCTATTTACTTATCAATTACACAATAAAACAGAACCAATTGTCTGCTGTCGGAAACACGAGAAACGCCCATAAAAAAACATGCCCATATATTGGACAAGCTCGTACTCAAGGCATGAGTTTTCTCATACTTCGAAGCACGGGTCCGCCGAGTGCTCTCGCTGACGCTCGCTTACCCGACCCATATGCTCGCTTATACGACTTTCCTGGCCCCGACGCGCAGGCCTACGTAGGTTGGATAGGCCGAAGACGCCTCCAACCAAGTTGGACGCGAGTGTCATAGGGTCGCGAGAGAAGGGGCGTGGGTTATTCCGGGTAGCGGCGCTCGGACAGCGGGGGCGGGGCCCCTAGATGGCGACGAGTCCAGTTGACCGCCTGGCCGCGGCTATGCACGTCGATCTTGCGGAAGATGTTATAGAGGTGCGACTTGACGGTATGTTCGCTGACGAAGAGCCGGTCGGCGATCTCCATATTGGAGGCCCCGGCCCCGAGTAGGCCGATGATCTCCAGCTCGCGCTGGGTCAGGCCGCAGGTGGGGCGATAGACATTGAGCTGGCGCTGCCGGTAGTACTCCAGCAGGCGGGCCATCAGCGAGCGGGACATCCAGGGCTTTCCCTCCCGAAGCAGGTTCAGCCCCTTGCAGATCAGCTCGAGGCTGTCGCTGCGATAGAAGATGCCATGGAGGTGCATGCTGGAGAGCAGCTCCACCGCCTGGGCCTCGTCGCAAAGGTTGAAGGCGGCCAGGAAGGCGTCGGGCAGTTCGGCGGCGCGAAGCTGCCAGGCGTGCAGGGTTGCCTCATCCAGGTGGTCGATATCCAACAGGATCAACAGGCGGCTCTCCCCACGGGGCCGACCAGCCATCCGTGGCGTCAGCAGGGATACCGCGCATTCCAGCTGCCGATGCAGGTAGTCGGCAAACAACTGGGACTGTGGCGTCGACTCGGTAACCAGGTGAATCGGTGGATTCTCCAACAACATACAGAAGCGTCTCCCATCCTTGTTGCCACCCGGCCAGGACTACTCTTCGCGAATGGCCCGGGCCAGCATGTCGGTGATCGGCTTGGTGATATAGCTCGCGAAGGTACGTTCGCCGGTATGAATCATCACCTCTGCAGGCATTCCGGAAAGCAGCTGCATCTCTTCGGTCATCATATTGCGTCCCTCCTCGGTTACCCTCAGCCGCACCCGGTAGAAGCGTACGCCCGTGGCCTCGTCCACCTGGCTGTCGGCGCCGATGAAGATCACCCGCGCCGCGATGACGTGAGTGGTGCGCTGATTGAAGGCGGAGAAGCGGATCTCCGCCGGCTGGCCGGGATAGAGCTGGTCGATGTCACGGTCCGGCACCCGGGCCTCGATCAGGAGGCTGTCGTCCACCGGCACGATATCCAGCAACGGATCGCCGGGGCGCAGCACATCCCCCACCGAATGCACCCGGCGCTCCACGACGATGCCCGCGACCGGGGCCATGACCGTGGTACGAGCGACTTGGTCGGCCAGGGAGGCGATACGCTCCTCGGCCTCGGCCACCTGGACCTGGGCCTCGCGGAGCTGCTCGCCGAGCTCACGATGGAATTCCTGAATCCGGATCTCGCGCTGTACCCGTGTCTCGCTGATCTGGGACCCCAGGCGGCCGATCTCGGCGCGATAGCCGGCGACCTCCCGGGCGAGTTCCAGCCGGTCCCGCTCCACCTCACGCAGTCGCTGGTTGCCGACCATGCCACGCCGGAAGAGGTCGCGCAGATCATTAGCCTCGCCGCTCAGGGAGGCCAGTTGCCGCTCGCCCAGCTGCACCATCTCCCCCAGCCCCTCGATCTGGCGCTGCATCTGTTCGGCCTGGGAGTCCAGTGCCTCCAGGGTACCGCGCAGGGATTCCCGACGGGCGGCGAAGAGCGCCTGCTGCACGGAGAGCATCTCGCGCACCCGGGACAGGTCGCTGCCGGTAAGGGCATCGGGAAAGGCCAGCGTCTCGGCACCACGCTGCTCGGCCAGCAGCCTCAGCTCGGTGGCCCGCCCCACCAGGTATTGGGTGCGGGCGATCTGCAACTGAGAGCGGGCCCGGGCATCGTCGATCACGATCAGGGGCTGGCCGGCCTCGACGCGATCCCCGTCGGCGACCAGAATCTCGCCGACGATCCCGCCCTCCAGGTGCTGCACCGAACGCCGGAAAGACTCCACGGCCACATGCCCGGGCGCCACCACTGCCACCGCCAGGCTGGCACTGAAGGCCCAGCCGCCGAAGCCACCCAGCGCCAACAACAGCACCAGCAGCCCGATATAGAGGTAGCGACGGTAGGTGACCGGCACCCGCACCTCGTACTCGCCCTCGAGCACGGCAGGCTCGGCCACCGCCGACTTGCCCTCCCCCGGCTCCCGTTCAACCAGTCGACTCATCCTGGTCCTCCCCCCCGCTCGCCGGCCGCACCTGGGCGGGGCGCCCGCCGGCCACCGCCGCGACACGCCCCGACGCCAGCGGCGCCCTGACGGCCGGCTTGGCGGTCAGCCGCGCCATGACCTCGTCACAGGCGGCGAACAGCTGGATCTGGCCGTCGCGCAGCAGCATCAGCTTGTCCATGCTCTTCAGCAGGTGAGTCCGGTGGCTGATCACGAAGAGGGTGACCCCCTCGCGTTTGAGGCTCGTCATGGCGGCGCGCAGGGCGTATTCGCCGCGGTCGTCGAGGCTGGCGTTGGGCTCGTCGAGCACCACCAGCGCCGGGCTGCCATAGAGCGCCCGGGCCAGGCCGATACGCTGACGCTGGCCGCCGGAGAGACCGGCGCCGCCGGGGCCAATCAAGGTGTCGTAGCCCTCTGCCAGGGCCAGCACCATCTCGTGGACGCCGGCCTTGCGGGCGGCGGCGACCACGGCCTGGGTATCGACCTCGCCGAAGCGGGCGATATTCTCGGCGATGCTGCCCTCGAACAATTCGATATCCTGGGGCAGGTAGCCCACATGGGGGCCCAGCTCCTCGCGATTCCACTGCGCCACATCGGCCCCGTCGAGGCGTGCCGTGCCGGCCAGCGGCGGCCAGATGCCCAGCAGCACCCGGGCCAGGCTCGACTTGCCGGCGGCGCTGGGGCCGATGATGCCGATATGCTCCCCGGCGCTTACCGCGAAGTTGAGCCCCCGCAGGGTCGGCACGCGGCAGCCGGGCGGCGCAACGGCCACTCCCTCCACCAGGATCTCGCCCCGTGGGGCGGGCAGCGACATCCGTGCCGGCTCCGCGGGATTCTGCTTCAAGAGCGCATCAAGGCGGCCGTAGGCCCCGCGGGCGGCCACGAAGCCCTTCCAGGTGGAAATCAGGCGATCGATGGGGGCCAGGGCGCGGCTCATGATGATGGCACCGGCGATCATCATGCCCGGGGTCATCTCGGCGCGCAGCACCAGCCAGGCTCCCAGCCCCAGGATCAGCGACTGGGCCAGCAGGCGCAGCACCCGGGAGACATTGCCCAGGGCCTCGCCACGATCGTTGGCCCGGGACAGCCCGGCCAGGTAGTGGTGATGGCGACGGGACCAGCGATTCATGATGCCCGGCAACATGCCCATGCCATGCAGTACCTCGGCGTTGCGCAGGTTCGATGCCGCCAGCTCCCGAGCCTTGATATGCTCGCCCTGGGCCTCGGCCAGCAAGGGCTGGGTGAGCTTCTCTCCGGCCAGCGCCAGGGCCAGCAACAGCAGGCCGGAAGCGGTGGCGAAGATCCCCAGCCAGGGGTGAAAGAGGAAGAGCACCGCCAGATAGATGGGCACCCAGGGCGCATCGAAGAAGGCCAGCAGGCCGTTGCCGGAGAGGAACTGGCGCAGGCTGGCCAGGTCCTCCAGGGGCTGGGCCGAGGTGGCACCGTTGCCGATCAGGCTGCGGCGGAACATGGCCCGGTAGAGGCGGCCATTGAGCAGGGTGTCGAGACGATTGCCGATCCGCACCAGCATCCGCGAGCGCACCAGTTCCAGCATCCCCATGATCACGAAGAGGAAGACCACCACCAGGGTCAGCATCAGCAGCGTCTCGCCGCTGCGGGTAGAGAGCACCCGATCATAGACCTGCAGCATATAGATGGCGGGCACCAGCATCAGCAGGTTGATAAACAGGCTGAAGAACCCCACCGACGCAAAGCCACCCCGGCAGACGCCCAGCGCCTGCTTAAGATCTGTCACCTCCTCCTAACTGGCCATGGTGGTTCACCGGGGCGAGCTCGCGGCTCGAGTGCGAAGGAAACTTGCACAACAAAAACGTCGATCTTACTTACGTTAGTTCCCCCGCCGATATTTCACCAGTCATCCCCGAGCATCAGGAAATTACTTAATATTCAATTCACTAAAGAAGCATTCCCGACTGGTTCACATGCTCCCCTACCCCGCCGGCTACAGCTCGATACGCTCTCCGTAGGCGGGAATCTCGGCCTCGATCCCGGCGTCGGCCAGGGCCGTCCGCAGCGCCTGCTGGGCCCCGGGTTCGCCATGCACCAGGTAGAAGCGCGGCCGGTTGCGAAGGGCCCCGGCCCAGGCCAGCAGTTCGCTCTGGCCGGCATGGGCGGAGAAACCACCGATGGTGTGGATACGCGCCTTGACCGGCACCTCTTCGCCGAACAGCTTGAGCCGTTCGACGCCATCCACCAGTTGGCGCCCCCGGGTGCCGGCGGCCTGGAAGCCGACGATCACCACCCGGGTGCTGGGTTTGGCCAGGTTATAGCGCAGGTGGTGAATGATCCGCCCGCCGTTGCACATGCCGGCCCCGGCGATAATGATGGCGCCGCCGTGGATGCGGTTGATGGCCATGGACTCCTCGACGCTGCGGGTCAGGCGCAACACCGGCAGGTACTGGCTGGGATCCCCCTGGGCGGCCACGTTGAGCACCTTGAGGTCGTCCCGATTCAGCGACTTGTGCTTCTTCTGATAGAGCTCGGTGACGCGAATGGCCATGGGGCTATCGAGGAACACCAGCTGCTGCTTGAGGCGCCCCTCGTGGTAGAGCACGCTGAGGTGATAGAGCACCTCCTGGGTGCGCCCCACCGCGAAGGCGGGAATCAGCACATTGCCGCCGGCGGCGTGGGCCTCCTCCAGCACCCGGGCGAACTCCTCCAGGGTCTCGTCCAGGGGACGATGATCGCGATCGCCGTAGGTGCTCTCCATCAGCACCACATCGGCCTCGAAGACCTTCTCCGGATCCTCCATCAGCACCGACTCGGGGTTGCCCAGGTCGCCGGAGAAGACCAGGCGCCGCTGCCGTCCCCCGGAGGGCACACTGAGCTCGACGATGGCCGAGCCGAGGATATGCCCGGCGTCCCGATAGACCAGGGTCACGCCTCCCGGCAGGGTGACAGGCTGGCCGTAGTGGTGGGGCTCGCACTGGGCCAGGGTCTGCTCCACGTCCTCGGGATCATAGAGAGGCTCCAGCAGCGGCTTGTCGGCCTTGTGGCGCCACTTGTTCTCCCACTCGAGATCCTTGGCCATCACGAAGGCGGCGTCACGCAGCATGATCTCCAGCAGATCGCGGGTATCCCGGGTGCAGTGGATGGGCCCCCGGTAGCCCTCGCGCACCAGCTTGGGCAGCAGCCCCGAATGATCCAGGTGACCGTGGGAGATCACCACCGCCGAGAGTTCCCGGGCCAGCCTGCCGAAGGGCCTGGCATTGCGCTCGTCGGCATCAGCGCCGCCCTGGTGCATGCCACACTCCAGCAGCAGCTGCCGCGCCTCCTCGCCGCCATCCACCTCGAGCAGATAGCGCGAGCCGGTCACCTCTCCGACCGCGCCGAGAAACGTCAGTGTCGCCATGGCGTCGAGCCTCCCTTAACCGCCGGTTTCCCTCAGCATACTGGAGATGGCGCGACTCCACCCTGTTCCGGGACAACGCCGTGGCCAGGACCCGTAAACGACACGCCCCGCGCCGTCGGAACGGCGCGGGGCGTGTTAGCCAAGGAAGGCAACCTAGTGGTCGTCTTCCCCTATTTCAGTAATCGCAGACTTAGCGATAGACCGGGAACTCGGCGCAGACGGCCTCGACCTTGGCCTTGACCTCGGCCTCGATGGCGGCGGTGTCCTCGCCCTTGGCCATGACGTCGAGAATATCGCAGATCCAGCCGGTCAGCGCCTGGCACTCGGCCTCACCGAAGCCGCGGGTGGTCACCGCCGGGGCACCGATGCGCAGGCCGGAGGTGACAAAGGGGCTCTGGGGGTCGCCGGGCACGGCGTTCTTGTTGACGGTGATATGGGCGCGGCCCAGGGCGGCGTCCGCGTCCTTGCCGGTCAGGCCCTGCTTGATCAGCGACAGCAGGAAGAGGTGGTCCTCGGTGCCACCGGAGACGATCTCGAAGCCGCGCTCGATAAAGACGCCGGCCATGGCCTGGGCGTTCTTGACCACCTGCTGCTGGTAGGTCTTGAATTCGGGGGCCATGGCTTCCTTGAAGCAGATCGCCTTGGCGGCGATGACGTGCTCCAGGGGGCCACCCTGGATGCCCGGGAAGACCGCGGCCTGCAGCTTCTTCTCGATCTCCTCGTTGCCTTCGGCGGAGAGGATCAGGCCGCCACGGGGGCCGCGCAGGGTCTTGTGGGTGGTGGTGGTGACCACATGGGCGTGGGGCAGCGGGGTCGGGTAGACACCTGCGGCCACCAGGCCGGCCACGTGGGCCATGTCGACCAGCAGGTAGGCACCCACTTCGTCGGCGATCTCGCGGAACTTGGCCCAGTCGATGATCTGGGAGTAGGCGGAGAAGCCGGCGATGATCATCTTCGGCTGATGCTCGCGGGCCAGCTTGGCGACTTCTTCGTAGTCGATGCGGCCGCTCTCGTCGATGCCGTACTGCACGGCGTTATAGTGCTTGCCGGAGAAGTTGGGCTTGGCACCGTGGGTCAGGTGACCACCGGCGTCCAGGCTCATGCCCAGCACGGTGTCGCCCGGCTTGACCAGGGCCTGGAAGACGGCGCCATTGGCCTGGGAGCCGGAGTGCGGCTGGACGTTGGCGTAGCTGGCACCGAACAGCTGCTTGGCGTAGTCGATGGCCAGTTGCTCGACGATGTCCGCGTACTCGCAACCGCCGTAGTAACGCTTGCCGGGGTAGCCTTCCGCGTACTTGTTGGTGAGCTGGGAGCCCTGGGCTTCCATCACGCGGGGGCTGGCATAGTTCTCGGAAGCGATCAGTTCGATATGCGCTTCCTGGCGCGCGACTTCCTTCTGCATCGCGTCGAAGAGCACATCATCGAAACCGGCAATCTGCATGTCACGAGTGAACATCGGCGAGGGTCCTCGGTAGGCGGTAAACTCGAAGGCGCCATGATACCCCAGCCTCGACGGCCTTTCACATGAAAGGCCGTCATGGGCGACTCGATAATTTCTCACTTTCGCTTTAGCGCAACTAAAGGCTCATCGCACTCTGGCGTGAACCTTATGGTGGGAGCGCGGATTCCGCGCGATATCGCCCGAAGGGCGATCCTGGCAAGCACCAAGGCGCCTGACGGCGCCAATCGTTCGGCAGAGCCAAACTCCCACACTAGCAAGCTGGCGCTTTCCCAGGTCGTGGCTTCACGCTGATCTGCGATGAACTCAACTAAAGGCTCACGGGCCGTGCTCAGGTCTCCCCCAGCAGCCCCAGGCTGGCCATGGGCGCCTCCCGGCGCAGCCCCCGGGAGAGCAGATGGCCGATCGCCCCGATCAACAGGGCGCCGCCGGCGGGCAACAACAGCCAAACTAGCGGATGCGGCCGCGGCGGCAGATCGAACCACAACGCATAGAGCCCCGCGGTGGCCAGCTCCGCCAGCAGGGCCCCCATCAGGCCACTGGCCAGGCCGAGGATGGCGAATTCGGCGCCCTGCACCCGCGAGAGGGTGCGCGTTCCCGCGCCGAAGACCCGCAACAGGCCGCCCTCGTGGGCGCGCACCGGGCGGCTGGCGGTGAGGGCCGCGTAGAGCACGCTGACGCCGGCCAGCAGCACCAGGGCCAGTACCAGCTCCACCGCCCGGGTCACCTGGGTCACCAGCTCGCGCACCTGGGCCAGGATGGCGTCGATATTGAGCAGCGAGACGCCGGGGAAGTCGCGCACCAGGCTGCGCAGGGTCTCACCCTCGTCGCTATCCAGGTGGAAGGCGGTGATATAGCTATGGCCGAAGCGATCCAGTATCCCCGGCGGGAAGATCACGAAGAAGTTGGGCCGGAAGCTGTCCCAGTCCAGGTCGCGCAGGCTGGCCACCCGGCCGCCGATCTCCCGGCCGCCGATGGTGAAGGTCAGGGTATCGCCGAGGCCGAGCCCCAGGCGCTCGGCGAAGCCATCCTCCAGGGAGATCGGCACCGGCTCGGCGGGGCCGGGCGCGGCGGAAAACCACTGCCCGGCCACCAGGCGATTGCCCTCGGGCAGCTCACCCTGCCAGGTGAGGTTGAGCTCACGGCGCAGGGAATTGTCGCCGCGGGCCTCGGCGGGCACGGCCTCCCGCGCCGGGGTGCCGTTGATGGCGGTGAGGCGTCCCCGCACCATGGGATAGAGGGCGGTGCGCTCGTCGGCCCGGGCATCCAGCACCTCGATAAAGGGATCCCGCTCGGCGGGCTGGATATTGATGGCGAAGTAATTGGGCATCGCCTCGGGGAGCTGCGCCTGCCAGGTGGTCAGCAGGTCGCCGCGCACCAGGGCGATCATCGCCATGGCGAAGAAGGTCACCGCGAAGGCCAGCATCTGTCCCAGGCTGGCGTCGCGCCGCCGAGCCAGTTGGCGCCCTCCCAGGCGCAGCGCCTGGCCCCAGCCGCCCTGCCCCGCCGGTAGCCGGGTGACCAGGCGCAACACCAGGCCGAGCAGCGCCCGACCCAGCCCCCAGAGCAGGGTCAGCATCACCCAGCCCCCCAGCAACAGGCCGATGGCCAGGCCGATATCCCCGGAGTAGAGCCACAGCAGGGCGCCGAACACCAGACTGGCCACGACCACCACCAGCCAGGCCGCCGGCGGCAGCGGGTCGAGCTCGCGGCGCAGTACCTTGAGGGCACTGACCCGCTTGAGGCGCAGCAGGGTCGGGCCGGCGAAGCCCACCAGTACCGCCACGGCGGTCAGCACGCCGAGCAACAGCGGCAAGGGGCCTGGCGCCGGCAATGTCAGAGGCAGGAAAGTGGCCAACAGGCCGAGCAGCAGCGCCTGGCCGGCCAGGCCCAGCAGGGCCCCCAGCGCCGCGGCCACCAGGGCCAGCCATAGCAGTTGCAGGGCGAAGAGCCGGGTCAGTTGGCGCTGGGTGGCGCCGAAGCAGCGCAGCAGGGCCGCGGTATCCAGGTGACGATCCACGTAGCGCCGGGTGGCCATGGCCACCGCCACCCCGGCCAAGAGCACCGCCGCCAGGCCGGCCAGGCTCAGGTAACGCTCGGCCCGCTCCAGGGCATTGCCGAGGCCGGGGCGGTCGCGGCGTACGTCGCGCACCTCGACCCCGTCGCGGCGCAGCCGCGCCAGCAGCGGCTCGAGAGTACCCAGGGCCTCCGACGGGCCGGCGGCGAGCAGCTCATATTCCACCCGCGAGCCGGGCTGCACCAGTTGGGTCGCCTCCAGGTCATCGAGGTGCATCATCAGCCGCGGATTGAAGTTGCCGAAGCCCGCCGACTGGTCCGGCTCTCGCTCCACCAGGCCGGTGACCCGGAGCTCGGTCTCGCCGACACGCACCCGGTCGCCCAGCTCGGCGTCGAGCAAGAGCGCCAGACGCGGCGCCAGCCAGGCCTCGCCGGGGGCCGGGCCCCGGGCCAGGGCCTCGCGGCCCTCGCCACGTTCCACCAGGACGCTGCCGTAGTGCGGATAGACGCCATCCACCACCTTGAGGCTGGCCACCTGGAAGGCGTCCCCCAGGCTGACCATGGAGACCAGGTCCACCTGGTCGCTGAGGGTCAGCCCGGCTTGCGCCAGGGTCCGGCGCAGCTCCGGGGCGAAGGGCTGGCCCTGTTCCAGCACCAGGTCGCCGCCCAGCAGTTGCCCCGCCTGACGGGTCAGGCCACGATCGAGACGATCGAGGAAGAAACCGATCATGGTGGAGGCCGCTACCGCCAGCATCAGTGCCAGGAACAGCGCCCGCACGTCGGCGGCGCGCAGGTCGCGCCACAGGCCCCGGGCGGAGAAGCGCAGCGCCTGGGCCGCGCCACGCCGCGACAGGGTCGCCGCCCGGCTCATGCCTCCACCTCATCCAGGGCGAGCGTCTCCAGGCGCCCGTCGGCGAGGCGCAGGGCCCGCTGACAGCGCCGGGCCAGGGCATGGTCGTGGGTCACCAGCACCAGGGTGGTGCCCGCCTCGCGGTTGAGCCGGAAGAGCAGTTCGATGATCCGCGCCCCGGTGGTCGGATCCAGGTTGCCGGTGGGCTCGTCGGCGAACACCAGCTCGGCACCGGTGACGAAGGCGCGGGCGATGGCCACCCGTTGCTGCTCGCCGCCGGAGAGCTGCTTGGGCAGGTGATCGAGGCGCTCGCCCAGCCCCACCCGCTCCAGCCACTCCCGGGCGCGGGCCTCACCGTCAGGCTGTGGCGACAACTCCAGCGGCAGCAGCACGTTCTCGAGGGCGGTCAGGGTCGGCAGCAACTGGAAGTTCTGGAACACGAAGCCGACGCGCCCGGCGCGCAACGCCGCCCGGCCGTCCTCGTCCAGGGCCGCCAGCGACTGGCCGAAGAGTTCCAACCGGCCGGCGCTGGGAGTATCCAGCCCCGCCAGCAGCCCCAACAGGGTCGACTTGCCGGCGCCACTCTGGCCGAGGATCGCCAGGCTCTCGCCGGGGAACACCTCGAGGGCCAGATCACTCAGAATGGTCAAATGACGCTCGCCGCTGTCGACCCCCTTGCCGAGGCCATCGGCGTGTAGAATCGGGGCGGGAGTCACGGTGCGTTCGGACGAGGAGTGGGACATGATCGAGGAATTCCCTATCAATTGGCGACGCCAGGGGTCAGTCTGCCATGCCGGCGGCGTACAGCGGTACCTGATGGTGTGGACGCTGGGCCTGCTGTTACTGCTGGCGGGCACGGCCGGCGCGGACGCGCCGCCCCGCCTGCTGGTGCTGGGCGACAGCCTCAGCGCGGCCTACGGCATCGAGGCCCGCCAAGGCTGGGTGGCGCTACTGGCGCAGCGCCTGGACGGCCGCGCCGAGGTGATCAATGCCAGCATCAGCGGCGAAACCAGCGGCGGCGGCGCGGCTCGTCTGCCCGATTTGCTGGGACAGCACGCCCCCGATATCGTTCTGCTGGAGCTGGGCGGCAACGACGGCCTGCGTGGCCTGCCCCCCGGGCAACTTCGGGCCAACCTGGCGCGCATGATCGAGGCCAGTCAGGCCGCGGAGGCCGAGGTGCTGCTGCTGGGCATCGATATTCCCCCCAACTATGGCCGGGCCTACCGGGACGCCTTTACCGGTGTCTTCCGACGCCTCGCCGATGACTATGCGCTGCCCCTGGTGCCCTTCCTGCTCGAGGGGGTGGCCCTGAACGATGGCCTGATGCAATCCGATGGCATCCATCCCACCGCCGAGGCCCAGCCGATCATTCTCGATAACGTCTGGCCGGCCCTGGAGCCGCTGCTGGAGGCCTACCTGGCTCGGACCACGGGCTAAAGCTGATTCATTCGCTGCCGATATGATGAGGTCAGAGGCCTCGTCTCGGAGACTCGCCCCCAGCAAGGGATTTCACTTATGCCCCCGGCGCCCCACTCTCAGCCACGCTGTTCGCGTCGCGGCTTTCTTGGCGGCGGACTGGCCTTGCTGGCGACGTTTCTCGTGGGAGGCTGGGCGGGACAGGCCAAGGGGGATTTCAACCCCGACCAGCTACGCCTGGTGATGCGAACCCGCTATGGCGGCCGGGGCAGCGCCATGCTGGAGGAGTGGTTCGCGCTGCTCGAGCGCCTGGCCAACCAGCCGCTGCAGACGCAGCTGCGCGAAACCAACGACTTCTTCAATCGCCGCATTCGCTGGCTGGACGATATCGATATCTGGGGCCAGGAGGACTATTGGGCGACGCCGCTGGAGACCATGGGCAAGGCACAGGGCGACTGCGAAGACTACTCCATCGCCAAGTACATCACCCTGAAGCGCCTCGGCGTGCCGACCCGGCAATTGCGCATGATCTATGTGCGGGCGAGGATCGGGCGCAGCCAGATTACCCAGGCCCATATGGTACTCGGCTACTACGAGACCCCCAGCAGTGAGCCACTGATTCTCGACAACCTGGTCCCATCGATTACCCCCGCCTCCCAGCGAGTCGACCTGGACCCCATTTTTAGCTTCAATAGCGACGGCCTGTGGGCCGGCGGCTCGACCCAATCCCGCGCCAACCCGGTACAGCGGCTGTCGCGCTGGAGCAGCGTGCTTACCCGAATGCAGGAGCAGGGTTTCCTATGATTTCCCCCCCGACCATGACACTAACCGCCGTTGACTCACCGCGGAGCCCCGCCAGGGAGTGGCCACCATGTCATTGATAAAACAACTTTGGTTTACCGTGATCGCCATCCTGATCCTGACCCTGGGGGGCAGCCTGGCGGTCGGGCTCACGGCGCTCAGGAGTTACACCGAGCAGGAGATTCGAGTCAAGAATAGCGACAACGTCAATGCCCTGGCGCTGTCGATGAGTCAACTGGACAAGGACCCGGTCATTATCGAACTGCTGATGGCCGCCCAGTTCGATACCGGCCATTATCAGTTGATCGAGCTGCACGCCCCCGACGGCGAGCTGATCGCCCGGCGCGAGGCCGATGGCCGCATCGCTAGCGTGCCCGACTGGTTCGTCGACCTGGTACGTTTCGATGTACCACCGAGTCAGGCGGTGATCCAGAACGGCTGGCAGCAATACGGCACCCTGACGCTGCAGAGCCACCATAGCTTCGCCTACCACTCCCTCTGGCAAGGCGCCGCCCGACTGATCGCCTGGTTCGGCCTCGCCGCCCTGGTCGGCCTGCTGCTCGCCGGGTGGATCGTGCGGACCATTCGCCGCCCACTGGAGGCCGTGATCGCCCAGGCGCGAGATATCGGCGCACGGCGTTTCACCACCAGCCCCGAGCCCCGCACACGCGAGCTACGCCAGGTGGTTCAGGCCATGAACCGGCTCTCCGCCTCCGTGGGCCAGATGCTGCATACCGAGAGTGAGAAGCTCGACAGGCTGCGCCGCCGGCTGCAGCAGGACGAAGCGACCGGCGCCCTGAGCCGCGATGCCTTTATGACCCAGTTAAGTACTCATCTCGAAAGCGACGATGAGCGTGCCAACGGCAGCCTGGCTCTGGTACGCCTGGCGCAACTGACCGAGGTCAATCAGGCCCTGGGCCGGGCGCATACCAATGAGCTGCTCAAGAGCCTGAGTCAGGGCCTTCACAGGATCGCCCTAGCCCAGGGAGGCGGTGTCGTGGGCCGCCTGAATGGCGGCGATTTTGCCCTGCTGGTCCCCGGTAGCGAGGATCCTGATCAGGTGGCCGAGGCGCTCTCTGCCGAGCTGGACGCCCTGCGACTCGGCGAGGCCTCGATGAGGCTGGGACTGCCATCGGCCCTCTGCCACTATGCGCCGGAAGACACCATCGGCGAGCTGATGACCGGCCTGGATGGCGCCCTGGCCGCCGCCGAAACCCAGGGAGACCTGGGCCAGCAATGGGTGGAAACGCCGCGCGGCGATCTGCTCTACACCAACCGTGCCGACTGGCGTCACGCCCTGGAGCAGGCCATCGCCCAAGGCCCACGCCTGGCCAACTTCCCGGTACTCGATGCCGAGGGGGGGCTTATGCACCGGGAAAGCCCTTCGCGTCTCTATCTAAAGGGAGAGTGGCGAGCGGCGGGCACCTTTATGCCCTGGGTATCGCGTCTGGATCTCTCGACCCTACTCGACCTGGCCGTGACCAAGGCAGCTATCGCTACGATTACCAGGGAGCAAGGCCCCCTGGGGATCAACCTCTCGCCCGCCTCGATTCGCGATGCGCGCTTCCTGAGCCAACTTACTGCCTTGCTCAAGGCGCACCCCGAGGAAGCTAAACTGCTGTGGGTTGAACTACCGGAATCCGCCGCCCTGCGCGACCTGGAGCGCTTCCGCCATCTGTGCCGTGAGCTGTATCCCCTGGGCTGCCGAATCGGCCTGGAGCATGTGGGCAGCGAATTTACCCGCCTCGGCGACCTGCAGGACAGCGGCCTCTCCTACCTGAAGTTCGACCGCAGCCTGATTCAGGGCATCGAGGCGAGCCCGCAACGACAGACCATCCTGCGCGGCATGGCGACGCTTTGCCACTCCCTGGGCATCCTGGCGATCGCCGAGGGTGTCGCCAGCGACGCCGAGTGGCAAACGGCCATCGACCTTGGCCTGGATGGAGCTACCGGTCCCGGCGTACGCCTGGCCGACTAACCAAGCCGCAAGTCGGATACGCGAGCATCAGCGAGCACATCCGATATGCCACTACTCCAGCCGCATGGAGGAGGATGTCAGATCACATCATCCTCCTCCCCCATCAACCCGATATCATTGATGCGCCGCCGCAGACTCTGGCGCGTGACCAGCTTGTCACGAGCCGCATCCGGCAAGTCGGTAAAGCGAATCACCCCCTTGTCCATCAACAGGTGAATCACGTCTTCCAGTACGCGCACGAAGTCGAGATCCGAACGCGTCAGTTCATCGTGCTCACCAGCGACGCCAAGAAACTCACTTAACGCCATGTCGCCACTAGCCACAAGCTCCTGACACTCCTCGTCCTGGACCTTACTGACCTTGATAATGGCACCATCTTCATCACGTTTGACGTACATGGCTTTCACTCCATAAAAAAACCGCCCGGCATAACCGGGCGGAAACCTTAGGTAATAGGCAATATCGAGTATATCATTGATCGATATTTAATTGGCCACTGGCGATCATCTTGGCAATCAGGTCCTCGCCATCTCCCGGCGTTGCCCCGAAGTCACTGAAGGCTTTTCCTTCCAGGCGAATCACCTGATCGGCATTCTCCTTGTCGCCCCCCAGGCTGCCCTGGGAGTTCAGATAAAGCACGGTATCCGCGCCATCCTCTTCGGCCACGACATAGCTACCGAGATCCACTGTTGACTCTTCATCCTGGAGCAAGTCGGCAACATCGAGTACATCGTCATCATCGGCGAAGTCCCTGACCACGTCGACGGCGGGAGCATCGCTCTCCCCCTCATCGCCCAGTTGCCATTGGAAGACATCGTCTCCCTCACCACCGATCAGGATATCGTCCCCGCCACCGCCGATCAGGATATCGTCGCCATCATCACCAGTCAGAGTGTCATCACTATTCGCACCTTGAATGAACTGCTCACCTGACTCGATCACATAGCCAGTAGGCTTGACGGAGAATTCCGAGTCACCGCTGGAATTACCATCGAAAGCGATATAACTAAAGGCCTCGTCACTGGTGATCTCCACACGGCCATCCGTGACCACAATCTCTGCCGGGTCGCCGATACGATTACCGTCGCTATCGAAGAGCGAGTAGGTCGCCCCGCTCAGATCCCCCTTGATCGCAAAGGTCATGCTTTCCAGGGGCTGTGCCGTCTGAATCAGTAGCGCCTCGTTACCATCGATCATATCGGGATTATCTTTCTTTCCGTTACCGTTATGATCGACGCCATAGTAGCCATCCGAGTCCTTCGGCACACCGACGGTGGAACCACTACCCGCCATGGCATCACCTTTCAGGCGACCTCCTTGGCCATTATTGGCGTAGGTGCCGGTATTTCCATTACCACCACCATTACCGCTGGTATGGGCGGCGACCCCGGCGATGATAGCGTCGATAGTCGGTGGCTCGAAGTTATCGGAAGTGGCTACCAGCAAGTCGTCGCTATCACCACTACCGAGGTTGCCCCCGGCATCGGCATAGCTGGCGCCGGCGATGCTGGCAGTGGCGTCTTCCCCGGGCTCGCCGGTGGCGACCACGGTACCGGTCCAAAGCGTCGGGTCGGCGGCATCCTGAACTAGCTCCCCCACCAGTTCCAGGCCATCCAGCTCCAGCAAGTCGCCCACCTGCTCGGCGGTCAGCGGCCCACCCTCGCTCACGTCATAAGCCAACTCGCTGAAGTCGATAGCGATCGACGTCGTTTCACCTTCGACCAGCGTTGCCTGCTCATTGCCCAGGGCCACATCGACGGTGGGCGCGGAGGCATCCACATCGTAGTCGCGCTCGGCCTCGGCGCCATAGGGGTTGCCGGCCGCATCCTCGCCGCTGACCTCGGCGCTGATGCTGTCGTGGTCGGCCAGCACGCTGCCCGGCACCTCGATGGCGTAGTTGCCGTCTTCGTCCACTTCACCGGTGTACTGGTTGCCGCCCACGCTCAGGGTGACGCTGTCGCCTTCGCCGGCGTCGCCGCCCACGCTGCCGGTGATGGTGATGTCGCCTTCGGCTTCCTCGCCGTTGATCACGTCGTCACCGGCGATGGTGTCGATGCCGATGGTGGCGCTGGCGTCGGTGTCGATGCCCTTGCTGTCATCGGCGCTGTCACTATTGCCGGCGGCATCGGTCACCGTGGCACTGACGCCGACCCGGGTGTCGTCCGCGCTCACCGCCACCTCGACACTCAAGCCGTCATCGAGCATCGCCTGGGAGACTTCGCCGCTGAACACCCCGCTACCGTTACCATCGCTGACCACCAGGATATCGCCCACCTGGGTACCTGCCTCCAGGGTAACCTTGGCGGTGACGGTGCCGTCCTCGCCGATCTCCTCCTGGTTATAGACGCCATCCTCACCGGCACCTTGTAGCGCCACAGCGACACTCGGTGACTGTGTATCGGGCTCGGGCTCCGGCTCCGGCTCCGGCTCGGGTTCCGGCTCGGGCTCCGGTTCGGGCTCCGGCTCGGGTTCGGGCTCGGGTTCGGGCTCGGGCTCCGGCTCGGGTTCCGGCTCGGGTTCGGGTTCGGGTTCGGGTTCGGGCTCCGGCTCGGGTTCGGGTTCCGGCTCCGGCTCCGGCTCCGGCTCGGGCTCGGGCTCGGGCTCGGGTTCCGGCTCGGGTTCGGGCTCGGGTTCGGGCTCGGGCTCGGGTTCCGGTTCGGGCTCCGGTTCGGGCTCGGGTTCGGGCTCCGGTTCGGGCTCCGGCTCGGGTTCGGGCTCAGGCTCCGGCTCGGGCTCGGGTTCGGGCTCCGGCTCCGGCTCGGGTTCCGGCTCCGGCTCGGGAGCTTCCTCATCCAGAACCGCGGCTTCGGCAGTGGTGAATTCCACAGTCTCGTCATCGGCCAGGGCCGTATCGAAGGCCAGCTCGGCTTCCGGGGTATCCTCGGCCACCCGCGCCAGGCGCACGAAGCTGTGCCCAGCCTCGGCGCCGCCGCCACCACCGCCACCCGCGGCGGTGGCATCCAGCAGCTCGAGCAGGTCCCCTTCGCCTTCGTCCAGGGCGGCGAGCAGGGCGTCCAGATCGGCGTCCTGGACGCTACTGGCCTCCACATCCGGCGGGGTCTCGGCATCCACCTCGGGGGTCATGGCAATTTCCTGGCCACCACCGATATCCAGGGGGGCCAGGCCGTCGTTGAAGTCGAGTTGCACGCTGCCGTTATCGGAGGTGACCAGCACCTCGCCGTCTCGCAGGGTGTCGCCGACGCTCAGCTCCCTCAGGTTGCCATCGGCATCCCGCGCCCAGGCCTGACCGGTGATCGACAGAATGGTAGGCATTGCCATAACGAATTTCCCTTTGCGTAAGCCTTGACCGTTCCTGACAAAGCGAAACGATCCTTTTATTACTGATAAAGGATGCTATGCAAAGCGGAGGGGGAAACCTATCGTACCGATGGCCTAGATAGCCATCGCTACGATAGAGGGGCCGTCAGGAGTCGACGGTCTCCGATTGGGAGAGGCGCAGCACCAGTTGCATGCGGTCGCGCACCTCGAGCTTGCGGAAGATGGCGCTGAGGTGGGACTTGACGGTGCGGTCGCTGATCTCGAGACGCCGGGCCACTTCCTTGTTGCTCTGCCCATCCGCCACGGCCAGGGCCACCGCGTGCTCCCGCTCGGTCAGCCGCTCGAGCCATTCCTGATTCGCCCAGGGCGCGCCGCCCAGGGCGCGAAAGCCGGAGCCGACGACCCGGGAGAGCAGCTCGGGACCCACCCAGAGCCCCTGGTGGATGACCACGGTAGCCACCTGGCGCAGCACCTCGATATTGGCCAGGGCATGCACATAACCCCTGGCACCGGCCTCCAGGGCCTCGAGCCCCTGGGCCTGATGGGGCCGGTAGGAGAGCACCACGATTACCGCCCCCCGCTGGCTCCACCGCCGCACCAGCGTCGGCCAGGCCTCGACACGCTCAGACACCCAGACGAGGCACCCACGCTGGACGCACGATTGGGCTTGCTCCGCCGTGCAGCGCTCGCCTTCCGGGAAGGCGGCCTGCCAGCGCGGTAGCGTCTCTTCCCCACGAACCACGAAAAGCGTCTTTTCCATGTGCTTACCTTTCGGATAGGGCGTTGCCAGCGCCACGCAAGATGGGTTTTAGCAGGTATTCCAGCACGCTGCGCTTGCCGGTGATCACATCCACCTGGGCGGTCATGCCGGGAATGATCGCCAGGTCGCGGCGGCCGAAGCCGGCCAGGCTCTCCTCCAGGGCACGCACCCGCACCAGGTAGAAGGTGTTGTCGTTATCGTCGGTGATGGTGTCGGCACTGATATGCTCGAGCTCCGCCTCGAGGCCGCCATAGATGGCGAAATCGTAGGCCGTCAGCTTGATGGTGGCCGGCTGGCCCGGGCGCAGGAAGGCGATATCCTGGGGCGCGATCCGTGCCTCCACCAGCAACAGCTCGTCCTCGGGGACGATCTCCACCACGTCCTGGCCGGGCTGGGCCACGCCCCCCAGGGTATTGATATGCAGCCGCTGCACGACGCCATTCACCGGGGAGCGAATCTCCGCCAGGCGCACCCGGTCCTGCAGGCCGGTGCTCGACTCATCCAGGGCCGAGAGTTCGCCACTGGCGGAGGCCAGTCGATCCCGCCACTCGCCGCGCTTCTCCAGCGCTACCTCGCGCAGCTGCGCCTCGGCCTCCTCCACCGCCGCCTCCAGCCTGGCCACCTGGGAGCGGGCCTGGTTGCGCTCGCCGCTGACCCGGGAGACCTCCCGCTCGAGGCGCAGTACCTCCACCTCGGAGACGGCCCCCGCCTCCAGCAGCGGACGGGTCAGGTTCAGCTCACGGCTGGCCATACCGAGTTCTCGATTCGCCGTATCCAACCGCGACTGGGCTTCATTCAGCTCTTCCCGGCGCTGCTCGAGGCGCTCGCGAGCGATCCCCTGGGCCTCGCGCAGCTCCTCCCGGCGACTCTCATAGAGCTCCCGCTCGCGATCGACGAGACTCGGCGCCTCGGCCAGCAGCTCCGCTCCCGGCATAAAGGCACCGCCACTGACCAGGGCCTGAAGTCGGGCGATACGCGCCTGCAGGGCGAGCGCCTGGGCGCGATTCTCGCGGAAATTGGCGACGAAACGAGTGGGGTCGATGCGCATCAGCAGTTGCCCCTCCTCGACCCGTTCGCCCTCGCGCACCAGGATCTCCTGCACCACGCCTCCGTCGAAGGACTGCACCTTCTGCAGCTGCGAGGAGGGAATCACCCGGCCGGCGCCCCGGGCCACCTCGTCGAGCTGGGCGAAATAGGCCCAGGCGCCGAGCAGGATCAGCGACAGGAAGACCGCGTAGAGGAGCCCCCGGGCGCGCATCGGCTCCTGCTGCAGGCGCGCCCAGTCGGCATCACTGGCCCAGTCGCGATTAAGATTCAGGGAGGAGACGCCCCGGGCGAAGAGGCGATCGATCAGCGGGCGCATCGGCCTGCCGCCCCGCCGGGACAAGCGCCCGATGGCCTCGAAGCCCTGCTGTTCGGCGGATGGGTCCTGACGCTCGGTCATGCGCCGGCCCTCCCGATCTGGCCACTGCGCAGGGCGGCCATGACCTTCTCCTTGGGCCCGTCGGCCACCACCTTGCCGGCGTCGATCACCACGATACGCTCCACCAGCGCCAGCAGCGAGGTACGGTGGGTCACCACCACCAGGGTCTTGGCCTCGGCGTACTCGGCGAGGCGCTTCTTGAAGGCCTCCTCGCTGGCGTGATCCATGGCGCTGGTGGGCTCATCCAGCAGCAGTACCTGGGGGTCGTTGACCAGGGCCCGGGCGATGGCCACCGCCTGGCGCTGGCCGCCGGAGAGGCGCTGCCCGTGCTCGCCCACCGGCAGGTCGACGCCCTGGGGATGGCTGTTGACCAGCGCTGCCAGGCCGCTGATCTCGCAGGCCTTGAGCAGGGCCTCGTCATCCACCCCCTCGCTGCCGCCACCGGCGACGATATTCTCGCGCAGGGAGCCGAAGAACAGATCCACGTCCTGAGGCACGTAACCAATATGCCGACGCAGCTCGAGGGGGTCGAACTGGCGAATATCGACCCCATCCAGGGACAGCGCACCGGCGGTGGGCTGGTAGAGCCCCAGCAACAGCTTGTTGAGGGTCGACTTGCCGGAGCCGACCCGCCCCAGCAGGGCGACCTTCTCGCCCGGGCGAATCGATAGCGACAGGTCGTGCAGCGCCTCGCGCTCCTCGTCCGGGTAGCGCAGGCTGACCCGCTTCGCCTCCAGGGCCCCCTGCACCACCGGACGCGAGACGAAGGCCTTCTCCTCGGGACGCTCCACCGGCGTCTTCATCACCTCGTCCAGTGACGCCAGCGCCGTGGAGGACTGGTGATACTGCGCCAGCAGGGCCGCGGCCTGGCTGACCGGCGCCATGGCCCGGGACGAGAGCAGGTAGGCGGCGATCAGCCCGCCCTGGGAGAGGTCGCCGGCGATGATCAGATAGACGCCGATGATGATCACCGCCACCGCCACGGTGTGCTGGGCCCAGAGCGCCACGCTGGAGACCGAGGTACTGATCAGCCTGAGCTGCGCGGAGGTCCGCGACAGGTAGGCAGTGGCCTTCTCCCAGATGGCCTGCAGGCGGCTCTCGGCGCGCAGCGTCTTGACCGTCTCCAGGCTGCCCAGGGACTCCACCAGGGAGGCATTGCGCTGGGCGCTGACCCGCCAGGTGGTCTCGGAAAGCTCGTGCAACTTGCTCTGGGCCGCCAGGGCATAGAGCAGCACGAAGACGATCCCCACCACGATAGGAATCACCAGCGGCACGCCGATCACCGCGATGATCGCCACGAACAGCAGCACGAAGGGCAGATCGACCAGCCCCACCACCGTGGCCGAGCCGATAAAGCCGCGTACCGACTCGAAGGATTGCAGGGTCGAAGCGAAGGAGCCGGTGGAGGCCGGCCGCCCCTCCAGGCGCATGCCCAGTACCCGCTGCATCAGGCTCGCCGAGAGCTTGACGTCGGCACGACTGGCGGCCAGGTCGACGAAGGCCGCCCGCAGCAGTTTCATCACCAGGTCGAGGCAGAGCACCAGGAAGATGCCCACGGAGAGCACCCAGAGGGTCTCGGTGGCCTGGTTGGGCACGACGCGGTCATAGACGTTCATCACGAACAGCGGCATGGCCACGGCGAAGAGGTTGATCATCACCGAGCCGAGGATCACGTCCCGGTAGAGGCGGCGATTCTCGGCGATCACGCTCCAGAACCAGTGGCCCTTCGCTTCACGCCTGGCCCCGCGACCCCGGCCATCGAAGCGAAACTTGGGGCGCACATAGATCAACTGCCCCGCGTAGCGCGACTCGAGCCCCGCAAGCGTCAGGCGCACGCTGGCATCGCCCAGCTCCGGGTAGAGCACCTCGGCCTCCCCCGCCGCGACATCCAGCGCCACCAGCACGCAGGCGCGGCCGGGCTCCAGTAGCAGGATCGCCGGCAGCAGGTCGGCATTGATCTGCGATAAAGAGGCTCGCGCATGGCGCGCCGACAGGCCCGCCCGGGTGGCGGCCCGGGGCAGCACCCCCGGCGTCAGCTTGCCCTCCTCCAGGGGCAGACCGGCCACCAGCGCCGACTCGCTGGTGTCGTGATCATGGGCCCTGGCGATGATCTGCAGGCAGCCCAGCAGATCGTCCTGGGCGGGCGCCCGGGGCGCCGCCACCGCTTCCTTCGCATCCGTGGTCACTATGCAGCTTCCCTAACGCTGACTGGGGGTAGCCGCCCCGGCACCGTCGCTGTCATCGGACGGGACCGGGGCAACGCTTCATCACTCGGCGAGGGTAATCTCGACGCGACGATTCTGGCTACGCCCCGCGGGAGTGTCGTTGCCGGCCACGGGACGGCTGGCACCATGGCCACGGCTCTCGATCAGCTCGGCGGAGACGCCCCGGGAGATCAGGAAATCGGCGACGCTCTCGGCGCGCGCCTGGGACAGCGGCTGGTTGATGGCATCGCCACCGCTGCTGTCGGTATGACCGTCGATGCGGATACGGCCGATATCGCTGCGCTCGCGAAGCTGAGTCGCCAAGCGGGCCAGCTCTTCCTGAGCCATGGGGCTTAGCTCGGCGCTATTGATGGCGAAGAGGGCGTCGGCGCTCAGGGTGATATCCGGGGCATAGGGCTCCACGGAGACCGAGATATCGCCGATCAGGTCGTCCAGGGTCTGGGCGGTGGGCGCCCGCACCGGGCAGAGGCTCTGCGGGTCGAGGCTGACGCCCTCGCTGGAGAGCTCGGCCAGGGTCGGGATCTGCTCGCTCATCAGCCCCAGGGTCGGCATCAGGCGACCCATGGCGGCCAGGGTGCGAGCATCGGCGATGGCCACGTCGTACTGCGCATTGACGTAGGCGCGGCTGGCCTCGAAGTACTCGTTCTCGCTGTCCAGCACGTCGAGCAGGGTACGCTGACCGATATCGAACTGCTGCTGGTAGGCGCCGCGCACCCGGTCGATGGACTGGCGATGCTGATTGAGGTGATTCAACTGCTCGCGCAGGCGACGGGTATCGTTATAGGCGATCTGGGTGGTCTGGCGCACATTGGTGCACTCCAGGTCGCGCTGGCTGCTCGCCTGCTCCACCAGGTCGCTGGCGCGGCGGAAGCTGGCCAGGTCGCTGCCGCCCCGGTAGAGGTTCATGCTGGCCACCAACTCCACGGTCTGGCTGTCGCGGCGCCCGGCCACATCGTCGAGGTTGTTGGTACCGGCGGTGGCGCGGAAATCGAGGCGCGGCTGGAAGGCCGAGCGGGTGCCGTCGCGCTCGGCGCGGGCCGCGGCGATATTCTCGATGGCCGCATGGAAGCCGGGGTTGCCCTCGTAGGCCAGTTGCACCGCCTCGCTGACGGAGGCCGGCAGTTCCGCCTCGAAGGAGGGAGCCGGTGCCAGGGCGTCGGCGGGCAGGGCACCCACCAGGCGCTGATAGCGGGCGCTGACGTCGTGCAGGTTGGAGGCCTCGGTAATCAGGTTGGACTCGGCCAGGGCCAGGCGGCCGCTGATCTGCTCCAGGTCGACGCGACGCCCGGCGCCGGCCAGCACCCGCTGCTCGATCTGCTCGAAGACCTCCAGGTGCTTGGCGTAGTTGTCCCGGGCCAGCTCCACCAGTTCCCGGTAGCGGCGCACGTCCTGATAGGCCCGGGTCACCTCCAGGGTGACCTCTTCGCTGGTACCGAGCAGCTCGTAGTAGCGCACCAGTTTGGCGCGGTCGAGCCGCTCCACCTCGCTGCGGGTGGCGAAGCCGTCATAGATCATCTGGGTCAGCGAGATCTCGGCGAAATCCGAGTCGAAGCTGCCGCGGCCGTCGCCCTCGCGGCTCTCCTGGCCGATGCCCGCGGTCACGTCGAGACTCGGCAGGTAGCCGCCGCGGGCCACGTCCACCCGATGCTCGGCGCCCAGGAAACCGTGGTAGGCCGACTGGACCTGGGGATTGCTGGTCAGGGCCTGCTGGGCCACCTCGCGCAGTTGCTCGCTACTGGCCTGGGCCCAGGCCACGGAGGAGAGTCCACCCAGCACCAGGCAACTGGATGCCAATGCGGTGGCATGGGCCAGGGGGGATAGGCGCATAGCGAAAGTAGGGCGCAGGCCGGAAGGCAGCGTCATCGAGAGTTCTCCCTGTCGTCTCGACGTACCACCGAGGCGGGCGGTGACACGTCCTTGTATTTTTTTGGTTGAGTTCCTTGCCGACAACGCCACCAGCCCCTAGTAGGCGAGGCGACAGGTCAACAAGGCGTCACAAAATGTAACAGTATCGTTATTATTAGAAAACCCTATAACCCTGATATAGCCGCTATTGCTACGCCAGGATGCGGCCACCGCCGCACTCCAGGTGCTATCCGGGAAGTGGCTGATATTGTCCCCTTCCCGCCAAGGCGGTGACTGAGAGCAATCTTGGGTTACCTTTGCTTACGCTATCTATCGGCGGTCTTGCGGGGAGCTTTAATTCAGGGCGCCTTCTGCCACTGCTGCAGTCCCAGGCCGGCCACGCAGGAGAATCTCGATGGCCGGTGACGCTCGCCACTGCCGTCCACCTTGCCGAGGGCATCGTCGTGTAAAATCGGGGAAAGGGAGCATCGAGCGCTAGACGAGGAGTACGACATGGTCAAGGAATTCCCGACCGGCTGGCGCGACAAGAGGCCAGTCTGCGATGCCGGCCGCCCCCGGCGGTCGCTGGGCCTGTGGCTGGCAGGCGTGATCAGTGCCCACGCTCCCCTCCTACTGCTGGTATTGGACAACGGCCTGATGCAGGCCGATGGCATCCGCCCCTACGCCGAGACCCGGCCGGTCATCCTCGATAACGTCTGGCCGGCCCGGAAACCGCTGCTAGCCGATGCCTGGCCGGCAACCCCGCCGAACGGCGGCGACCAATGAAGCGCCTCGCCAAGACTGGTCTGCTCCTGCTGCTGGCACTGGCCATCGGCGTGGTGATCCTGGCGTCGCGGCCCGCGCCCTCGTTGCTGGACGGTATCATCTGGCAGCCGACCAATGACTATCCCCGCCCCCAAGGCCAGTGGCACCTGCTAGGCGCCGATAGCCTGCTGGTCCAGTGGTCACTCAACGATAACCTGGCCTGGCTGCCTTCGAGCCAGTTCGCGCCACAACCGAGGTTACCGGACTGGGAAGCCCTGGGACGCGAGCCCTGGGCCTCGCGGATCATTCTCGGCCTGGCCTCGCGCATGCACCTCGATGACGCCCGGCGGCACTGGCAGCGCCTCGGTCAACAGGGGGCAATGCTGGTCGAAGACGTCGCTTTCCCGGTGGCGGGGTGGTATGCGCCCATCGAATTCAGCCCGGACTGGCGGGATGCCGATGCCTACCGGGCCTACCTCGACACCTTGCCCCGCCCCCGCTATGTCAGCAGCTATGGCGGTTATGAGATGACGCCCCGGGGCTATGCGAGCTGGGTCGCCTCCTGGCTGCCCGAGGACGCGATCCTGCTTTATCAGGACGGCGTCGGCGTCGGCCGACAGACACCGGCTCAGGCACGCGCCCGCGCCGACGCGCTGGCCGAGGTATTGGGCCCTTCACGCCTGATCATGGTGATGGAGGCCTTTCAGCTGCGCCGCGACGGCCACCTTGGCCCTGCCAGTCTCAGCCAGTTGATTGACCAGTTGCGCAGCTACCGGGGACTCGAGGTTTACGCCTTCTCGGCCCGCCACTTGCGAACCCACCAGGTGCTGGCCCTGCGCCTGCTGGCGCCCTGGCTTTTCTAGACGGCTCGGCGCTGGCGGCGACAGGCGACTAGATATCGAAGCTGACGACCAGTTGTAGCTGCGTCGTTGCATAGCCGTCTTCATCATGCTCGCCTCTCAGGTAGCGACCGAAGAGTCGCTCCAGGCGAATCTCCACGGGCCAGGCGAGGGAGGGCTGCCAGGAGAGGCCCGGCCCCGCCTCGATGACATTGTTGTAGTAGAGCCCCTCGCTGTCCCACAGCAGGTTGACCTTGGCATAGACCGAGACCTCGCTCATCCGGTGGCGATACAAGCGCCAGCCCTGCCAGAGGGTAAGCTGCCCCAGCAGGTTCTCGTAACGGCTGGGATACTGTATGGAAGCATAGGCCTGGCCATAGGGTGCCAGCGGCCACTCCCCATGCAGAGAACAGCGTCGCGGGGCGCCCCAGGCCTGAAAGGCGTCCAGGCCGACCCGGCTATCGATGCCCGTGCGTCGCTCACCATCCCGTGCCAGCAGGTCGCGGTCATAGCTCAGCTCCCCATAGAGCCTGACGGCGGGGTGGGGCCACCACTCGGCCCCGCCCCCGATACCGACATAGTTGTCGCTGTAGATCTCGGGAATGCCATCGACCACCCGGGATTTCCAATCGTCCTGATACGTCAACATGCCATAGACCGCGCTCCGCCGCTCCGCGTCGAGGTAACGCCTGAGGCGCACACGATTCTCGGTCACGGTATTATCGAAGCGCGAGGCATAGAGGGTATCGCTGTAGACCGAGAGCCCCCAGGGCGACGGCAACCGCCGGTGCATCAGGGCCGCCGTATAGACTCGGGCCTGGCAGGCCTGCGCATAGGCCGCCGAGGTAACCGCCCCCTCGGCGGCCTGACGGAAGGTCCGCGTGGCCGCCGCCTCTCGGCCATCGGCCTGATAGGCATAACCGGCCGCCATCAGCATCTCATGTTGTGGCGGCTCGCCGGCCGCCGCCAGGAAGGCCTCGGCGGCGGCGGTATGTCGCCCCTGGGACTGATGATGGTAGCCCAGGGCACGCCAGGCGGTGGCATGCGTCGGCTCGATGGCCAGGATCGCCTCGAGGCTCACGACCACCTCGTCCGGGTCGCCCTGTCGCTGGGCGTCATAATAGCGATTGAGCAGCCGCTCCACCTCCGGCGCCTCCGCCGCAGCCGGCGAGGTGAGCAGCCCCATCACCAGCACCCAGGGCGCCCGCCTCATCAGCCAAGCCCTCATGCGCCCTGCCTCCGGCGCCACCAGACAAGCCACAGGACGATCAGCGCGAAGAGCGTCGCCACGGCGATCAGCCCCCAGTGCAGCTGATCACGGGAGAGCGCCCGCGAGGGGGCCGCGACCGGCGTCGGGCGGTGCGCCAGCACCACCAGGGTGCCATCCTGGGCATGCAGCAGGGCCTCTCGTGTCCCATCCGGGATGCGCCACCAGTGTTCCGGCAGCACCGCGGCGCCACGCCGCAGCACCTCGGGCGAGGCCGCGGTAATCAGGCCACGTCCCTGCTCATCGGCGCGCCACCATAGTGCTCCCTCGGCGAACCCGGGCTGCAACCGCTCGGGGAAGCGCGCCTGCAGCCTATCAGCCATGGCGGGCTCCACCCGAATCTCGACACTGGGCGCCTCGCCCATGTCGTCCCGCCCGTCGCCCGCGAGTCGCACTCGATACGGCACCGGATCCGGCGTGGCCGCTTGCCGGTGGGCACGCATCAAGGCGGTCAGCAGCTGCATCCCCGCTTCGGCGTGATCTTCCGGCAAACGAACGCTGGGGGCGGCGATCAATCGCGGGATGAGGGCCATCAGGCCGGCCTTGGGCACATACTCGAAGCCCACCTCGCTCTCCTCGGCATCGATCCACAGGTCTCCCTGCAGGGGCAGGTAACAGTGGCGCGTCACCTCCAGCTCGGCCGCCAGCTCCAGCGTCAGCCGGGGCCGCTCGGGAACCGCGACTCCGGCCAGGGGGAGGGTGCGCTCGATATTGTGACTGGCCAGCTCGTGCAACGGCTGCGAACCACTCAGCGCCCCCTCCATCCAGAGGTTGAGATGCGCCCCCTGGGGAAGGCCCGCCTGTCCGCGGAGTAGCAACTGTCCACGAGGCACGCCGGTCGGCTGCCAGTGGGGGGGATAGTCCAGCAGGTAGGTCGCCTGCCCGGTGCTGGCCAGGCGAATATCCTCGAGCCCCAGCTCGGCCAGCGTGCGCGGCTCGCGCAGCCTGGCCCACACCGGCTCGCGGCGCTCGACGTCGAAATCGGCATGAGCATCGAGCAACTGGTCCCGCTGGGTGACATCCAGCAGGGCCAGCACCGCCGCGTGCAAGGCCCGAACCTGGCGATAGCGAATTTCCAGGGTCGCCGGTCGGGGCGCCTCGCCCTCCCAGCGCGCCGGTATCAAGGCGACCCGGGCCGGCGGCGCCAGGGCGGCGTCATGGCGGATATCAATGACGAAGTCCACCTCACCCGGCCGCGTTCCGGTTTCCCATCTCAGGTCGGCCTGGCGGTCCAGCCAGCTCACCAGCCGTGCGGCCGCCGTATAGGCGTCCTCGTCGCCCGCCTCGATCGTCAGGTGCCCCAGGGCCCCGCCGGGGTGACCACGGTTGAACAGCCCGTCGGGCAAGTGTTTAAGTGCCACCTCCCCGGTTGACCGGGGGCGGTAATCGAGCGACAGCTCACGCAACTGAAAAGGCCGGGAGAGTGGCATCGGACACCTCTCCTGAAGAGACTCATCGGCCATGTAGCGTGCCGGCCAGCCCAGGAAGTCGAGACGATGAAACCCCGGCGTCAGGTCCGGCAGCGCCGCCCGGATCGTCTGGCGGCCATGCGGCTCGACCAGATGCACGATATCGCCGTCGAGGCGTACCATCAGCCGATGCTCTCCCCCCTGACCCAGCAGCGTGGCGTTCAGGCTCACCGCGCCGAAGCGCTGCCCCTCGGGAACATACACATAGCGGCTGATCTGCGTCGCCGCCTCCTCGACATCGATATCGGCCAGGGGCCAGGCCGCCCCCAGCACCGGCGGGGCCGAGAGCATCCAGGCCATTATCAGCCACCAGGTCACGCGAATCCTTGGCACCGTCACTCCCCCTCTTCCGTGCGGGCCGTCTTGGCCCAATGCAGCTTCTTCCTGAACAGGCGCCCCATCAGGTTCTGATAGGCCGCCGAGAACAGGACCAGAATGAACAGCTGGGCATAGGTGAAATAGCAGAGGAGCGAATAGTCCGCGTCGGACCAGCGGCGGTCCTCGCTCAAGGCGGCGAACGACATATGCAGGGTAAAAATCACCACCGCGAGGATCCACATATAGAGATAGGGCCCGGGGATATCCACCGTCACCACCCCCAGTATCGATAGCAGAAAGGTCAGGTGACTGGTGACCAGGGCCGGCACGAAGATCACATAGTTGAAGAGGAAGGTCAGTATCTCCAGCCCCAGTGGATAAGGGTGGTTGACGGCATGCGGCAAGTACTTCCAGATCACCGACAGGTTGCCCTGGGTCCAGCGAATGCGCTGGCGCAACCAGGCGCGAAAGGTCTCGGGTTCCTGCTCCCAGGTCACCGCATAGGGCACCCAGCGAATGCGCTGATCGCCACGGAAGATGCGCAGGCTCATCTCGGTATCATCCACCAGCGAGGTCTCATCGAACCCACCCAGGACGTCGATGGCATCCCGACGAATCACGTAACCGGTGCCCATCAGCATCGACAGGCCGAACCAGGCCCAGCGCCCGCCCTGGAAGAGCCACTGGAAATAGATGAACTCCAGGTTGATAAAGCGGGTCAGCCAGGTCGCATCGCGGTTACGCGTCCGCACCTTGGCGTTGACGGCCACCAGCCTGGGGTCGTTCTCCAGGGTCGCCACCAGCAGCCAGAGGCAGGTGGGCTCGGGGGTGTTGTCGGCATCGAAGACCGAGATCAACTCGCCACGGGCCTGGACAAGCCCCACATTGAGGGTGCGCGACTTCCCCTTGCCGCCCTCGCCTATCGGCACGTCGTAGCAGCGTAGCTGGGGAAACTCCTCGCACAGCTCCGCCACGATGTCCCCGGTACCATCGCTGGAACCATCGTTCACCACGATCACCTCATAGCGATCAACCGGGTAATCCTGGCCACACAGGGCGCGCACGGTACGCTCGATGACCAACGCCTCGTTATGCGCCGGCACCATGACACTCACGAAGGGAAGGTGCCCCTCCCACCGCGCGAGACGAACGACCTCTTCGTTACTGGAGAAGTAGTATCGTGAGGCCCCGACACTCAGGAATACCCAATAGGCCAGCATCGTCCAGATGCCCCACAGGGCCGTCACCAGCATGGCATCACCGAGATTCATGCTCCCTCCCTGGTCCCAACCGGCGCTTCATCTCACGGCGTTTCATCAACACCGAGACGGCCCAGAACACGTTAAGCAGGATCACCACCAGGCTGATCCAGGCGAAGTCGACGCTCAGCCAGTAGATGACATGAAAGGTCTGCTGACTGACGAAAGGCCAGAACCACAGCGACACACCGTAGAACGCCAGCATGACCCTGCCCGGCCAGTCGGTCTCGAGCTCGCCTGACGCATCGAGACGGTACTCCAGGCCATGGAGGCGCCAGCTCAGGGGCAGCAACTCGATCTCCTCCAGCGGGCCGTGACTCACCGGCGACAGTTGAACCACCCGCCCCCGCACCGCGTCCCCCGACGCCAGCAGGGGGATGACATGCCGCCCCCCGATCTCCAGCACCTGCTGGGGCAATGGCCAGGCCGGCTGCCCGGAGAAGTGGGGGGCACTCAGGTAGGTGGCAGGCAACATGCCGTCGAGAAGCGGAGAAACCCCCTCAGGCAGATAGAAGACTTGCGGACAGAGGCCCAGAGCGCACCAGGCCATCAGCAGCTCGGGCTGCGCCTGGGCCTCGACAGGATCCAGCCTGGCCACCGGGATGCCACCGGCGCTAACGGCATCACGCAGCCACCGACGCCGGTCGGCATCTCGCGACACGTCGAGGAGATCGCCCAGCAGTACCCCAGGATTCACCCCCCATGACACATACTCCCGAACGACGGCCTCGACATCACCGGCCTGCCCGTCCACCACCGGCCAGACCCCACGGTCGACGATAAAGTAGTCGTTGAGTCGCTGCGCCGGCTCGACGGCGGGTTGCCGAACCGAGGCCTGCTCGGGGGCACAGCGCACCTGCTCATGGTAAAGCGACAGCAGTGCCTTGGCCGGTGGATACTCGGCCTGGAACAGCATGGAGCAGAGCAGGATGGTTACCATGGTCAGTCGACTTCATGCCACTGCATCGCCCACAAGCGAGTGCCATCCTCGGGCACTCGCGCATACCGCAGGCGCACGGCGAACTCGGATCTGGCCAGCACCGGTTCGAGGCGCCTGACGAGGGCTCGCGCCCAATCGGGCACGTCGGGGTCATGGAAGGCCAGAAGATACATGGCGCCCTGCCCCTCGATGTCCTCGGTGAGCATGTCACCGGCCCTCAACAGCGAGTGCAGCTCCCCGGCGAAGTCGAATATCGCCTGCTGTACCGGGGCCCGCCCCAACAGCTCACTCACCCTACGCATATCGAGAAAGTCGAGGCGAAACAGCAGCGCGGGCGTGGGCACCGCTCCTGCCTTGGCCATCTCGCGCAGGCGCCGGTCGATGCCCCGTGGCCGGGGTAACAGGCTCCAATCCGAGACATCGAGTACGGCCCTGACCCGAGGAATGCTCAGCATCATGTTCAGGCGTGTCGCCGCCAACTGCTGGGCCCGGGCGGCGGAGAGCCAAACCGGAGCGAAGGGCAACAACGCAAAGACCAGGAACACTTCGCCACTCAGCACGCTGAGCGACTGCTGGGTCAACAGCAGGGGAACGACCGTCGCGAAGGCCAGGGCGCCCAGCGCAATGGCATACTGCAGGGGCAGGAAGGCCCCGATGGCGGTCAAGAGGGTGACGATGACCCAGACCCCCTTGAGATCGGGCCGCACCAGCAGGGCGCCGATGGTCCCGGTGATCCCCAGCGCCAACAACGGCCAGATCAGGCGGCTATAGAGGTGCCGCCGAAACCCCTGGCGGTAGGATGGGCCCTGAGACGCCTCCCCGGCGGTGGCTGCCGACCGCGTCATGACGGCCTCCCCAGGCCCTGCACGATCAGGTCGAGGATACGCCCAGCGGCGCTGCCATCGCCCAATGGATTGCTCCCCT
This sequence comes from Bisbaumannia salifodinae, assembly GCF_055388505.1. The sequence continues at coordinate 3,199,165 of NZ_AP043781.1, forward strand.
CCAGCGTCTCCCCGCGCCAGCCTCCCTCCTCCAGCGCAGCCACGACCCGATCCCTGTGGGTGCCAACCAGGCGCCCCCACCCCGACTCGATCACTTCCGGACGCTCGGTCTCGTCCCGGGCCACCAGGGTCGGCAGGCCCAGGCAGACGGCCTCCTCCTGGATCCCCCCCGAGTCGGTGAGCAACAGCTCGCAGGCCTGCATCAGATAGAGCATGTCGGGATAGGGCAGCGGCGCCACCAGGCGCAGCCGGGCGGCCTGTCCCGCAGGCAAAGAACCCAGTATCTCGCGGACCCGATCCGCCACCCTCGGATTAGGATGCAGCACCCAGACACAGGCCAGTTCCGGGCACGCCGCTAGCCGGGCCTTCACCGCCTCGGCCACCGACACGACGCCAGTGCGCCAGTTCTCGCGGCGATGCATCGTCACCAGGAGGCCGCGATGCGCTCGCAGCATTTGTGCCATCCCGCGACTCGACTCGCTCAGCAGGGAATGAGCCGCGCCACTCATTCGCTCCCTGGCCACCTCGACCGCATCGACGATGGTGTTGCCCGTGACATGTACCTCGCCAGGGACGACCTCGGCACGCAAGGCCCGAGCGGCACGGAGCGTGGGAGCAAAGTGCCACCGGCTCATCCGGCCGATCACGCTGCGATTCATCTCCTCGGGGAAGGGCTGCCACGGATTGCCACTACGCAGTCCGGCCTCCACATGTCCCACGGGAACGCCCGAGAGAAAGGCCGCCATGGCCCCCTGCAGGGCGGATGCCGTATCGCCCTGGACGATGACTGCCTGGGGAGCACGCTCGCGGATGATATCGCCGAGGGCCTGGAGAAGCCGTGCGTTAAGAGACGCCAGGGCGTCGTCGCCCTGGCGGACGTTGAAACGAACCTCGGCGCTCAGGCCGAAGAAGCTCAACAGGGGGTCGAGCACCTCGGGCGCATGCTGTCCGGTATCGACCAGTAGTGCCGATGACTCACCAAGTGCCGCCCGGCACTCCGCTACCAAGGGCGCCAGCTTGATGATCTCCGGACGCGTCCCCGCACAGAACATGATCATCGGGAGTCCCTCCCCTATCCCATCATCCTTGGATCCTTGCCTGCCCCCGCACGCCCCTGATTCCCAGGAGAGGCGAGGGCGGCTTACCTTGATCCAGTCTGGTCTAGAGTTCGGGCCAACGGACGATTGTTTTGTTTCAGATTGAAACAGCCAACGCCGATCACGCCTCTATTGCTGGCGGTACCTCACTCCTGCCGCGGCGCCTTCTGCCACTGCTGCAGTCCCAGGCCGGCGAGGATCAGCACCAGCCCCGCCAGGGTGGAGGGCAGGATGGGCTCGCCGACGATGAAGTAGAGCAGCAGCAGCGACACCGGCGGCGAGAGGAAGATCAGCAGCGATACCTTGGCGGTGCGCGACACCTTGCGCACCGCCAGCTGCCAGAGCACGAAGGCGATGCCCATCTCGAAGAGCCCCACATAGACGCCGGCGGCCAGGCCCACGCCGCTGAAGCCGGCGAAGCCGGGCCCCCACCACAGGATCAGGGTCAGCACCGGCAGCGCCACGCTGAAGTTCTGCCACTGGGCCACCAGGGCGGGACGGCCATCCCGGGCATTGAGCAGCCAGTAGAGGGCCCACAGCAGGGTCGAGGCCAGCGCTAGCCCCACCCCCCAGGCGTCGGCGAAATCGACCCGCAGGACGGCGCCCCGGGTGGCGATCACCCAGACTCCGGCGTAGGCGATCAGTCCCGCCAACAGGTCGGTGCGGGTCAGCCGCTGGCCGAGGATCGGCACCGCCAGGAAGGCCATGGTCAGCGCCCAGGTGTAGTTGAGGGCCATGGCCTCCTGGCCGGGCAGGCGGTCGTAGGCGGCGAACAGCACCAGGTAGTAGGCCACCGGGTTCATCAGCCCGGCCCAGGCGGCGGTACGCCAACCGTGGCGAATCGATGATCGCCAGAGGCCCTGGCGCAGCATCAGGGCCCCCAGCACCAGCCAGGAGACCCCCACCGCCAGCCAGATCAGCTCCAGCGGCGACATCTCGCCGAGCGCCACCTTGAAGGCGGTGGCCACCGTGGACCAGAGGGCCACCGCCCCGAGGCCAAAGAGCATGGCCTGACGATCCTGTGTCATAAGGGTCTCCTTCCCTGCGGATGCATCAGCGGTCGATATGGCCCAGGTCGCGGTCGGGGTCGAGGCGATCGCGCACCCGCCGCTTGAGCTCCTTGCTGTCGGGGAAGCCGCCGTCCCGCTTGCGCTCCCAGAGCGAGGCGTCGTCGTAGAAGATCTCGAAATAGCCGCCGTGGGAGGGCACCAGGGCCACCTCCTCCAGGGCCTCGCCGAAGGTGGAAAGCAGCTCCTGGGCCAGCCAGGCGCTGCGCAGCAGCCACTGACATTGCGTACAATAGTGAATTCTAATTCGTGCCATCTCGAGTCCTCCCGCTATGCGAGCGGGCATCATAGCAGCCCCGCCGGGGGCGAGCCCATGGCACGCCAGCGGAGATCCCCATGGCAGAGTTCGGCCAGCCACGCCTCGATGAGTGGCTCACCGGCGACTCCCCGAGATGGCGTCAGGCACCGGCCGGAGCGTCGGCGTTGCAAAGCGTGATTCGCCTGGCCATGATACCCAGACACCGGCCGACCCGGTGATTCATGGGTCCCCATAAGGAAGCTCCCCGGATGAAACGACCGCACATGATCAGCCCGGAACTGCTGGAACGCATCGTGGATGCCTCGGAGGACGGCATCGTGGTGGCCGAGCAGGAAGGTGACGAGACCATCCTGATCTACGTCAACCAGGGCTTCGAGCGCCTCACCGGCTACAGCGCCGACGAGATCCTCTACCAGGATTGCCGCTTCCTGCAGAACGATGACCGGGACCAGCCCGCCCTGGACAAGATCCGCCAGGCGCTGGCCGACGGCCACCCCTGCCGCGAGGTACTGCGCAACTACCGCAAGGACGGCACCCTGTTCTGGAACGAGCTGTCGATTACCCCCGTCTACGACGAGGACGACCAGCTCACCTACTATATTGGCGTGCAGAAGAACGTGACCGAGCGAGTCGAGGCGCAGCAGGAGCTGGAGCGGCTCAAGGCGGAACTCGGGAAATAAGTCCTACCTAAAGTTATCACTCCCCTCTTGCCCTCCCGGGCCAGTTGACGCTATAAGGCGAGTCAGGCGCCCAAGGAGGCGTTGGAACCGTCCGGCTCCGCTCCGGGCGCTATGGCCACCGGGTCATGGGAGGGCATCGCATGAGCCAAGAGTACCGAGTCGACGACTCCCTCGCCGACGAGCAAGATTTCCTCGACGCCGTTAACGACGATAACTTCGGACGCAGCCCGCGCAGCAGCCGCGCTGACACCCTGCGCGCCCGCCGCCGGGTGGAGAGCCTGCTGGAGGAGCGTCGCCTGCGCCGCGCCATCGAGGATGACTGGCTCTACGACGAGGAAGAGGAGTAAAACGCCGCATCGCCTGCCTCGGCCGGGCCCTTGTCCCTCCGAGGCAGCCGCCTGACACCCCCGCCGCCCAGCCACTACCCCAGCGGTAACGTCACCGGCAGCCCCCAGATCAGCAGCGCCCCCATCCCCAGGATCAGCGGCAACAGCAGCCAGCGCAGCAGGGTCTCGACCCGCTCCAGGCCATCCAGCCCCGCCATCAGGCGTCCGCTCCAGGTGCGCCGCGCCTCGTGCCAACGCTCGTTGTGCCGATGCAGCGCCTCGACGCCGCGCCTCAGGTCAAGCATCCACCGGCACAGCGGGTGCCGTGCCAGCCACCACAGATCCCCCGGGCGCCAGGTCGCCACCGCCGCCTCCACGGCGGGGTGCCGCCCCAGCAGTTGCTGAATGGCCACCGCCATCAGGATCCCCCCCAGCACCACCGGCCACAGCAGCCCCCAGAGTTCGCCCCAGGGCGGCAGGCGAATCGCCTCGGGCAGCACCAGCCAGACCGGCAGCAGGGCCGCCGCCGCAAGGCACCCCAGCCAGCCGGCCAGCATGGCCCGGGAGGCCGGCTCGGCGCCCTCGTCCACCGCCCGGCACCACTCATGATAGAGACACCAGAGGGTGCGCCCCATCAGCACCGTGGTGCCCACCGCCGCCCAGCTCAGCGCCAGGGCCAGCCCCCGCCAGTCCCCCTCATGGAGCCCGGCCTTGATCATCCACTTGCTGGGCAGGCCGCTGGCCAGGGCACCGACCAGGGCCCAGGCCGGCAGGGCCAGCCCCGCCCCGACCAGCCAGAAGGGCAGTCGCGGCGGGCGCTGGGCGATGCCCACGCCGAGGAAGAGGGCCCCCTTGTTGAGACCATGGTGGGCGGCGAAGAGCAGCAGCGCCGGCAGCAAGGCCGGCCACAGCCGGGGATCCTGCAGTGCCGCCCCGGTCAATGCCGCCAACATGCCCAGCTGACTCATCGTGGAATAGGCCAGCACCGCCTTGGCCTGGCTCATGAAGAGCCCATAGAGGGCCGCCAGGAAGGCCCCGAGGAGCCCCAGGGTCACCATCAGGCTCCCCGGCAGCGGCAGGGCGACCAATCCCAGGGGCAGGGTCTGCCACCAGCCCCACACCCCGGCCTTGACCACCACCCCGCTGAGCACCGCACTGGCCGGGGTGGGCGCCACCGGATGGGCCAGCGGCAGCCACAGATGCAGCCCCAGCACCCCCGCCTTGACGCCGAAGCCCAGCCACAGCAGCAGTACCACGGCGTTGCCCCCCTGCTCGGCGATCCCCTGGCGCAACGCCGTCAGGGTCAGGGCACCGCTCTCCCCCGCCGCCCACAGCAGACCGGCCAGGATCATGCCTTCCCCCACCAGGGCCAGCAGCAGATAGGCCCAGGCCCCCCGGCGGGCCTCCTCATCGCCCTGATGCAGCACCAGGCCATAGGCGGCGAAGGTCATCAGGGCGAAACCGAGATAGAAGCTGGGGATATCCTCGGCCACCAGCAGCAGCAGGTTACCGGCCAGGGTCAGGCTCCAGAGCCGGGCGAAGCGCCCCCGATGGGGATCCTCGGGGGCCAGATAGCCCCAGGCATAGCCCCCCGCCAGGGCCCATAGCAGGGCGCCGAAGGCCAGCAGCGGGCGGCGTGTCTCATCCAGCAGCCAGTGCCCACCCAGCAGCCAGGCCTCCAGGCTCAACTCCATGGCCGGGGCCCACAGCGCCAGGGCCAATGCCGGCAGGGGGCCGCTCAGCCAGGCCAGGGTCGCCAGACGCCGCTCGAACAGCCCCGGCAGGCTCGCCAATAGCAGCGGCCAGGCCACCGCAACGGCCAGGCCCCAGGGCATCAACATCGACAGGCTCATGGGAAGTACTCCCCGCCGGCCACCCGGCCCGCCCAGTCCAGGGGACTATAGGGCAGCCCCGCCAGGGCCCCCGCCAGCAGGCTGAACAGCCCCATGGCCAGGGCCGGCCCCCATAGCCAGGCATGGGTCTCGAAGCGCCCCAGGTGTCGCGCCTGGGGCCAGGCGGGATCCGCGGCGACCTTGAACCAGAGCCGATACAGGGGCGGCAGAAAGTAGGCGGCATTGAGCAGGCTGCTGGCCACCAGCACCGTGATCACCCAGGGTGAGCCGGCGGCCACCGCCCCCATCCCCAGGTACCACTTGCTGATAAAGCCCGCCAGGGGTGGCAGGCCGATCATGCCCAGGGCCCCCAGGGTGAAGGCCAAGCTGGTCAGGGGCATGCGCCGCCCTACCCCGTCCAGCTCGTCGATGCGGTGGATACCCAGCTCCTCGGCATAGTTGCCGGCGCAGAAGAACAGCGTCACCTTCATCAGCCCCTGATGCAGCAGGTGGGCCAGGCCGGCGAGGGTGCCCAGGGGACCGAACAGGCTCACCCCCAGCACGATATAGGCGACCTGACTCACCGTGGAGAAGGCCAGGCGGCGCTTGAGGTCGACCTGGGCCAGGGCGCGCAGGGAACCATAGAGGATGGTGAGCGAGGCGGCGACGGTCAGCCAGCCGAGCAGCCCCAGGGTGGCGCTGAAGGCGATGCCGTAGACGTCATGGACCAGACGCACGATGCCGAAGGCCCCCGCCTTGACCACCGCCACCGCGTGCAGCAGGGCGCTGACCGGCGCCGGTGCCACCATGGCCTGGGCCAGCCAGCCATGCAGGGGCACCAGGGCCGCCTTGACGCCGAGGCCCAGCATCAACAGCAGGAAGATGCCCCTCAGGGTGGTGTGGTGCCGCTCGTCCAGCTCGGCCAGGCGCAGCTCACCGAAGGTCAGCTCCCCGGCCAGGGCCTGTAGCCAGACCGCCCCCAGCAGCAGTACGAAGCCGGCGCTGACCATATAGCGCAGGTAGATACGCCCGGCGGCCAGCGCCGCCGGGGTACCACGATGCACCACCAGCGGGTAGGTGGCCAGGGTCAGCAGCTCGTAGAAGATCAGGAAGGTGAAGAGGTTGGCGGCCAGGGCAATGCCCAGGGTGCTGGCCACGCAGAGGCTGAAGAAGCCGAAGAAACGCCGCCGATTGGGCGAGTCCTCCAGGTAGGCCACCGCATAGAGGGTGGTAAAGAGCCATAACAGGGAGGAGAGGCCGGCGAACAGGATCCCCAGGGGATCCGCCACCAGATGGACGCTGAAGCCCTCCATCACCGGCAGGTGAAAGCGGTACTCCATCCCCTGGGCCAGCCCCCGCACCATCCAGGCCACCAGGGCCAGCTTGATCAGCGCCGCCCCCAGGTTGATGGTGGTACGTGCTCGACGGGCGCGCTCCGGCAGCAGGAAGATCACGGGGGCCGCCAGCAGCGAGGTGGCCAGGGTCAGTAGCAGGAGGGTCATGGCAGGCCTCCCCCGTCGACCCAGGGCAGCGGGAAGATCAACGGCGCGACCAGCAGCGAGGTGGCCAGGGTCGGCAGCAGCAGGGTCATGGCAGGCCTCCCCCGTCGACCCAGAGCAGCGGGAGGCCCGCGACCAGCCCCAGGAAGAGCGCCGCCAGGGCCAGCCCCAGGGGCACGATATCCAGATGGGTCGGCACCCGCCGGCAGGGCGGCGCCTCGGCTCGGGAGGTAAAGCAGTAGGCGAAGACCCGGAACACATAGGCGGCACTCAGCAGGCTCCCCAGTCCCAGCAGCAGCAGCCACTGCCACTGGCCGGAGGCCAGGGCCGACTCCAGCAGCAGCCACTTGGCGACGAAGGCGCCGCTGGGCGGCAGGCCCATGATGCTCACCCCCGCCACGCCGAAGACCAGCAGCGACAGGGGCAGCCGCTGCCCCACCCCGGCGAGCCCCTCCAGGTCACCGCGGTCCATGGCCAGCACCAGGTTGCCGGCGGCCATGAACATCGCCGCCTTGGCCAGGGCATGGGTCACGAAGAGCAGCCAGGTAGCCTGCCAGGCCAGTTGGCGGGCGCCCTCCTCGGCGGCGGCCATCAGTGGCAAGAGCAGCAGCAGATAGCCCATCTGGGAGACGGTGGAGAAGGCCACCACCTTCTTGAGGCTGGTCTGGCGCCAGGCCAGCAGCCCGCCCCAGAGCACCGCCGCGGCCCCCAACCAGCCCAGCAATTGCAGGCTGGGAGCGGCCTCGGGGCCCAGTAGCCACCATAGCTTGATCAGCAGGAAGAGGCTGGCCTTGATGATCAGTGCCGAATGCAAGGCGCTGACCGGGGCCCAGGCCGCGGCATGGGCCGGAGGCAGCCAGGTATGCAGCGGGAAGACCCCGGCCTTGACCAGCAGGCCGGTGCTCAGCCCCGCCAGGGCCAGCCAGCGCCACTGGGGATCGCCGACGGAGGCCCGGTCCAGCAGGGCGAAGTCGAGATGGCCATAGTGGCGATAGAGCAGCAGCGCCGAGGTCAGGATCAGCGCCGAACCGCTGAGGCTGGCCAGCAGGTAGTAGAGGCTCGCCCGCCGCGATGCCGGCGTGCCGGGCAACCACATCAGGGCGACCGCGCAGAGTCCCAAGCCTTCCAGGGCCAGGTAGAGGGTGAGCAGGTCCGAGACCAGCCAGATCAGCGTCAGGAAGCCCCACACCGCCGCCAACAACGGCCACAGCCAGTGGCTACGGCCGGCGGGCACCCCTTGCTCGCGCAGGTGGCCCCGGGCATGCCAGGCCACCCCCGCCACCAGCAGGCTGGTCAGCAGGATCAGTAGCCCGGCGAGGCCCTCGCTGGGCCAGGCGGCGGGGCTCAAGGTCGATGCCGATTCATGGCCTGTTCGAGGAGCGCCTCGGTCTCGTTACCGGGGCCCCGACGGAGCAGATCCATGGCCTCATGGTAGAGGCACAGCCGCGTCTTGCAGGAGGCGCAGAAGACCGCATCGTCGGGATTCTTGACCTTGGAGACGCGCACGCGGTGACTTCCGCACTGGGGGCAGGCGACGGGCAGGCGAAAATCCTCCGAAAGATCACTCATCTAGCGTCCTCCTTGTGGCTACCCTGGGAGCCTGTCGGACTTAACACTGATCTACTGCGAATCCCGGGCTTCCGGCCAAATTTATCGATCCATTTCGTTAAATAGCTCGCTATTCGCCTCAATCGATCGATAAATTTGACTCGAAATCCGTAACTCTCGTGACGATCGGCTAAGCCCGATAGGCTCCTACCAGTCTTTGAGGTAAGTGCCAGAACTTCAAGGGACGCTACCAACGCAAGGCGAGGCTCAGGGGCGCTGGAACACCAGGCTCAGGTTATTGGCAGGCATCTCGACGACCCGGCTCAGCATAAGGCCATGACGCTGCGCCTCGGCCTCGACCGCCGCCAGGTCGCGGATGCCCCAGGCGGGATCGCGGCGACGCAGGTCGGCATCGAAGGCGGCATTGCTGGGCGCGGTATGGGCGCCGTCCCGCTTGAAAGGGCCGTAGACGAAGCATACGCCCTCGGCCGGCAGCCGTTCGCCGGCCTCGGCGAGTAGCGCCTGGCCGGCGGCCCAGGGGGAGATATGCAGCATATTGATGCATACCAGGGCCGCGAAGTCGGCTACCGGCCAGGGGCGGCGGGTCACGTCCAGGGCGATCGGCGCCAGCAGGTTGTCGGGCCCCTCGGCGTCACGCCAGGCGGCGATGGAGGCCCGTGCCCGGGGACTCGGGTCCGAGGGTTGCCACTCGAGGCCGGGCAGCGCCCTGGCGAAGTGCAGGGCATGCTCGCCGCTGCCGCTGGCCAGTTCCAGGACCCGCCCCCGGCCCGGCAGGACGTCACGCAGCACCGCGAGGATCGGCGCGGCATTGCGCGCCGCGGCGGGGCTGATCAAACGGGCCTGTTCGCCGGGGCCCAGGTCGGGATCGAGACTATCCATGGGGCCTCCTAGCAGTCTGTCGGGCTTCGCCGATCATAGTCCCAGCTTCTCGGCCACATAGTCGGCATCCTTGTCGCCGCGGCCGGAGAGGTTGATCAGGATATGTTGATCCCTGGGCAGGGTCGGCGCCACGCGCATCGCCCAGGCCACCGCATGGGCGCTCTCCAGGGCGGGGATGATCCCCTCCACCCGCGACAACGTCAGGAAGGCCTCCAGGCACTCCGCGTCGCTGGCACTCTGGTAATCGACCCGCCCCACCTGCTTGAGGTAGCTGTGCTGGGGCCCCACCCCGGGGTAGTCGAGGCCCGAGGCGATGGAGTGCACCGGCAGCGGGTTACCCGCCTCGTCCTCCAGCACATAGCAGCGCATGCCGTGGATCTCGCCGGGCTTGCCGAGGGTCAGGGTGGCGGAGTGGCGCGGGGTGTCGAGGCCTTCGCCGGCGGGTTCCACCCCCACCAGATGCACCGCCTCGTCCTCGAGGAAGGCGGTGAACATGCCGATGGCATTCGACCCGCCGCCGACGCAGGCGGTGACATGGTCGGGCAGCCTGCCGTGACGCTCGAGGAACTGGGCACGGGCCTCGCGGCCGATGATCGACTGGAAGTCGCGCACCATCTTGGGGAAGGGGTGGGGGCCCACCACCGAGCCGATGGCGTAGAGGTAGTTCTGGGGATCCTCGAGGTACTCCTCGAAGGCGCTGTCCACCGCATCCTTGAGGGTCGCCGTGCCGCGAGTCACCGTCACCAGCTTGCAGCCGAGGATCTTCATCTTGGTGACGTTGGGGTGTTCCTTCTCGATATCCACCTGGCCCATATGGATCTCGCAGGGGATGCCTACCAGGGCGCAGGCGGTGGCCAGGGCCACGCCGTGCTGGCCGGCACCGGTCTCGGCGATCACCTTGGTCTTGCCCATGAACTTGGCCAGCAGCGCCTCGCCCAGGCAGTGATTGATCTTGTGGGCGCCGGTGTGATTGAGATCCTCCCGCTTGAGGTGGATCTGGGCCCCGCCCAGGGTCTCGGAGAGGCGCCGGGCGTGGAAGATCGGGCTGGGCCGCCCCACATAATCGGCGAAGAGGCCGGCCAGCTCCTCTTGGAAGTCCTCGCGGACGCGGATCTCCTCGTAGGCGGCATCGATCTCGTCCATCACCTGCTTGAGGTGAGGCGGCACCAGCTGGCCGCCGAAGTCGCCGAAGAAGCCCCGGGCATCGGGCATGTCGTGGGTCAGGGAAGAAGCCATGGAGCCATCCTGCTGAGAGAACAAGGGATTGCCCTTAATCTGCCCTAGCGACGGCGCCGCGTCGAGCCCACCTTCGGCGCACTGCCGCCTTGGCTCAGGCCGCGGCGAGGCGCTGCCCCAGCCAGGGGCCGATATCCGCCACCTGCTGGGGGCACAGGGAGTGCGGCATGGGGTAGCTGCGGTAGCCGACCGCATAGCCCATGGCCTCGAGGCGCTCGGCGCCGGCGCGGCCCAGGGCCTCCGGCACCACCGGGTCCTGGGTGCCGTGGTGCACCTCGATGACCAGGTCGCGGTTGGCATCGGCAGGCACGATGCTATCGGCGGTGGCGAAGTAGGTGGAGAGCGCCAGCAAGCCCCCCAGGGGCTTGGGATAGGTGAGCGCCGCCTGATAGGCCACGGCGCCGCCCTGGGAGAAGCCGGCCAGGATGATGCGACGGCTATCGATGCCCGCGGCGATCTGATCGTCGATCAGCCCCTGCACCCGGGCCGCGGAGGCCAACAGCTGGGCCTCGTCGACGCGGCGATCCAGACTCATCTCCAGGATGTCGTACCAGGCCGGCATCACCATGCCACCGTTGATGGTCACCGGCAGCCGCGGCGCATGGGGCAGGATAAAACGCACCGCCCGCTCCGCCGGCAGCTGCAGCGCCGGCACCAGGGGCTCGAAGTCATGGCCATCGGCGCCCAGGCCGTGGAGGATGATCACGCAGCTGTCGGCGGGACCGCCGTCGCGGGGTTCGATAATCAGTTCACCGGGGTGGCTCATGGTCGGGCTCTCGCAGGGTCGAAATCACTGGCCGCTACCCTACCCCAAGCGCCGGCGACTGGCCATGGTCCTCGCAGCATCGAGGCTCGGGGCTATCCTGGGGGCAGGCCGTCGCGGGGAGCTGTAAACCCCTCCCTGGGCGCTACTTTTGCCGTCCATGGCAAAAAAACCCCGCTCCAACCTGCCCCCAGCGCCCCCTCAGCAATGCCCCAGCTTATCGCCTTGCAACTGGGTTAAAACGGCCAGATCAGCGGCGTCAGGGTCAGCACCACCAGGGCGGTCAGCAGGTTGAGCAGGCCGCCGACGCGCAGGAAGTCGCCGAAGCGGTAGCCGCCGGGGCCGTGGACCATCAGGTTGGTCTGGTAGCCGATGGGGGTCAGGAAGCTGGCCGAGGCGGCGAACATCACCACCACCACGAAGGGAATCGGGTTGACGCCCAGGCTCTCGGCGCTGGCCATGACGATGGGGAAGGTGATCACCGCGGCGGCATTGTTGGTGACCAGCTCGGTCAACAGCGCCACCAGCAGATAGGCCCCCACCAGCAGCAGCCAGGGGTTGCCATCGGCCAGGCCCAGTCCCGCCCCGGCGAGGCTGGCCGCGGCACCGGTGGTCTCGAGGGCGGCGCCCAGGCCGAAGGAGGCGGCGATGGTCAGCAGCACCTGGGTATCCAGGCCGCGACGGGCGGCACCGATGGAGCAGCAGCCGCTGAGCACCGCCAGGGCCGCCCCCAGCATGGCCGCATTGAGCATGCTCATCACGCCGCTGGCGGCCAGGACCACCACCCCGGCGAGGATGCTCCAGGCCAGCCAGGCCTTCTCGTGGATGGGCCGAGCCGCGCCATTGACCTGGCTGATCAGCAGGAAGTCCCGGGACTGGCGATGGCGCTCGATAAAGGGCGGGCGGGCCTCCAGCAGCAACACATCGGCGGGCTGCAGGCGGATCTGCCCCAGGTTGCCGGCGACCCGCTCGCCGTTGCGGCACACCGCCAGCACGGCGGCGCCATAGAGGGTACGGAAGTGGCCATCGCGGATGCGCTGACCGATAAACTGGCACTGGTTGGAGACCACCGCCTCCACCAGGCGGCGCTCCTTGAAATCCTTCTGCAGGCTCGACTGCCCCTGATGGGAGGGCATCAGGCCGCGAATCTGCTGTAGCTCTACGGCGCCGGCGGAGGTGCCGGCGAAGATCAGCCGATCATTGCCCTTGAGCTTCTCGCCGGGGCCCACCACGCTGACCACGTTGCCCTCCCGCTCGATCTCCACCAGGAAGAGCTCCTGCAGATGGCGCAGCCCCGCCTCCTCCACCGTCTTGTCGACCAGGGGGCCGGCGGGATCCACCGCCATCTCGATGGTGAACTCGCGGGGGTTCTCGAAGGCCTCGGCGGCGCCGCGTCGGGCCGGTAAGAGATGCCGCCCCACCAGCAGCAGATAGGCCAGGCCGACGATGGCCACCGGCACGCCCAGCCAGGCGATATCGAAGAGCCCCAGCGCCAGCTCCGGGTAGCGGTCGGCCAGCAGGCCATTGACCACCAGGTTGGTGCTGGTGCCCATCAGGGAGATGGTGCCGCCGAGGATGGAGGCGAAGCTGAGCGGCATCAGCAGGCGGTTGGCGGGAATATTGAGGCGCCGACTCCAGCTGATCACCGCGGGGATATAGGTGGCCACCACCGGGGTGTTATTGAGGAAACCGCTCATCGCCGCCACCGGCAGCAGCAGCCGCCCCTGGGCCCGGGCCTCGCTGCGCGGCCGTCCCAGCACGTAGCGGATGATCAGGTCGATGCCGCCGGTCTCGCGGATGCTGGCCACCAGGATATAGAGGAAGGCCACGGTGAACAGGGCACTGCTGGAGAAGCCGGCCAGGGCCTGATCGGGGTCGATGACGCCCAGGGTCAGCAAGAGGATGACCGCCCCCAGGAGAATGATATCGGGGCCGATACGGCTCAGGGCCATCAGGGGGAAAACGGCGCCGACGACGGCCAGCGCGATCCAGGCATCCAGGGACATGGGCGATCCAATAGAACCAGCAAAGGGCCCATTGTGACGGCCGCCCGCTATAGCGAAAAGTTATTTCTAGAAATTTATCTATTCGATAAAGAGATAAAAAGCCGAATCGCGCCCACGAAAAAGGCCCGCCTAGGCGGGCCTCTTTTCGACCGCCGAAGCGGTCACATCGAGGAGATCAGCGCTTAGCCGATGACCTTGATGTTGGAAGCCTGGAGGCCTTTCTTGCCCTGGGTGACGTCGAAGGAAACCTTCTGACCGTCTTGCAGAGTCTTGAAGCCGTCGGCCTGGATCTCGGAGAAGTGAGCGAACAGGTCGTCGCCGTTATCGTCCGGAGAGATGAAGCCGAAGCCTTTGGTGTCATTGAACCACTTAACGGTACCAGTTGCCATTATCGAATTCCTCGAAGTAGCAGATGTTTAACCGGGAATTACCCGAGACGAGTGGGTAAAACAAGGAGAAGTACACCAGGCTACCGAAACGCATGAAACGACTTTCGATGACAACTGACGCTATTCGACTTGCTAACCAACTGGACGCAGGATGCGCTTTCGGGCCTTCCGAGTCAAACAGTTTTTTCACTCGCCCCGATGATTTTCGCCTCAGCCCCGGGCCAGGGCCGCCGCCAGGGGCGCATCCCGGCCGTAGGGGTCGCCGTGGAAGATCACCTCGCCGTCCAGGTCGGGGAAGGCCGTCCAGTAGTAGAGGTAGAGGGGCACCGGCCGCGCCAGGTGCAGGGGCTGGCTCTGGCCTGTGGCCAGGCGGGCGCCCAGATCGGCGCGGGTGCCGGTATCGACCAGCAGCTCCTCCACCAATCGCCTCACCCCCTCGACCCGGATGCAGCCGGAGCTCAGCGTCCGCTGTTCATGGCCGAACAGCCCCCGGGCCGGGGTGTCATGCAGATAGACCGCATGGCCATTGGGAAAGCGCAGCACCATCTGGCCCAGGGGGTTGGCGGGACCGGGGGCCTGGCGCAGCATCACCGCCCCGGGGCGTTCCCAGTCCACGTCCAGGGGATCGAGGCGGCTGCCGTCCGGCGCCAGCACGCTGAACTGCCCTTCCAGGACCAGGGGATCCCGGCGCAACTGGGGCAGCTTGTCCTCGCGGAAGATGGTCGGCGGCACCGTCCAGCTGGGGTGCAGATCGAAGCGGGTCAGCCGCGAGGCCAGTAGCGGCGTGGCCCGCCCCGGCTGGCCGACGATCACCCGGGTGCGCCAGGCCTCCCCGTTGGGACGCCGGTAGTCCAGGGTCTGCCCCGCCACATTGACCAGCACATGGGCATCGGCCAGGGTCGGTAACAGCCAGCGGGCCCGCTCCAGGTTGAGGCGCAACTGCTCGAGGCGTCGACTCACCGGCACGTTGAGGGCCTCCCGGGTCCGCGGCCCCACCACGCCATCGGCATTCAATCCATGACGGCGCTGGAAGCGCCGCACCGCCGCCATCAGGGTATCGTCGTAATGCAGGGATTCGAACTCGGCGGGACGGGCGCGGGCGGCCAGCTCGCCATAGACCCCCGCTTCGGGCACCAGCACGCCCAGCTCTCCCGCCGCCGCCAGGCGCTCGCGCAGGCGGCGTACCTCCTCGTGGCGCTCGCCGGGGCGCAGCGGCTGGGCCCTGGGCGGCAGGCTTGCCCAGCCCCCCAGGGCCTCGAGGCGCCGGTGCTCGGCCAGGGCCTGGCGCAGTTGGCCATAGGCCGGATGCCGAGGCCGCGCCAGCGCCAGCGCCTCCTCGACCCGCCCCGCCGCCAGGGCATCGGCGATCCGCGGCCAGGGCAGAGTCACCTCGGCCAGGGGAATCTCCCACTGGGGATCGAGGCGCCGCGGATCGACCCGGCCCCGGGCCAGGTCCTCCAGGGCCTCGACCAGGGCGCGACTGGCCTCCCGCGCCAACCGCTCGCGGGCCGCGGCGTCCTCCGCCGGCAGGGCCTCGAAGGCCTGCCGCCAGGTGCCGGCCCGGTAATGGGCCGGCGTCAGGCCATCCTCGGCCAACGACGCCAGGGCGCTATCGAGCCGGGCCAGTGCCGATTCCTCGCGCCATAGCGGCTGCCCGTTCAGGGCCTCGTGGAGGGGGGCCAGGGCGGGATCCCGGGGCTCGGCGCCATCGACGGAAACGGCATCGGTGGTCACAGGCCGGCTCTCCTGGGCCATCAGCGGCATCGCCAGGCCCACGATCAACAGGGCGGCCAGCAGCCCGGCCGTCGGACCACTCAAGCGGCCGAGTCGAGGGGGCGTGGAATACCACCGGTTGGTGAATGCTCGCTTTGTGGTCATACTTAGGCCCGTCCGTTGGGAATCGGCTCGAGTGTATCGCCCGGCGGCCCGGACCGAAACGCAGGAGCCCTACCAATGACGCTAGATGCGCCATCTTCTTCGCTTGGCCGCTCGCTGGGGCGGCTGACCTGTCTGCTACTCCCGATGGCCCTGGCCACCCCCACCCTGGCCGGTGCGCCGAGTGAGTCCTTACCCATGGCGTCCGCGGAGCGCCTTAGCGATACCCTCAAGCGCCTGGCTCCCGGGGCCGACGCCCGGGTGCTGGAGCGCGCCGCCCAGGCCTGGAACTGCGCCCGCCCCGATGCCGAGCGCCTGGCGGTGATCGACTTCGCGCGCTCCGCCAATGAGCCACGCTTGTGGGTCTTCGACCTGGCCGAGGAGCGGCTGCTGTTCGAGGAGCTGGTCTCCCACGGTCGCGGGACCGGCGACGAGCAGGCACGCTGGTTCTCCAACACGCCGGAGAGCCACCAGTCGAGCCTGGGGCTGTTTCGCACCCTCAACAGCTATGACGGCAGCAACGGCTATTCGTTGCGCCTGGAGGGGCTGGAGCCGGGGGTCAATGACCTGGCCTATGAACGCGCCATCGTGATCCACGGCGCCGACTATGTCAGCGAGGAATTTATCGCCGCCAATGGCCGCCTGGGACGCAGCTTCGGCTGCCCGGCGGTACGCCAGGAGGTGGCCTACCCGCTGATCGATAGCATCAAGGAGGGCCAGTACCTGTTCGCCCACTACCCGGACGACGACTGGGTGGACGGCTCCGACTTCCTGGCCTGCACCCCTTCGCTGCGCCTGGCCCGGCAGATCGACGTGGGCGGCATCTCGCTGGCCACGGCCTATACCGCACAGGGCGACTCGGCGAGCGACGCAGACTGGCTGGCCTCGCGGCATCGGGAGTAAGTCATGGCGGTACTGCGGTTCAAGCTGCGGGGCGTCCCGGAAGACGAGGCCGACGAGGTGCGCGAGCGCCTCGCGACCCACGATTTCGATACCTACGAGACCCAGGAGGGGTTCTGGCGGCTGGGCGAGCCGGCCATCTGGCTGCGCGACCCCGAGCAGTTCACCGCGGCCCGCCGGGTGATCGACGCCTACCAGGCCGAGCGCGCCGAACTGCTGCACCGGGAGCGGGAGGCCCAGCGGGCCCGGGGCGAGGCGGACACCCTGGGGCGCCGCCTCGCCCGCCGGCCGCTGCCCTTGCTGCTGTTGCTGGCCGGCGCCGGGGCCATCCTGGCGCTTAGCCTGCTGCCCTTCCTGGGGCTGGGGCGCTAGGCGCCCGTCGCTAGCCCGGGTTGGCTTACTGGGTCACGTACTTGAGGATCTCCACCACCTGGTCAGTGCTGGTGCACCAACCCATGGCGGCGGCATCCACTTCCTTGAGGGGATGGACGATCTCTTCGCCGTGCAGGGTCACGTAGGGCTTGCCCAGGGCGGCACAGTAGCCGGCATCGAAGGCGGCGTTCCACTGCTTGTACTTGTCGCCGAAGCGCACCACCACCAGGTCGCTCATCTCGATCAGGGTCTTGGTGCGAATGGCGTTGATCTTGGACGACTTGTGATCGCGCCAGAAGCCCTCGCTGCGGGGCCCCAGATGATCGCCGGCGGCATCGCTGGCGTCGTGGTCGGTCACCGCCGAGGTGAAGGTGATATCCAGGCCCGCGGCGGCGGCGCCCCGCTCGATCTCCTCACGCCAGTCGGTATGAATCTCGCCGGACAGATAGACGGTAAAGCTCATGGGATTCTCCAGGTCACGGTGGTCGGGTCATTAATCGTACACAAAAGCTGTATACATTGCAGGCTGCGACAAGCCACCGCAGCCAGGGAGGCATTTCAGGGCCAGCGGGGCCTTGTTCCTCCCGGCGCCGCTGGCTAGCCTCGAAGGCTCCCTCTTCCCTGGACACCATAACACCATGCATCCCCAACGCCGTGCCCTGCACGATGAGCTCCACTCCCGCCCCTCCATCGACCTGCCCAGTTCGGCGCTGGTGCACCACTATGCCCTGCTGGACGAGGACGGCGAGATCGGCCATGCCCTGCTCGAACAGCTGGCCCGGGAACACGGCGTGCCCCCCGATCACCAGGCGGCCCAGAATATCCTCGAGCTCAACGGCATGACGCTGAAGTGGGAACGCCATACCGAGTTCCTGACCCTGACCCTCTACCGGCCGACCGCCCCCGGCGAGACCCACTGGCCCGCCCCGCCGGAGGTGCTGGAGCGGCTGCTCGCTCCCCATCGTGAGGCGATCATCAACGCCAGCCTGGTGCGGGTGGAGGCCCTGGCCCACTGGGCCGGCGCCCCCGCCGCCTATGGCTTCCGCGGCACCGCCGGCTCCCAGGTCGGCGGCGGCTCCGCCAGCGTGTGGAGCGACTTCCACCTCAGCGAGTGCGGCGTCAATCGCCTGCTGGTGATCAACGAGCAACTCAATGACTTCCGCCTGGGCCGCATGGTGCGCCGCCTGCTGGAGATCGAGACCTACCGCATGATGGCCTCCCTGGCGCTGCCGCTGGCCAAATCGCTGAGCGGCGAGCTCCAGGCCCAGGAGCAGGCCCTGACGGAGCTCACCCACCGCAACGCCCAGACACCGCGCAGCGATACCCGCCCGCTACTGGAGGAAGTCAGCGCCCTCTCGGCGCGCATCGCCCATACCTGCTCCCGGGCCCGCCAACGCTTCAGCGCCACCGAGGCCTATGCCAGCCTGGTGGCCGAGCGCATCGAGGAGCTGCGCGAGACCCGCATCGATGATCGCCAGCGCCTGGGCTATTTCATCCTGCGCCGCTTCCGTCCCACGGTGCGCTACTGCGCCGCCACCGACCAGCGTCTGGTCAGCCTGGAGCAGCGCCTGGCGCATCTCGGCGACCTGCTCCAGGCCCGCGCCCAGGTGGAGATGGAGGCCCAGAACTCGGCGATCCTGCAGAGCCTCAACGAGCGCACCAGCCGCCAACTGGCGATCCAGCGCGCCGTGGAGGGGCTCTCCTTTATCGTGCTGGGCTATTACATCCTCAGCCTCTACAAGCTGGGGGTGGAGAGCGTCAGCGCCGTGGTGCCCCATGACCCGCGCCTGGTGAGCCTGGTCCTGGCCCCGCTGGCCCTGGCGCTGCTGATCGGCGTGGCCCTGCATATCCGCCGGGTCAGAAAGCACTCCAAGTAGCCTCAGGCAACGTCGGGCTGGGGCGATTCCTGCGAACGGCGCAGCCGCTCCAGCCGCGGGTAAGAAGGCACGGTGATGCCATCCTGCGTCAGGAAGCGCTGGCTCAGCGAGTGATGCCTTCCCGGCGCAGCCCCTCCAGCCGCGCATAGAGGTACTCGGTGAAGAAGCCGTGCATCAAGAAGCGCTGGCTCAGGTTCCAGGGCCCCACCAGGTAGAGGGGATGCTTGTTGTAGGCCAGCTCGGCGAGCTGGGGCTCGTCGATCAGCGCGCCGATGCGCAGGGCGATGGACTGGTCCAGGTTGAAGCCGTTGATGGCATCGCGGTACTCCTCCCGGGTCAGCAGCAGGCAGAACAGGCACATAAAGAGCGCATGGGCGCTCTCGAAGTCGAGCACCTGGGTGCGCCGCGAGCGGATCTCGAACTCGAGGTCGTCCAAAGGACGCCAGTGTTGCCAACTGAGCGCCTGGCCCTCCCCCGCCGGGCTCTCCCCCACCTCGCCCCGACTCGCCCCCAGCGCCTCGACACTGCGAAACAGCGCCTGGTCGTGCTCGACGAAGCTCGCCTCGCGCATCTCGGCGATGCGCCGCGGATAGAGGGTCACCGGCGCCACCCGGTTGGGGGCGGTGTTGTCGATCAGGAAGTTGAGCAGGTTCGATTCGGTGGCGAAGTGGCGCAGGATCAGGCGGTTGGCCTGGGGACTGACGAAGTGGGTGCAGAACCAGCAGATCAACCGCTGCAGCAGGCCATGGGCGCGGAACTGCGGCAGCGGCAGGCGCTTGAGGAACCAGATCAAGTGCAGCAGCACCGCCAAGAGGCCCTGGAGGATAGGCCGCAGCCACCAGCGGGTGGGGTTGGCCAGGTCCTCCAGCCATAGCCGCCGCGCCTCGGGCTCGATGGGCAGGGCCTCGTCCTGGGCGATAGCGCGCAGATAGGGGCTAAGCGTTGGCTTCTCGTATCGCCTAGTCACAGGGCACCTCCTCCAGCGGCAGGGCATGGTGTAGCGGGCCACCAGGTGCCGATAGCTCGCGGGTCGACTTAGCCATAGGGCACCTCCTCCAGCTGCAGGGCATAGAGCCGCGCCACGACGCGGGCGGTCCTGAGGATGGCATCGCTGGCCTCGGGATCCCGGCAGACCCGGTCGATCAGGCCATAGAGGGTGGCCAGGTGATCGTCGTCGTGCTCGCCGTGGTAGCGCATAAAGCGGGTGTAACCGCCGTCGCCGCCGGTGGCCGCCTCGACCCGGGCCGCCCAGTCGCCGGCCATCTTCTGGCCCAGCCCCTCGATGATCCACATGGCGCCGACCAGGTCCACGGGGTTGGGCTGGCCGGCGCGATGCATCATAAAGGCGTGCAGCGCCTCGCTGCCGATATTCCTCGGCGCCGCCTGGATTTCCGTCAGGTCGCCGCCGGCGGCCACATAGTCCTGCTCCAGCAGCTCGTAGTCGCGGTGCTCGTCCCGGGCATGCTGGATCACCACCGAGCGCAGGTCGGCATGGTGGCGGTCGAAGCTCGAGGCGCAGCGGCTGATCCAGCGGGCGCCCTCGATCACCTGCTGGCGCAGGTTGAGCAGCAGGGTGCGGTACTCCGCCAGGCTCAGCTCGCCGCGGTCGAGGCGCTGGATCAGCGGCAGGCGCCCCAACTGGCGCTCGAAGTCGAACCAGACCCGCATCAGGCCCTGCAGGCAGGCCTGACCGGCGGCGGTGGTAATCAGGGTCTCTTGCATCGGGGTCTCCTCCATCGAGCTTCCTCCGGGTAAGGGGGTCAAGCATCCACCACGGTCAGCTGCATATAGGCGGTATTGAAGCGGCCGCTCTCCGGCACCATGCACAGGATCCGCTCCCCGGGCTGGGGCGCGCGGGTGCGCAGGAACTCGTCGAGCATGATGAATAGCGAGGCACAGCCGGTATTGCCGCGCTCGTAGAGGTTGGTATACCACTTCTCCTCCGGGATCATCGCCCCGGCCTGGGTCAGCATCTCGGCGATGCGCCCGCGGAAATGGTGGGAAGAGTAGTGGCAGAGCAGGTGATCGACCTCATCGACCGCCACCCGCCCCTCGTCGATCAGCCGCAGCAGGCCATCCACCCCCAGCTTGACGATATTGTCCAGCAGCCGCACGTCCTGGCGCAGCAGCAGGGCCCCGGCCGCCTCCGCCTCGGCGTAGGTGGCGAAGTCCTGCCAGGTGCGCCCATCGGGCGCCTGGCCCACGCTCATGCACAGCGGATAGGCATCGGCGTGGGAGTAGCCGCGGATCCAGTCGATGCGCAGGCAGCGCCCCCGGGGCGTGCCCTCCAGCAGCAGGGCCCCGGCGCCATCGGAGAGCATCCAGCGCAGGAACTCGGCATCGAAGTCGGGCTCGGCCCCCGCCGCCTCGAAGCGGCTCGCCTTGAACAGCCGCGAGGCCAGCTCGCTGGCCACCACCAGAGCGCGGCGATGCTCGCCGGCGGCCAGTGACAGGAAGGCGGTCTTCAGCGCCATCATGCTGCTGGAGCAGATGCCGTGGCTGGTATGCAGCTCCACGTCGCCGAGCCCCAGCGCCGCCTGCACCTGGCTGCCGAAGCCCGGCAGCACCAGGTCGCCCTGGCTGGTGGCCACGCTCAGCAGCCCCACATCGCGCCGGCCCAGCCCCGCCGCCGCCAGGCACCTCTCCCCCGCCCGGGCCGCCATCTCGGCATTGCCGATGGTGGTGCGGTGCTCGGCGTCGATGGCGTAGTGACGCCGCCGAATGCCGTTGGCCTTGAGGATGCGCGCCTTGAGGCGGCTGGGCTTGCCGTTGACCCGCCCCAGCACCTCCTCGATCCGCTCGTTATCCACGGCCGGCCCCGGCAGGTGGTGGCCGCTGCGGGTGACATAGACACTCATGATGACGTCCTCTGCTTGAGGGCATGGCGCAGGCAGCGCAGGTTTTCCTCCAGGTAGGGGAAGACACACAGCAGCACCATGAATCCGAGATAGAACGGCAGATACCCCTCGCCGCCATGGGGGCTGGCCAGGGGCTCCAGGCGCAACTGGCCCTGCCACTGCAGCTGGACCAGCTCGAGCACCACCGGCCAGTTGATGATCAGGATCATCGCCAGCATGTAGAACGGCAGCGTGGCCAGGTAGTTATGGGCATGCATCTCCCACAGGCTGATCTCGCGGCGCGGGGCCGCATAGTGCACGTCCCAGTGGGCCACCAGCTCATGCAGCACCCAGGCCACCAGGCAGATCAGCAGCACCAGCACATTCACCCGGAACAGCAGGCAGAGCAGGATGGGGATGCCCACCTGCAGGCCCATCAGCGAATGCATCAGCGACTCCTTGAGCCCCGAGGTGACCTCGATGCGCGTCGCCCGGTGGCAGCACCAGTCGACGAAGCCGGCGATGCCCCACAGGGGCAGGAAGAGATAGAGCAGCGCATTGATCAATAGCGACTGGGTATCCATGACGCCCCCGTGGTGATGACTTACGAAGAAGCGAACAACCGTTTTAAAAAACACCGTTCGAAAACTAGTCTAGCCAAGATTGCGGTGAGTGCAAGGAAAAATGCCATCCAGGCTCGCCCATTCAGCCAACAAGAAATAAGGAGCAATTGCAGATGCTTTTGATAAAAATTACTATTTACCGCCTTCGCGGCGTCACTCCCCGGCACCGACGAAGCCCACAATTCATGACAAGCAAGGGATCCCCATCCTATGACACTCCCCGCCAAGCGTCCGCTTGCCTGGCTGGTGCCCGCCCTGCTGGGCGGCCTGCTTCCCGCTCCCGTCCTGGCCCAGGCGGCCGACGACGCGGCCAACGCCGCGGCCCTCGAGGCCCTGGTGATTACCGCCACCCGTAACCAGCGCCAGGCCGACGACAGCTCCCAGCGCGTCACCGTGATCGACCGCGAGCAGATCGAGCGGCAACTGGCGATCAGCGACGACCCCGGCCAGGTACTCAGCCAGCTGATCCCCTCCTACTCGCCCAGCCGCCAGAAGCTCTCCAATGCCGGCGAGTCCTTCCGCGGCCGCTCGCCGCTGTTCCTGATCGATGGCGTGCCCCAGACCAACCCGCTGCGCGACAGCGCCCGAGACAGCTACACCATCGACCTGTCGATGGTCGAGCGTATCGAGGTGATCCACGGCGCCAGCGCCGAGCACGGCCTGGGGGCCACCGGCGGCATCATCAACTTCGTCACCCGCCGCGCCGAGGCCGGCGAGCTCAACCAGCATGTCGGCATCCAGCTGACCAGCGACGACGACTTCGAATCGGAGGGCCTCGGCCACAAGCTGGACTACCGCCTCAGCGGCCAGACTGCCGACTGGGACTACCTGGTGGCGGCCAGCCGCCAGCAGCGCGGGGTCTTCTACGACGGCAACGACGAGGTCGTCGGCATCGCCTACCCGGGGGAGTTGCAGGACTCCACCAGTTACGACCTCTTCGCCCGCCTCGGCTACTGGATCGACGACCACCAGAATCTGGAGGTCTCGGTCAATCACTTCGACCTGGAGGAAGGCGACGACTATGTGCCGGTAAGCGGCGACCGGGATGCCGGCATTCCCACCACCGCGCGCCCGGGCACCCCGGACGGCGATCCCGGCTTCAACGAGGTGACCACCGCCCGCCTGGCCTACGGGCATGATGACTGGTTCGGCAACCGCCTCGACGCCCAGCTCTACCACCAGCGCTTCCGCGCCCAGTTCGCCACCACCCCCTACTTTCCCTACCAGGAGGGTGGCGAGACCCGTTTCGATCAGACCCGCAACGCCTCCGACAAGCTGGGCGCCAAGTTCACCCTCTCCCGGGGCGGCCTGCTCGATGACCGCCTGACCCTGACCACCGGCCTCGACCTGCTCCAGGACGAGACCACCCAGACGCTGGTGCATACCGGGCGTACCTATGTGCCGGAGAGCCAGTTCCGTAACCTGGCGGCCTTCCTGCAGGGCGACCTGGCGGTCACCGAGCGCCTGACCCTGAACGCCGGGGTGCGCCACGAGTACGCCGAGCTTAACGTGGGCAATTTCAGCACTCTCGATCGCACCACGGATGATGGCGACCCCAAAGACGTGACCCAGGATCTGGTCGCCGTGGAGGGCGGCTCGCCCGACTTCAACGAGACCCTGTTCAACGCCGGTGCCACCTACCAGGCCAACGACTGGCTGCAGCTCTACGCCAACTATTCGGAGGGCTTCGGCATGCCCGACGTGGGCCGGGTATTGCGCGGCATCGATCAGCCCGGCCAGAACATCGACGACCTGCTGCAGCTGCAGCCCATCGTCACCGACAACCGCGAGATCGGCGCCCGCTTCGACTGGGAGAACTACGGCCTGGAGCTGAGCTACTACGAGTCGAATTCCGACTTCGGCGAGCGCCTCGCCTTCGACGGCGCCACCGGCAGCTGGGTCGGCAACCGCGAGAAGACCGAGATCCAGGGCGTCGAGGTGACCGGCGAGATGCGCCTGGGCGACGCCCATGAGCTGCGCCTGACCTATACCCATGCCGAGGGCGAGTCGGATACCGACGGCGACGGCAGCGTCGACACCGAGCTGACCGGCCTCAATATCGCCCCGGACACCCTGCGCCTGGCCTGGAGCGCCGACTGGAACGAGCGCCTCTCCTCCCACCTGCAGGTCAGCCACTACTTCGACCGCAGCGTCGAGGACCCCGAGCTCGAGTTCGACGGCTACGGCCTGGTGGACGCCTCCCTGGCCTATCGCCTGCCCCAGGGGCGCCTCTCCCTGGGCGTCGAGAACCTCACCGACGAGCAGTACATCACCTACTACTCCCAGGCCGGACGGGTCAGCGACGACTACTACTTCGCCGGCCGCGGCCGCACCCTCACCCTGGGCTACCAGTTGGACTTCTAGGCCCTCGTCTTGCTAGCTCGCTATTTGGCGGCGCCCTCGGGCGCCGCTTTTTTGTGACTTATTTAGGGCTTAGCGCCAGCGATAGAGCAGATAGACGAGAAAGGGCGCGCCGACGCCGGCGACGAAGATTCCCGCCGGCAGGTCCCGGGGCAGGAAGGCCAGCCGCCCCAGCAGGTCGGCGTAGAGCAGGATCAGGGCCCCGAGCAGGGCGCTGGCCGGCACCAGGCCGACATGCCCCGGCGCCACCAGGCGCCGGGCGAGGTGCGGGGCCAGCAGGCCGATAAAGGCGAGCCCGCCGGCGAAGGCCACCGCCGCCCCACTCAGGGCCACCGCCAGCAGCAGCAGCGCCAAGCGGCTGCCGCGCACCGCCGTGCCCAGCCCGATGGCCATCTCGTCGCCCAGCGCCAGGACGTCGAGGCGTTGCGCTAGCCCCAGCGCCAGGGGCAGGCCGATCAGCGCCCAGGGGGCGAGCCCCGCCACCTCCCGCCACTGGGCGGCATAGAGGCTGCCGGTCAGCCACACATAGGCCTGCATCGCCGTGGTATCGGGGCTCAGCACCAGCACCAGGGTGGTCGCCGCGCCCAGGGCGGCGCTGATGCCGATGCCGATCAACACCAGGCGGGCCGGGCCGAGGCCGCGCCCGGTCAGGGCGATGATGCCCAGCGCCACCAGGGTCGCCCCGCCCAAAGCCACCGCCGGCAACCAGGCCTCGCCCAGGGCGCCACCGCCCAGCGCCAGGAAACTCACCGCCGCCAGCGACGCCCCCCCGGTGATGCCGATCACGTCCGGCGAGGCCAGGGGATTGCGCACCAGGCCCTGCATCAGCAGGCCGGCGGTGCCCAGGCAGGCGCCCACCAGGATCGCCAGCAGCAGCCGCGGCAGGCGGATCTCGTGGACGATCAGGGCGATCTCGCTGCGCTCGGGGAACCACAGCGCCTGCCAGACCTGCGCCGAGGAGGTGGGCTGGCTGCCCAGGCAGAGCGCGAGCCAGGCGCTGGCGACCAGCGCCACGGCCAGCCCCAGGGTCGCCGCCAGGGTCCGGCGCTCCAGGCGCCAGGCTAGGCGGCCGCCGGCGACGCGTAACACGAGGGGCGCGGTCATGGGCTGAGACTCCGGCGACGGGCGAGAACCAGGAAGAAGGGGGTGCCGAGCAGGGCCGTCATCACCCCCACCGGCACCTCCTGGGGCGGCATCAAAAAGCGCGCCAGGGTATCGGCGACCAGCAGCAGGCCGGCCCCCAGCAGGGCACAGGCGGGCAGCACCCAGCGATGGTCGCGGCCGAACAGGGCGCGCGCCATATGCGGCACGATCAGCCCCACGAAGCCGATCATCCCGGCCACCGCCACCGAGCCCCCGGCCAGCACGATGACCACCGCCCCGGCCAGCAGCTTGACCCGGCCGGTGCGCTGGCCCAGCCCCTTGACCACCTCGTCGTCCAGCACCAGGAGGTTGAGCTGGCGCACCAGCCACAGGCAGAGCACGGCGGCGCCGAGGAAGAAGGGCAGCACCGGCGTCACCACCTCCAGGCCACGCCCCGCCACCGAGCCGGCCAGCCACAGCAGCAGGCTCTCGAAGCGCTCCTGGTCGATGATCAGCAGGCCCTGGGCCAGGGAAACGAAGAGCGCGGTGACCGCCACCCCGGCCAGCACCACCCGCAGCGGGGAGAGGCCGCCGCCCCGCTGGCGGCCCAGCAGGGCGACCAGCAGCGCCGCCACCAGGGCGCCGAGGAAGGCCACCCAGACCAGCGCCAGCGG
Source organism: Bisbaumannia salifodinae (assembly GCF_055388505.1). The sequence continues at coordinate 3,225,368 of NZ_AP043781.1, forward strand.
CGAGCTCAGGGCGAAGAGGGTGCCGGCCACCACCACGAAGCACATGGCGCCGGCGTTGATGCCGAGCAGGCTCGGCGAGGCCAGGGCGTTGCGGGTCAGGGTCTGCATCAGGGCGCCGGCCACCGCTAGGCTGGCGCCGACCAGGGCGGCGATCAGTGCCCGGGGCAGGCGCTCGGTGAGCAGGATCAGCTGCGCCGTGGAGCCCGGATCCGGGGCCAGCCAGGCCTCGGCCAGGATGCCCGGGGCGAGCGCGGTGGCGCCCAGCAGCAGGCTGGCCAGGCCGGCGGCGAGCAACCCCAGGCCGCCCAGCAGCAGCCCCAGCAGCTTGGCGACGGGGGTGGTCAACATGACTCGCCCTCCCCGTCGTCGGCGAGACCATAGTGAGCATAGAGCTCGTCGAGCAGGCGGTTGGCCGCCAGGATGCCGGCGCCCATGTTCCAGATCACCGGATCGACCCGGTAGACCCGGTCCCGCTCCACCGCCTCGAGACTCCGCCACAAGGGATGGGCCGTCCAGTCGCGATGCAGGGCCAGCACCGCCGGATCGTCGCGCATAAAGACGAAGATGGCGTCGGCGTCCATGGCCGGCAGGCGCTCGCGGCTGACCAGCTTGACGCCCCAGCCGGGGCCGTCCTGGGCCGCGGGGCGCCGGAAGCCCAACTGCTCGAGGACCCGCCAGGCGAAGCCGTCGTAGTAGATCCGCACATGGTCGCCGCGGAAGCTGACCACCGAGGCGCTCTGCGGCCAGTCGTCCCCCAGGCTGGCCGCGGCCCGACAGCGGAAATCACTGACCCGGGCCCGCCAGGCCGCGAGCAGCTCCCGGGCCCTAGCCTCGCGGCCGGTGGCCTCCCCCAGCATCTCGAGCATCGCCTCGAAGTCGTAGGGGGTGTCGGCGATCAGGGTGGGGGCGATGCGCGATAGCAGCGGATAGGCCTGGGTATGGCGATAGCGGGCGCCGACGATCAGCTCCGGCGCCAGCCCCGCCACCGCCTCCAGGTCCGGCTGGGTCTCCAGCCCCAGGTAACGCACCTCCTCCGGCAGGGCGTCGCGCAGGTAACGGTACATGGGAGGCTCCAGCCAGGACTCCACCACCCCCACCGGCGTCAACCCCAGCGCCAGGGCGGTATCGGTGGCCCCCTGGTAGAGGCTGACGAGGCGCTCGGGGCGCCCCTCGATGCGGGCCTCGCCCAGGGCATGGGCGACGTGTCGCGCCTCACCGGTGCTCGCCGCTCCAGCGCTCGCAACGAGCGCCAGGCAGGCGCCCAGCAGTAGCTCCCCGAGGCGGGGGCGATACAGGCGGCAGTAACGGGAAAACCCCATGAGAATCATTCTCTGTTCGAAAATACGGCGCCCCGTTATACAGGTTCGGCGCCGACAACGCACGTGCTCCATGTCCCCCTCACGAGGGCACGGGCGCCGGCCCGCCCCGATCCCGGCTTGGCGCCAGGGACCAGGCCAGGGGAAGGACCACCAGTACTAGCAAGGCCAGGGCGACGAAGGCCTCGCTCAGCGCCCCCAGGGCCGCCTCGCCAGCGGAAGCGCCCTGGGCCAGATGCTGAACGCCACGCAGATCGTGGTGCAGGGCCAGCAGCACCACACCCAGCGACGAGGCGAGCCGCCGGCCCAGGTTGTTCAGGGTCGAGGCTTGGGCGATGCGGGCGTCGGGCACGGCATTGAGGCCCACCGCCGTCACCGGCAGGTAGCCGAAGCCCATCCCCGCCCCGCGCGCCGCCATCAGCACGACGATCAGCCACAAGGGGGCCTCGGCCCCCAGGGCGGCCAGCCCCAGCAAAGCGGCCACCGTCACCAGCAGGCCGAAAATCACCACCTGGCGAGACGCCTGGCGATCCACCAGGCGTCCGGCCCAGGGTGAACAGATGGCCGCCACCAGGGCGGTGGGGAGGAAGACCAGGCCGGTGGTCAGGGCATCATGCCCCTGGACATGCTGCATCCAGATCGGGATCAGCAGCAGGCAACCGAAGGCCGAGATGGCCTGGACACAAGCGAGCAGCACGCTGGCGCGGTAGGCGCGAATGGCGAAGAGGCCGAGATCGAGCAACGGATACGCCGCACGACGCGCCTGGCGCACGAAGCCGCCGAGCAGCAGCAGGCCCCCAAGCAGCGGCACCCAGCCCGAGGCCTCGAGCAGGTCGGCCGGCGAGGCAAGGGCCCCCAGGGCGATCAGCACCAGCCCCATGCCCAGGGTCACCAGCAGGAAGCCACGCAGGTCGAAGCGCCGTGAGCGATCGGCGACGCCCGCCTCGAGATGGCGATGGCCGCACCACAGCCCCAGGACGGCAACGGGCAGGTTCATCAGGAACAGGGCCTGCCAGCGACTCACCTCCAGCAGCAGCCCGCCCAGGCTCGGCCCCACGGCCGGTGCGATCATCACGGCGAAGCCCCAAATGCCACTTACCCGCCCCCGTCGTTCGGCGGGGCAAACCGCGAAGATCAGCGGCAGCGACAGCGGAATCATCAGGCCCGCGGCCACGCCCTGCAGCCCCCGCGCCATCAGCACCCCGCTCAGGGTCGTGGCAAGCGCACCGACCAGGGAGGCACCCAGGAACAACCACGACCCCGCCAGGTAGAGGCGCCGATCACCCCAGCGATCGGCAAGGTAGCCGGTCAGCGGCATGGTCATGCCCATGGCCACCAGAAACAGGGTCATCACCCAGCCCACCCGGGTGGCGCCGGCGTCGAATACCCGCATCAGCTCGGGAATCGCCAGGTTCAGGGCACTGTTGTTGAGGCTAACGGTACAGGTTCCCAGCAGTACGGTTAGCAATACGCGATGCGTGCGGCGATCCCGGGACGACATGGGACTCCCTTGACGATATTGGTAAACGGCCAGGCCGGGCCTCCCGGGGAGGGCGGCAACGCCCGCCAGGCCGCCGACATGACGGGCACCTCACGGGGCCGGCGCGGTCGAGGAAGCATCGCATTGTAAATGAGAATTCCTTATACTTCTCGCCTCGATCGCAAGGCACGGCCAGTCAATGATGTCATCCCCCTCAGCCCAATCCCGCCTCGCGGGTGAATCCCTGACCGCCGGCTACGAGGGCCGACGGGTCCTCGATGGCGTCGACTTCCGGGTCGAGGAGGGTCGCGTCACGGTGCTGCTGGGCCCCAACGGCAGCGGCAAGTCGACCCTGCTCAAGACCCTGGCCCGCACCCTGACCCCGGAGCGGGGCCGCGTGCTCCTCGACGGCCGGGAGATCCACCGCTACCGCACCCGCGAGGTCGCCCACCGCCTGGGCATCCTGCCCCAGAGCCCCTCCGCCCCGGAGGGCATGACGGTGCGCGAGCTGGTGGGCATGGGGCGCTTTCCCCACCAGCGGCTATGGCGGCAGTGGTCGACGGAGGACGAGCGGGCGGTCAAGGAGGCCATGGCCATCGCCCGGGTCGACGATTTCGCCGGCCGCCCGGTGGATGCCCTCTCCGGCGGCCAGCGCCAGCGCTGCTGGATCGCCATGGTGCTGGCCCAGGAGACCGACCTGATCCTGCTCGACGAGCCCACCACCTACCTCGACCTCAAGGTCCAGGTCGACCTGCTGGAGCTGCTGGTGCGCCTGGCCCACGAGCGGGGCCGCACCCTGCTGGTGGTGCTCCACGACCTCAACCTGGCCGCCGCCTACGCCGATGTGCTGGTGATGATGCGCGACGGCCGCATCGAGCACCATGGCCCTCCGGAGGCGGTCTTCACCGCCGCCAACCTCAAGGCGGTCTTCGACCTGGACGCCGAGGTAATGCGCGCCCCGAGCACCGACCGGCCGATCTGCGTGCCGGCCCTGGGGGCCGCCGCGATGCCCGGCCCGCGCCAGGAGGTCCCGGCATGAGCGCGGTCCAGCAATTCTGCGCCGTGGAGAGCGCCGCCCAGGGCGATCCCCTGGCCGGTAGCGGCGTCCATGCCGAGCGCAACCTGCTGCTGAGCTGGCCGCGCCGCCACTGGGGACGCAACCTGCGCCGGGCCGGTGGCATGAGCGAGGCCCTGCTGGCCCGCCTCGACGCCCTGGCCGAGGGCGGCCGGCGGGTCAACCTGATCCATCGCCGCGACCAACCCGAGGAGTCCCACCGCCTCTACCTGATGCCCGAGAATCGGGATTTCGCGGTGCCCCGCGACGAACTCCCGGCGTTTCTCGAGGCCTTCGAGCGCGACGCCGACCTGGCGGCCTGGGAGCGGCCGGCCCCCACGGCGCCGCTGCTGCTGTGTTGCACCCACGGCAAGAAGGACAAGTGCTGCGCCAAGTTCGGCTATGCTGCCTACAAGGCCCTGGCCGCGGCCGTCGAGGCCCGCCCCGACCTGCCCTTCGAGGTCTGGGAGAGCACCCACCTGGGCGGCTGCCGCCTGGCCGCCAGTGCCCTGGTCTTTCCCGCCCTGCGCAAGTACGGGCGCATCCCCCCCGACGACGTCATCCCGCTGCTCGAGAGCGAGGCCGCGGGACGCCCCTACCTGCCCTGCTACCGGGGCGACTCGCGGCTCAGTCCGCTGGAGCAGTGCGCCCAGGTGGCGGCGCTGGAGTGGCTGGCGGAGCGCGGCGAGCCCGCCACCGAGCTGGAGGTGGTCGGCGTCGAGGAGCGGACCGAGCGGGCCCGGGTCATCCTGAGGCGCCGCGATCGGGAGGGCGACGAGCTAAGCGTCACCTGCGAGACCCGCGAGGTCCTGCGCCTCGATACCTGCGCCGATATCGACGACGGCGGCCCCAGCCTCAGCCGCGTCTGGCAGGCCACCGCCATCGAGCCCCACTAGGCGACGCGATTTTTTTCTCCCGCCTGCATCCGCTCGCCGTCTCTCCGCGTAACCAGGGATGGGCCCATCATTCGCCACCTTCGCGATGGGTCATGCCCAGAGATCAAGGAGAGAACCATGATGAAGCTCGTGACAAGCGCCGTCGTATCCGCCGCCCTGCTCACCGGGGCCACCCTGGCCCAGGCCGAGATGCACCCGGAGGTCTGGGCCGATGACCAGTCCGTCGCCGGCGGCACGGTCTCGGCGGAAAAGGTCATGACGGACCGCAACGGCTGGCTGGTCGTGCACCGCACCGACGAGAGCCGCGCCCCCGGCCCAGTGGTCGGCCACGCCCCCCTCAAGGAGGGCGAGAACCAGGACGTGACCGCCATCCTCACCGAGGAAGTCATGGCCGGCGATCATCTGATGCTGATGATCCACGGCGAAGAGGGCGGCATGCAGACCGGCATCTTCGAATACACCCTGGGCGCCTCGGAAGATGGCCCCATCCGCCTGGATGGCGACCTGGTAATGACCGTGATCACCGCCCAGTAAGCCCTGTCGGCGGGGCCACCACGGCCCCGCCTCTACTCCCCCCTCCCCCGAAGCGCGATCCCTTCCGGCCCCGATAACGGCGGCCGTCGATGGCGTCTGGCCGGGCCGCCCCGCCTGACCATCTCGACTGGCCGACTTGACCGACTGACTTGACAGGCTCATGTTCCCTATATAGAACGTTCATTAAAAGGAACAACCGAGACCCTCGTCATGGACAAGCTCGCCCTCGGCACCCTGGGCCAACACCTGCAGTCCCTGCGCCAGGCGCAGGGCTGGTCGCTGTCGCAGCTGGCCGCCGCCGCCGGCATCGCCAAGTCGAACCTGTCGCGCCTCGAGCAGGGCAACGGCAACCCCACCCTGGACACCATCTGGCGCCTGGCGGTGCAGCTCAAGGTGCCCTTCGGCACCCTGGTCGCCCCCATCGCCGTGCCCCTGGGCGAGGATGGCGTGGAGGTGCGGCTGCTCGACCAGGGCAAGGACCGCCCCCAGGTCGACGCCTACTGGATGCGCTGCGCGCCGCATACCACGCGCCTCGCCGAGCCCCACACCCCCGGCGCCCGGGAATCCCTGACCCTGATCAGCGGCCACCTGGAGGCCGGCCCGGAGGGCGACACCCGGCACCTCTCGGCCGGCGACAGCCTGACCTTCGCCGCCGACCGCCCGCATCTTTATCGCACCGGCGACGCCTGGGCCACACTGCTGCTAAGCGTCGTCTATCACGAGGAGACCAGCCGATGAGCCTGGACGCCACGACCTCACCCGGCCGCCCCTGGCTGACCGGCATGCGCGAGGCCATTCCCCTGCTCGGCGGCTATGTGCCGGTGGCCATCTCCTTCGGGCTGATCGCCACCCAGGCCGGCTTCACCCCCTGGGAGGCCGTGGTGATCTCCACCCTGGTCTATGCCGGCGCCTCCCAGTTCCTGTTCGTCGGCATGGTCGCCGCCGGGGCGCCGCTGTGGCTGGTGGTGGTCATGACGCTGCTGATCAACCTGCGCCATGTGGTCTACGCCCCCAACCTGGCCCCCTGGCTGACGCCCAGCCGCGCCTGGCCCTGGCTGATGCACGGCCTCACCGATCAGGTCTTCGCCCTGGCCCACGCCCGCCTGCCCCAGCTGCCGGCCGCCCAGCGCCTCGGCTGGTTCGGCGGCGCCGCCCTGCTGGCCTGGGCGAGCTGGATCGGCGGCACGGCCCTGGGGGCCCTGGCCGGCGGCGAGCTGGTCGCCCGCTGGGCGCTGATGGGCGAGATCCTGCCCTTCGCCCTGCCCGCCCTCTTCCTGGTACTGGTGGCGCCCCGCTTCACCTCGCGGCGCTGGAGCCTGGCCCTGGGCCTGACCGTCCTGGTCGCCCTGGCGTTGACGATCCTGGGCTTCACCAACCTGGCGATTCCTCTCGCCGCCGCCTGCGGCGCCCTGTGCTTCCAGGTCGTCAAGTTCGGCCCCGCCAAGCAAGCAGCACACGCGCAAGGAGACCGCCATGAGTAGCGCCCTGTGGATCGCCGTCCTCGCCTCGGCACTCGGCACCCTGCTGATGCGTGTGCTGCCGCTGCTGTGGATGCGGCGCCGCCTCGAGCGCCTCGGTGACGACGACGGCCTGGAGGCCATGCCCCAGTGGCTGAGCCTGCTCGGCCCGGTGATGATCGCCGCCGTCTTCGGGGTCTCGCTGATGCCGGTGACCCCGGGCCTGCTGTCCTGGATCGCCACCGCCATCGGCGTACTGGCGACCCTGGCCGTGTGGTGGGTCAAGCGCACCCTGGGCTGGCCGGTGGCGGCGGGCGTGGCCGCCTATGGCGCCGTGGTGATGCTTTTCGGGTGAGCCCCCTAAGCCAGCCGGGCGATGCCTACAGTTTTCCCCTGACCCGCCGATAGCGTATTGACCAATCGGTCAATACAAGCGCATCCGCCCTGAGGGTGCGCCAGCCAGGGGAATAACAATGAAGCACCTGACGATTGCCAAGAAACTGCTGATCGGCATCAGCCTGAGCATGATCCTGATCGTCGGCGGGGTGACGGCCATTCAGTATCATCTGTTCAGCGACCTGATCACCGACCGGGTCACCGGCGCCGAACTGCCGGCCACCCTCGAAAGCATTCGCAACGACATCGACGCCACCCTGACCGGGCCGATCACCACGGCCCGGGGCCTGGCCGATAACGGCTATCTGCAGGAGTGGCTGGCCCGGGGCGAGTCGCGGGCGGAAGGCGAACGCGCCGTGGCTCACCTCGAACGGCTGCAGCAACGCACCGGGGCCAACACCGTCTTCTATGTGTCGGCGCTCAGCGGCAACTACTACACGGCCGAGGGCATCGCCCGCACCCTGAACCGGGAACAGGACGCCTGGTTCTATCGCCTGGTCGAGGGGGCCGACGCCCCCGAGTACACCCTGGATATCGATTCCGAAGGCGGCGAGCTGAAGGTCTTTATCAACCACGTGATCGAACTGGACGGCGAGCGCGTGGGGATCGCCGGGGTCGGCTATGCCCTGGACGCCATGGCCGAGACGATCAGCGACTACCGGCTCGGCGAGTCCGGCATGGTGTTCCTGGCGAACCGGGACGGCCGGATCAGCGTGCACCCCGACGGCGCCGCCATGGCCGGTCGGCCGGTGGCGGAGCTGCCCGGCTGGGAAACCCAGGCCGCCGAGCTGCTGGCGGGGTCGGGCTATCGCGACGCCACCCTCACCGACGAGCACGGCGCCGAACAGCTGGTCGCGGCCATCGAAGTGCCCGGCACCGACTGGGTCGTCTTCGCCCAGATACCGCGCAGCGAACTGTTCGCCGACCTCAACCGGGCGGTGCTGCTGGTCATCCTGATCGTGGCCGTGGTCATGCTGGCGAGCCTGGCGAGCCTGGCCCTGCTGCTGCGCACCCTGTTCCGCCCCATTCGACGCACCGCGGAGACCCTGCGCGAGATCGCCGCCGGCGATGGCGACCTGACCCTGCGCCTCCCCGTGCAGGGCCGGGACGAAGCGAGCGAACTCGCCATTCAGTTCAACGCCTTCGCCGACAAGATGCATGACGTGCTAGCCCGGGTCAGGAGCAGCAGCGACGCCGTGCGCCACGCCGCCCAGGAGATCGCCAGCGGCGGCCGGGACATGGCGCGACGCACCGACCAGGCGGCCTCCAGCCTGCAGCAGACCTCGGCCTCGATGGAGCAAATCACCGGCACGGTGGAAAACACCTCGGCCTCATCCGGCGAAGCCAACCGGCTCTCGCAATCCGCCGCCGAGCTGGCCCAGGGCACCGGCGACACCGTCTCTCGGGTGGTGACCACCATGGGCGAGATCCAGCACGCCTCCGAACGGATCGGCGACATCATCAAGGTCATGGACGACATCGCCTTCCAGACCAACCTGCTGGCGCTCAACGCCTCGGTGGAAGCGGCCCGCGCCGGCGAAAGCGGCAAGGGCTTCGCCGTGGTGGCGAACGAGGTTCGCCAGCTGGCCACCCGCAGCGCCCAGGCCTCACGGGATATCCGCGGCCTGATCGACGCCTCCGGCGAGAAGGTCCGGGGCGGCACCCGGCTGGTGCGCGACGCCGGCAGCGCCATGCACGACCTGGTCGAGGTGGTGAACCGCGTGGCGGGCATGCTGGGCGAGATCAGCCATGCCACCACCGAGCAGAGCGATGGCATCGGCCAGGTCAATATCGCCGTGGCCGAACTCGACCGCATGACCCAGCAGAACGCCTCGCTGGCGGAGGAATCCACCTCCGCCGCCGACCAACTGCGCGAACAAGCCGACCGCCTCGCGGAACTGGTCGGCAGCTTCACGCTCAAGGACGAACCACGGGAAAACCAACGGCTTCCGGCGCTGGCGTAGTCCTACGAGGCCGACGAAGGATCGAAGGCGGCGACATGGAGGTCGCTCGCCTTCGATCCTATCTAGCGATGGCGCCTCCTCATTCGTCTTCCCTCGCCCGCCTGGCGCCCCCTGCTCGTGCCGCCTCGCGCTCGAGCAGGGTGCGCTTTCTCTCCACGCCCCAACGGTAGCCGGAGAGCGCCCCGTCGCTGCGCACGACCCGGTGGCAGGGAATGGCAAGCGCGAGGGGGTTGGAGGCGCAGGCCCTCGCCACGGCACGAACCGCCTTGGGAGAGCCGATCCGCTCCGCCAACTCCGCATAGCTGATCGTGCTACCGACGGGAATCTCGGTCAGCGCCTGCCAGACGCGCTGCTGAAAGGCGGTACCACGAATGTCCAGCGGCAGTGACAATCCGACACCCGGCGCCTCGACGAACGCCACCACCTTGGCCACCCAAGCGTCGAAGCGCTTGCCCCCGGGGATCAGGTTGGCGTTGGCGAACTGCTCCTGGAACGCCTGCAACAGCTGCTCCGGATCGCTCCCCAGGGAAATGGCACAGATGCCCTTTTCGCTGGTCGCCACCAGTATCGTGCCCAACGAGCATTCTCCCAGGGCGAACTGAATCTCCATGCCCTTCCCTCCCTCGCGATAACGCTTGGGTGTCATGCCCAGCATGCGTTCGGCACCGGCATAGAAGCGCCCGCTGGAATTGAAACCCGCCTCATAGATCGCGTCGGTGACCGTCTCTTGCTGCGTCAGTGCCTGGCGCACACGATCCGCCCGGCAAGCGGCCGCGTAGGCCCTGGGCGTGAGTCCGGTGACCGACTTGAAGACACGATGGAAGTGGAAACGACTCAGCCCCGCCACCCGTGCCAGTTCGTCGAGTGATGGCAGCGCTTCGCCGTGTTCGATAAGACGGCAGGCCCTGGCGACGCTCTGGGCGTGCCGCTGGGGCAAGGAGGCGTCCTGGGGACGACAACGCTGACAGGGCCGGTACCCCGCCTCCTCGGCGGCGGCCGCATCGGCATGGAACTCGGCATTTTCACGGCGCGGACGGCGAGATGGGCAGGTGGGGCGACAATAGATCCCGGTGGTGCGCACGGCATAGACGAAGGCATCGTCCGCGGCGGCGGCGCGGGTCAGTACCGCGGCCCATTTCGCCTCATCGGAAGCGAAGCGAAGGGATGAGTCGTCGGATGTCTCGTTCATGGCGGGCTCCTGCAGAGGCTTCGGCAATCTCCGTGAGTGCAAGATGCGCCCCGACGTCGACTGGCACACTCCGCCTCTTGCTTTCAAAGCGAACTCACGCGCGCTGGGTAACGAGGCATGCCCGCTTTCGCTCGCGTGACGGCTTCGACCCTCTGCCACTCTACCACGCCGATAGCGACCGCCAGTGGAGGGCCCCAACAAGACATTGAGTCGCACGACCTCCCCTTCGAGTTCCAGGGCAAGAAGCGAAGTTCCCTCACCGCTTCACTGACCTAGGCTGCTAGGGTTTCCCCGACCGGAGTAGTCGCGATGAAGACGATCGATCGAACCATGGGGCCCATGGAGTGGGCGTTGTTGCTGAGCTTGTCGATGCTGTGGGGCGGCTCGTTCTTTTTCGTGGGGGTGGCCGTCGAGGACCTCGGGCCGCTCACCATCGTGGCCCTGCGAGTGGGCCTGGCCGCCGTGGCGCTGAACGCCTGGATTCTCCTGCGGGACCAGCGCATGCCACTCGACCCGGGGCTATGGGCCGCCTTCTTCGGCATGGGCCTGCTCAACAACATGATTCCCTTCAGCCTGATTGCCTGGGGACAGGGGCATATCGCCAGTGGCTTAGCGTCGATTCTCAACGCCACCACGCCATTTTTCACCCTCGTCGTGGCGCACGTCCTCACCCGCGACGAGCCTCTCACCCCAGGCCGCCTCCTGGGCGTGGCCATCGGCTTCGCCGGTGTGGTGTACATGCTGGGCAGCGAGGTTCACGCGGGTACCGCCAGCCACTCTTGGGCACAGCTGGCGGTGCTGGCCGGCGCCCTCTCTTATGCCTTTGCCGGGGTCTTCGGGCGCCGCTTTCGCCGGCTGGGCTGCTCGCCCCTGGTGGCCGCCTGTGGTCAGGTCACGGCCTCGGCGCTGGTGCTGATGCCCTTGGCCCTGGGGGTGGAGCGCTTCTGGCAATCGCCCTGGCCGGGGCCGGCCACCTGGTCGGCGGTGGTCGGCCTGGCACTGTTCTCGACCGCCCTGGCGTACCTGATCTATTTCCGCCTGCTGGCGAGCGCGGGGGCGACGAACCTGTTGCTGGTCACGTTCCTGATCCCGGCCAGCGCCATTCTGCTGGGGATATTCGTGCTGGGCGAGCGGCTGGAGTGGCGCCATCTGGCCGGCATGGGGCTGATCGGCCTCGGGCTGGTATCCATCGACGGCCGGCCGTGGAAGTGGCTCCGAAGCGTGGCCTACGCGTGTTGGAAGGCCCGGCGAGAAGGAGCGAGCCGATGACCGATCCGACGCCTGATTCCTCCGCCCCCGCCTCCGCCCGCCGACGGCCCATCGCCATGCCGCTGATTGGCATGGTCCTGGGAGTGGCCATGTGCCTGGTCTCGTGGCTGGTGGCGGATGCTCCCGGCCAGGGGGGGCGATGCTCGCGATCATGCTGTCCTACGCGACAGTGATGCGCCATGGCCAGCGCTTCGAGACCGTCCGGGTACTCAGTCAGGCCTCGCCGCTAGATAAACGCCATGCGCTGATCCAGCAGCGCGCCCTGGCGATCGCCTACCATGCAGTGCTTGGCGTCGCCCTGATCGGCTTTATCTGGGAGATGGCGCATGGTGCCACCGGCGCCTTTACACTGATCTGCTTCGTCGGCGGCACCACCCATATGCTCGCCACGGAGATCCTGCGCCGGCGCTCGTAGGCTGGCGTCCCGAAAAAGGTGACGCCGATCGAGGCCTGCCACCAGGCAGGCGCCATGCCGGGACGGCAGGAGACGGCCATCGATACCCAGCTTCGGCTCCGCTCGGCCCGTCTGTGGCGATGGCGAGTTGCCGCCACGCTTTTTGGAGGGCCGAGACGACCGAGCGCTCCAGGGTCACGACGGTCGGGGCATACGGAACCCGACATGTAGACAGATACCGCGAAGAACAGCGAACGGAAGGGGAAAGCTAAGCGTAAGTGACTGATTCTTGGTGGGCCCAGCTGGACTCGAACCAGCGACCAAGGGATTATGAGTCCCCTGCTCTAACCAACTGAGCTATAGGCCCATCGCGGGAGGGGCGCTTGGCAGCGCGGGCGTATGATAGCGAATGCCGATTAGCGAGGCTAGCCCGGGGCCGAGGTAAGGGCCGGTTTCGTGGGGCGGCGGCACTTTCTGCGTCCCTGCGGGTCTGTGCTGAACGCGTCCTTAGAGAGCCCACCATGATGAAAGCGCCCGCCATGAAGGCCACCCTGCCTAGCCTGTTTCTGTCATTGCTCGCCCTTTCCGCCTTGCCCGCCCAGGCCGCTTGGCAGCTGGATGGGGAAAACAGCAAAGTGGAGGCGACGGTGATCGCCATCACGCCCCAGGGCCCCTCGCCCCACACCCACCAGATCCGCGACCTGCATGGCGATATCGATGCCGAGGGGCGGCTGCGCCTGCCGTTGCGCCTGGCCCAGACCGATGTGCTGGATCGCCTGGGCCCGCTGCCGCCCTGGCTGTCGGGCTTTACCGACCGGCCCCTGGCGACCCTGACCACCCAGCTGGCGCCACAGCGCCTGGACAGCCTGGCGGTGGGTGACTCCCGGGTGGAGACCCTCACCATGACGATGGAGGCCAATGGTCGCCATCACCAGACGCCGGTACCGCTGCGTTTCTCGCGCCTGGATGGCACCACCATCCGCGTCACCGCTGCCGAGCGCATGGTGCTGGATGGCCAGGAGCTGATGGCCAACCCGACCCTGCGCGGGGTGCTGCTGATGCTCGGCTATGAACAGATCGGCGACGAGGTGCCGGTAAACCTGGATGCCCTGCTGGTCGATCGCTGAGTCGAACGATATCCAAGGGCGACTGCGTCGCCCAATCGCCGAGGCGTCGGACCGGCGGAATCCACGCTCCCACAAAACCAGTGACCACCAGGACTCCCATCATGGTATTCACGCCAGAGTGCGAAGAGCCTTGTCGTTCGCTTGGCGCCAGGAGCAATAAATACGAATAACTATTATTGAGTTTTTGCTTGTTGTTGGTATCCTTCGGCTGCTTACGAATTCATTTCCCGGGGCCCCAAGACCCCGGTATCCCTTCGCCGACAGGATCCCCCATGAAGAAGTCGCTGACCCTCGGCCTGGCCATCGCCGCCGGCACTACCCCCCTCGCCTTGCAGGCCCAGCAGACGGAAACGCAGGAGACGCTGGTGGTGGTGGGCTCGCGCACACCGACCCAGATCAGCCAGATCCCCGGGGCGGTGTGGATCGTCGAGCAGCAGGAGCTGCAGCAGCAAATCGAGGGCGGCGCCGACCTCAAGACCGCCCTGGGCCGCCTGGTGCCGGGCCTCGACCTGGCGCCCCAGGGGCGCACCAACTATGGCCAGAACCTGCGTGGGCGCAGCGTCCAGGTGCTGATCGACGGCGTCTCGCTGAATGGCTCCCGGGGCCTGTCGCGGCAGTTCGACAGCATCGATCCCTTCAATATCGAGCGGGTGGAGGTACTCTCCGGGGCCAGCAGCCTCTATGGTGGCGGCGCCACCGGCGGCATCATCAATATCATCACCCGCCGCGGCGAGGCAGGCGCTCCCCAGGGCCGCAGCGAGGCCGGCGTCACCACCGGCTTCAACCGCGGCGACGACCGCGACTTCCGCCTCGCCCAATCGGTCAGCGCCGGCAACGAGCGAGTGCAGGGCTACCTGGGGGTCGCCTACCAGGACAACGGCCGCCACTTCGACGGCGCCGGCGAGGAGATCTTCCCGGATATCGCCCAGACCGACCTGCAGGACAACCGCAGCATCGATATCCTCGGCAACCTGGGCGTCGACCTGGCGCCGCAGCAACGCCTGGACCTGACCGCCCAGCTCTACCGCTCCGGCTTCGAGGGCGAGCGTGGCGTCTATTTCCCCAATCTGGATGCCGCCAGCCCGAACCTGAACGACGCCGAGATCCGCGATGGCTATCGCTCGGATCGCGATCCGACCACCGACCGCCAACTGATCAATCTGCAGTACCACCATGGCGATCTGCTGGGGCAGGACTTCTACCTGCAGGCCTTCCATCGCGAGGAAGACGCCAACTTCCAGGCCTTCCCCTATCCGGATCCCCACTGGAGCGCCCCCGACGCCTACGAGTTCCGCGCCTCCCAGCAGAGTACCCGCCTCTCCGGCCTCAAGGCGCTGTTCGATGCCGAGCTCGGCGAGACGCTCGCGCTGAGCTACGGCCTGGATTTCGATCGCGAGAACTTCGACGCCAACCAGATGATCTTCGACCGCGCCACCACCGACGCCAGCGGCGGCCTGGTGCAGTCGGCGGCCCGCGTCGAACCCCGCTACCCAGGCTACCGGATCGATACCACCTCGGCCTTCGCCCAGAGCGACTGGCAGCTGACCGAGGCCCTCAAGCTCTCCGCCGGCCTGCGCCACCAGCGCATGGACGTGGCGGTGGACGATTTCCCGACCGTGACAGATAGCGGTACTTCAGTCACCGTACCGGGCGGAGAAAACGACTATTCGGCGACCCTGTTCAATGCCAGCGCCCTCTACGATTTCGGCAACGGCCACCAGAGCTGGCTGCGCTATAGCCAGGGCTTCGAGCTGCCGGACCCGGCCAAGCATTATGGCCAGGCCAAGGATGCGGATGGCGGTGGTGTCATCGTGACCGATGTGGCCGGAAGTCCCCTCTCCGCTATAGAAACCGATCAGATCGAGCTGGGCTGGCGCTACCAGGGCGGCGACTGGATGGCCCAGGCGGCGGCCTACTATTCCTGGTCCGACAAGGCCGTGGAGAATGACACAGACCTGAGCGTGGTCGTGGTGGACCAGGACAAGCGCGACTATGGCCTGGAAGGCGCCGTGACCCACTACTTCGACCACGGTCTGGAGGCCGGCGGCACCCTGCACCTGACGCGTTCCGAGCAGCGTAGCGCCGCGGGTGGCTGGGAGAATCGCGACGCCCGCTACGCCTCGGTGTCCGCCGCCACCGCCTTCGTCGGCTGGTCCGACTTCCAACGCTCGGCGCGCCTGCAGGCCAACCACGCCTTCGACCTGGAGGACGACGCCGACCGCCGCATCGACGGCTTCACCACCCTGGACCTGACCCTGGGTCAGCGCACCGACCTGGGGCGCTTCAGCCTCGGCGTGCAGAACCTGCTGGATGAGCAGTACTCCACGGTCTGGGGCCAGCGCGCCGCCATGTTCTACTCCCCCTACTATGGGCCGGAGTACCTCTACGACTACCAGGGCCGCGGGCGCACCTACACCCTAACCTGGTCGCTGGAGTACTGAGGTCGCCATGCCCAGCCCCCTGGAGGCGCTCTACGCCGGCCCCATGGCGGCCCTGGTGCCGCCCGGCGTCGGCGAGCCGCCGCCCTCCGCCCTGGCCGCCCGGGAGCTGCTCGAGCCCGGGCGCCTGGCGGCCCGGCTGGATCACTTCGCCCACCAGTACGATCGGGGCGACCGCCGCGCGGTGGCCTCGCTATGGTCGAAGTGGCATCTCAGCGCGGTGATCTCGGCGGGGCTGGCCGCCAACCTGCTGCTGGAGCGCGACCTGCCCCTGGGGCTCGAGGCGTTGCACCTGGAGCTCGCCCCCGAGGGCCAGACCCGGCGCCTGTGGCTGCCCCACGACGGCACGCCCCTGGCCTCCCAGGACCCCTTCGCGCGCTTCGCGACGCTGATCGACGCTCACCTCACGCCGCTGATCGCCGTCCTGGCCGCGTATTCCGGGGCCTCCCCCAAGGTGTTCTGGAGCAATGCCGGCAATTACTTCGAGTACTTCGCCGAGGCCCTGGAGGCGCACCCCATGGCGAGCCCCGGGGCGGCCGAGCCGGCCCGGGAGCTGCTGGCGGCCCGCCAGTTGCCGGACGGGCGCCGCAACCCGCTCTTCCAACCGGTGCGCTACCTGGCCGACGCCGCCGGGGGCGAGCCCGAGCGGCGCCGGCGCCTGTGCTGCATCCGCTACCTGATTCCCGAGCTCGGCTACTGCGGCAACTGCCCGCTGAGCCATCGCGACACTCGCCGCTAAGCGGAGGAAGACGAAGCCATGACGACCACCGCCACCCGCCGCCATACCGTCGCGGATTTTCTCGGCTACGGTCGCCGCTACCGCATCGACTATCGCTTCCCGGCGGCACCGAGCCAGCCGGAGCGCGCCGCCCGGTTGCCCATCGCCCAGGGGCGGGTGGAGACGCTCGCCCTGACGGCGGGGGCCGAACTGGTGCTCTCCGACCTGGAGGTGGTCCAGCCCTATGCGTCCCGCTCCCGGGGCCAGGCGGCGCTGCTGATCGTGGTGGTGATGGAGGGCCGGGTACGCCTGGGCACCCTGGAGGCGGAGCGCTGGCTGACCGCCGGCGAGGCCTTTACCCTGCGTCTCGACGAGCGCCAGATCCTCAGCGCCCACCAGCCCGCCGGCCAGCGCCTGCGCACCCTCAGCCTGGCCCTGGACGAGGCGGCCATGCACCAGTGGTGCGGCGAGGCCCTGCCGACGCAGGCCCCAAGTGCCTGGTCGCTGCCCAACGCCCTGAGCCTGACCCTGGAGCAGGGCTATCGCTGCGAGCTGACCGGCCAGCCCCGCCGGCTGCTGTTCCAGGGGCTGGCTCTGCAGCTGCTGGCCCGGGGGCTGGCACCCCCCGTCCGGGACACCCCCCAGACGACGGCCCCCACGGCCTCGCCTGGCCGGCGCCTGGAGGCGCTTCGCCGCCTGCTGGAAGAGGCCCCCGAGCGCGAGCATAGCCTGGAGGCCCTGGCGTCCCGGGCCGCCATGAGCCCCAGCACCCTGGTACGCCGCTTCAAGGCCGCCTACGGCTGCTCGCCCATCGACTACCTGCGCCGCCGGCGCCTGGCCCGGGCCCGGGAGCTGCTGCTCAGCGGGCATAGTGTCCAGCAGGCCGCCCACCTGAGCGGCTATCGCCATGCCAGCAATTTCATCACCGCCTTCCGCCGCGCCTATGGCGTGTCGCCGGGCAGCCTGGCGAGTTCCCGCCACTGAGACAGGCTGACGCCCGCCCATAACCGCTTGCGCGGCACGCATAACTCACCGGGGTGAAAAAGTGGAACAATTCTCACTTTCAAATCAATAGACCCGAGAGTGATCCATGCCCCCTTTGCACCGCCTGACGCTCGCCGTCGCCCTGGCCTCCGCCCCGCTGTCCACGCCGCTGCTCGCCGCTGAGCCCCAGGAGTCCCTGGAGACCATGACGGTCACCGCCAGCGCCGCCACCAAGACCGAGACGCCCTTTATCGAGACGCCCCAGGCGGTCTCGCTGGTCGAGCGGGATGACTGGGAAACCCGCGGCGCCGAGAGCGTCCAGCGTGCCGCCGACTATACCCCCGGCGTCTTCACCAACCAGATCGGCGCCTCCAACCGCTACAACTACCTGGTGTTGCGCGGCTTCGCCGACGGCAGCATCAACAACACCTTCCTCGACGGCCTCAAGGTGATGAGCGACGGCGGCTCCTTCAGCTCCCTGGTGATCGACCCCTGGTTCCTGGAGCGCCTCGAGGTGGTCAAGGGCCCCGCCTCGGTGCTCTATGGCCGCGCCTCCCCCGGCGGCCTGGTGGCCCAGACCAGCCGTCGTCCAGAGTTCGAGTCCGGCGGCGAGCTGCGCCTGCGCCTGGGCAACAACGCCCAGCGCGGCGCCGCCTTCGACGTCACCGGCCCGCTGGACGCCGAGCGCCGCCTGGCCTTCCGCCTCACCGGCCTGGCCCGCGCCGCCGATACCCAGTTCGGCCCGGTCGAGGAGGAGCGCTACGCCTTCGCCCCCCAGCTCACCTGGGACATCAATGACGCCACCAGCCTGACCCTGCACGCCTACCTGCACCGCGACCCGGAGGGCAGCTCCCACTCCGGCCTGCCCTTCGAGGGCACGGTGGTAGACCGCAACGGCCGGCGCATCTCCAACAACTTCTTCGAGGGCGAGGAGGATTTCGAGAAATTCGAGCGCGACCAGGTCATGGTCGGCTACGAGTTCGAGCATCGCTTCAGCGACGCCCTGAGCGCCCGGCAGCGGCTGCGCTACACCGAGACCGAGGTGGAGCTGGGCCAGGTCTACGCCTTCGGCTGGGCGTCGGCCACCGAGCTCAACCGCTACTTCTCCGGCGGCGACGAGTCCCTCGACGCCCTGACCGTGGATAACCAACTGGAGGCGCGCCTGGCCACCGGCGGCGTGGATCACACCCTGCTGCTGGGCCTGGACTACCAGCAGCGCGACAACGAGGTGCTCTGGACCTCAGGGGCCTTCCCCGCCATCGACGCCTTCGATCCCCAGTACGGCGCCGGCCCCAGCATGATGTTCCCCGAGACACGCGAGCACCGCGAGCTGGAGCAGACCGGCGTCTACCTGCAGGATCAGCTGGCCTTCGGCAACTGGCACGCCAACCTGGGCCTGCGTCACGACTGGGTGGATATCACCAATAGCGACCCGGTGAGCGGCGCGGCGAGCGAGCTGGACGACACCCAGGTCAGCGGCCGCGCCGGCCTGCTCTACCGCTTCGACAACGGCCTGGCGCCCTATGCCAGCTACTCCACCTCCTTCAGCCCCAACAGCACCACCGACCAGAACGGCGACCTGCTGGCCCCCACCGAGGGCGAACAGGTCGAGCTGGGCCTGAAGTACCAGCCGCCGGGGACGCGCAACCGCTACAGCCTCGCCCTCTTCGATATCACCCAGGAGAACGTCTCCTCCAAGCTGCCCAACGAGACCTTCTATCGCGCCACCGGCGAGATCCAATCCCGGGGCATCGAACTGGAGGCGCATAGCCAGCTGACCGAGGCCCTCTCGGTGCAGGCCGCCTACAGCTACACCGACGTGACCCTGGAGAAGACCGGCGACGCCACCCAGGGCAATCACGACAACCAGGTGCCGCGCCACCAGCTCGCGGTCTGGGGCAACTACGCCGTCCAATCCGGCGCCCTGGCCGGCCTGGATGCGGGGCTCGGCATGCGCTACCACGCCGATATCCATGCCGACGACGCCAACACCGAGATGGTGCCGGACTACACCCTGGTCGACGCCACCCTGGGCTATGACCTGAGCCGCCTGGGCCTCGACGGCATGAGCGCGCGCCTCAACGTCGGCAACCTGCTCGACGAGGAGTACGTGGCCTCCTGCTACGACCTGAACTTCTGCTACTTCGGCGCCGAGCGCAGCGTTACCGCGACCCTCAACTACGCCTTCTGATGCTCCTCCCCGGGCCTTGGCCCGAAACGCACAACGGCGGCCCCAGGGCCGCCGTTGTGCGTTTAGTGCGGAGACACCCAGCGGCGTCAGAACACCGAGAGGGCATCCTCCTCGGCGCTGCCGGTCTGCACCCACCATTGGGCGGCGTAGCGCCCCTCGGCGGCCAGCAGCTCGGCGTGGCTGCCCTGCTCCACCACCCGGCCGGCCTCGATCACGGCGATCCGGTCGGCGTGCACGATGGTCGAGAGGCGGTGGGCGATCATGATCACGGTGCGGCCGTGGGCGATCTTGCGCAGGGAGCGCTGGATGGCCGCCTCGGTCTCGTTGTCCACGGCGCTGGTGGCCTCATCCAGCACCAGGATCGGCGGGTCCTTGAGCAGCGCCCGAGCCAGCGACAGGCGCTGGCGCTGGCCGCCGGAGAGGCGCACGCCGCGCTCGCCCACCGGGGTATCGAGCCCCTGGGGCAGGGCCCGGATAAACTCCCAGGCCTCGGCGACCTTGGCCGCCTCGGTGATCTCGTCCTCCGAAGCGTCCGGCCTGCCGTAGGCGATATTGTCGCGAATCGAGCCCTCGAACAGGTAGACGTCCTGGCTGACCAGGCCGATGGCGCCGCGCAGCGCGGCCAGGCTCACCGCCTCGATGGGCCGGTCGTCGATCAGCACCCGCCCGGCGGCGGGGTCGTAGAAGCGCAGCAGCAGCTTGATCAGGGTCGACTTGCCGGAGCCGGTGGCCCCCACCAGGGCCAGGGTATGCCCCGCCGGCACCGCCAGGTCGATGCCCTCCACGCCCACCTCGCTATTGGCGTAGCGGAAGCTCACCCCCTCGAAGCGCACCGCGCCGCGCACCGGCGTCGGTAGCGCCGCCTCGCCGCTGTCCTTGACGGTGATCGGCACCGCCAGCAGGTCGAGGATGCGCCGGGTGCTGGCCATGGCCCGCTCGAAGAGATCGATCACCTGGGCCAGGCCGGTCAGCGGCCACAGCAGGCGCTGGGTCAGGAACACCAGCACCCCGTAGGCGCCCACGTTGAGGTCGCCGCGCAGGGCCATCATGCCGCCCACGGTGAAGGTGGCCAGGAAGCCGGTGAGGATTGCCATGCGGATCACCGGAATAAAGGCCGAGCTGAGGCGGATGGCGCGGCGGTTGGCCTCCACATAGGCCTCGCTGGCCTGGCGCAGCCGCTCGGCCTCCCGGGCCTCGCTGGTGAAGCTCTTGATGGTGGCGATCCCCGCCAGGTTATTGCTCAGGCGGCTGGCCAGGTCGCCCACCTTCTCGCGCACCTCGGCGTAGAGGGGCCCCGCCTTGCGCTGGAAGAAGAAGGCGCCCCAGATGATCAGCGGAATCGGCGTAAAGGCGAGCAGGGCGATCAGCGGCGAGAGCACGAAGAACACCGCCCCCACCGCCACCACGGTGACCCCCACCTGGATCATGGCGTTGGCGCCGCCATCCAGGAAGCGCTCCAGTTGGTTGACGTCGTCGTTCATGGTGGCGACGAGCTGCCCCGAGCTTTTCGACTCGAAGTAGGCCATGTCCAGGCGCTGGGCATGCTCGTAGGCGTCCTGGCGCAGGTCGGCCTGCAGCCGCTGGGCCAGGTTGCGCCACAGGATCTGGAAGAGGTACTCGAAGAGCGACTCGCCGGCCCAGATCACGAAGGTCAGCACCCCGAGCATCATGATCTGTTCCTGGGGCGTCTCGAAGCCGAGGCGCGCCACGAAACTGCGCTCCTGATTGACCACCACGTCGATGGCCACCCCGATCAGGATCTCCGGGGCGATATCGAAGAGCTTGTTGATGATGGAGCAGGCGGTGGCCGCGATGATGCGACGGCGATAGCCCCGGGCATAGCGCAGCAGGCGCCCCAGGGCATGGAAACTGGAGGTGTGGGACATGAGGACTTCCTTTCTCGATAGCCCGCCAAGGGTAGAGGATTTCCCCCGGCGACACCACGCCGATATGATTGATAAAGCTTCTTGTTTGACTTAACCTTCGCAGCCGATACTGACTCGCCCCGCCGGGAGAATCGCCATGTTCGAGACCCGCGCCGCCACCTTCGAGGTGGATGGCAAGCGCCTGCTCCAGCCTACCGAGCTGTGCCTCGGCGAGGGCCTGGTGCATGGCCTGATCGGCCATAACGGCTCCGGCAAGTCGACCCTGCTCAAGCTGCTGGCCCGCCAGCAGCCGGCGAGCGGCGGCGAGGTGCGCCTCGACGGCCGGCCGCTCGCCGCCTGGGGCCAGCGCGAATTCGCCCGCCGGGTGGCCTACCTGCCCCAGCACCTGCCCACCACCGATAGCCTGACCGGGCGCGAGCTGGTGGCCTTCGGCCGCTACCCCTGGCACGGCCTGCTGGGCCGCCACGGCGCCGAGGATGACGCCGCCATCGAGCGCGCCCTGGCGCTGACCCACACCGAGCGCTTCGCCGACCGCCTGGTGGATACCCTCTCCGGCGGCGAACGCCAACGCCTCTGGCTGGCCATGCTGCTGGCCCAGGGCAGCGGCTTCCTGCTCCTCGACGAGCCCCTGGCGGCCCTGGATATCGCCCACCAGGTGGAGGTGCTGGAGCTGATCCGCCGCCTCTGCGGCGAGCTGGGCCTGGGGGTGATCATCGTCCTCCACGACATCAACCTGGCGGCCCGCTACTGCGACCGCCTGGTGGCCCTGCACGGCGGCCGCCTGCTGGCCCAGGGCGAGCCCGGGACGCTGATGAACGACGCCACCCTGGAGGCGATCTACGGCCTGCCGCTGCGGGTGGTGCCCCACCCTAGCGGCGCCCACCCCATGGCGGTGGTGCCCTAGGCCATGCTCCACGCCCGACACCTTGCGCGCCTGGCCATCCTGGCCCTGCTGCTCGCCACCCCCTTCGTCGCCCCCCTCGCTCAAGAGGAAGGCGGCGCGCCCCGCCTGGCCAGCCTCGACTGGACCCTGGCCGAGACCCTGGTGGCCCTGGGCCATCCCCCCGTGACGCTGGGCCAGGTAGCGGCCTATCACGCCTGGGTGGGCGAGCCGGCGCTGCCCGACTCGGTGATCGACCTGGGCCTGCGCAGCCAGCCCAACCTGGAGCGGCTGGCCGCCCTGGCCCCCGAACGCATCCTGATCTCGCCGATGTTCGCCAACCTGACGCCGCGCCTCGAGCGTATCGCCCCGGTCAGCGAACTGACCCTCTATGCCCCCGGCGAGGCCACCTGGCCACAGCTGCTGGCCCTGACCCGGGAGCTGGCGGCGCGGGTCGAGGACCCCGCCGCCGGCGAGGCGCTGATCGAGGCCAGCGAGGCGCGCCTGGCCGAGCTGCGCGAGCGCCTGCCCGAGACCGGCGAGCCGCTGCTGATCGTGCAATTCATGGATGCCCGCCATGTGCGGGTGTTCGGCGCCAATGGCCTCTACCAGGCGGTGCTGGAGCGCCTGGGGCTGGAGAACGCCTGGACGCGCCCCACCAATGCCTGGGGCTTCAGCCTGGCCAGCCTGGAGGAACTGGCCACCATCGAGGCGCGCCTGGTGGTGGTGGAACCCTACCCCCGGGGCGTCGAGGCACGACTCACCGACAGCGGCCTCTGGCAGCACCAGCCCAGCGTCGCCGCCGACCGGGTGATCACCCTGCCGCCGGTGTGGAGCTTCGGCGCCCTGCCCTCGGCGGTACGGTTCGCCGAGCTGCTGGTCGGCGCCCTGGAGAGCCAGCCATGACAACGACTCCTCTAATGCACCAACCGCATCGGCCACGCCTGGCTCCCTGGCTGGGGCTCGCCCTGCTGAGCCTGCTGATGCTGGGCCTGGCCCTGGCCACCCTCGCCGAGCAAGGCGGGGCCGCCGCGGCCTGGCGGGCGCTGTTCGCGATCACCCCCGGCGATACCGCCAGCCTGGTACTGCACTACGCCTGGTGGCCGCGCCTGGCCATGGCGCTGCTGGCCGGCGGCGGCCTGGCCCTGGCCGGGGTGCTGATGCAGCAGGTGCTGCGCAACCCCCTGGCCGCCCCCACCACCCTGGGGGTGGCCAGCGGCGCCAACCTGGCGCTGATGGCCGCCTCGCTGATGGCACCTAACCTGCTGGTGCTGGGCCGGGAATGGGTGGCCCTGGCCGGCGGCGCCCTGGCCATGGGGCTGGTCATGGCCCTGGCCTGGCGGCGGCGCCTGGCGCCGCTGGTGGTGGTGCTGGCGGGCCTGGTGGTCAACCTCTACGTCGGCGCCCTGGCCCTGGTGCTGCTGCTCTTCCACCAGGAGGAGCTCAAGGGGCTACTGATCTGGGGCGCCGGCGCCCTGGCCCAGGACGGCTGGAGCGATGCCGCCTTCCTGGCCCCGCGCCTGGCCCTGGGCCTGCTGGCCGCCCTGGTGCTGCTGCGCCCGCTGCGGCTGCTGGAGCTGGATGACGCCAGCGCCACCAGCCTGGGGGTCTCCCTCAAGCACCTGCGCCTGGCCGCCCTGGGGCTGGCCATCTTCCTCACCGCCAGCGTGGTCAGCGTGGTGGGCATCGTCGGCTTTATCGGCCTGGCGGCGCCCAACCTGGTGCGCCTGGCCGGGGTGCGCGGCCTGGCCACCCGGCTGCTGGCCGCCACCCTGCTCGGCGCCCTGCTGCTGGCCACCACCGACCTGCTGCTGCAGGGCGCCGGGCCCTGGCTGCCGACCCTGATTCCCACCGGCGCCGCCACCGCCGCCCTCGGCGCGCCCCTGCTGCTGTGGCTGATCCCGCGGCTGCGCCTCGGCGACAACGCCCCGCCCAGCGCCGCACCGGGCCTCGGCCCCCGCCATCCCGCCCCGGCGCGGCTGGCCGGCGGGCTCGCCCTGGCCCTGGTCGCCGCCCTGGTGGTCGCCCTGTGCTGGGGCCAGGGTGCCCAGGGCTGGCAGTGGCTGACCCGCTGGGACGTGCTGGAGTGGCGCCTGCCGCGGCTGGCGGCGGCCGCCGCCAGCGGCGTGCTGCTGGCCCTGGCCGGCACCCTGCTGCAGCGGTTGACCGCCAACCCCATGGCCAGCCCCGAGCTGCTGGGCATCAGCGGCGGCAGCGCCATGGCGCTGATGGCGGCGATCTTCCTGCTGCCGGCGCCGGGCAACCTGGCCCTGGTGGCGGCGGGCACCCTGGGGGCCCTGGCCAGCCTGGCGGTGCTGGTGGGCATCAACCGCCGTAGCGGCCTGCGCCCGGAGCGGCTGCTGCTCACCGGGGTGGCCATCACCGCCCTCTTCGACGCGGTGCGCGCCATGGTGCTGGCCGGCGGCGATCCCCGCGGCCAGCTGATCCTGGCCTGGCTCTCCGGCTCCACCTACTACGTCGAGGCGGGCAGCGCCCTGGCGGTGTCAGCAATGGCCCTGCTCCTCGGCCTGGCGACCCTGCCCTTCGCCCGCTGGCTGGATATCCTGCCGCTGGGCGCCGCCACCAGCCAGGCCCTGGGCATCCGCCTCAACCGGGCGCGGCTGTCGCTGCTGCTGCTGGTGGCGCTGCTCACCGCCTGCGCCACCCTGGTGGTGGGGCCGCTCTCCTTCGTCGGCCTGCTGGCCCCGCACCTGGCCCGCCTGCTGGGCTTCACCCGGGCCCGCGGCCAGCTCGTCGGCGCCGCCCTGCTGGGCGCCCTGCTGATGGTGCTGGCGGACTGGCTGGGTCGCCAACTGCTGTTCCCCGACGAGATCCCCGCCGGCATCGTCGCCTCGCTGATCGGCGGCAGCTACTTTATCTGGCGCCTGCGCCGGCTCTAGCTCCGACTCGGCTCACTTCCCTTGGCCGCCGGGCCACTACCACTCGTGGCCCGGCACCTGATCCAGTTCCGCCCCACCCCAGACATCGAAATTCGTCTCAAGTTCGGTTGTTAATAAAAATAACAAACATTATCATTTGTTGTCGTCGCCGAGCCATCCCGTCTCGTCGACGCTCCCGATGCATGAACCGTCAACAAGAGACACCCATGACTCCCCGCACTCCCGCTTTTGCTTCGCACCCCCTGCGCCTGGCGATGCGCCGGGCCCTGGGCCTTGCCCTGCTCCTGCCGGCCGGGCCGCTGCTCGCCGAGGACGCCGATATCACCCTGGACGCCGTCACCGTGGAGGCCGAGGCGATCGCCACGGTCACCGAGGGCAGCGAGCGCTACCAGGCGCCCGCCACCGCCGCGTCGATAGGCCTCTCCCTGACGCCCCGGGAGACGCCCCAGTCGGTGTCGGTGGTGACCCGGGCGCAGATCGACGACTTCAACCTGGACAGCGTCAACGACGTCCTGGAGAGCACCCCCGGCATCAGCGTGGAACGGGTCGAGACCGACCGCACCTACTACACCGCCCGCGGCTTCGATATCACCAACTTCCAGGTCGATGGCCAGGGCATGCCCTTCGTCTACGACAACGTCCAGGGTGACCTGGATACCTATATCTATGACCGGGTCGAGGTGCTGCGCGGCGCCAACGGCCTGCTCAGCGGCACCGGCAACCCGGCGGCCACGGTCAACTTCGTGCGCAAGCGCCCCACCGCCACGCCCCAGGCCAGCCTGGGCGCCACCCTGGGCCGCTGGGACCAGCGCCGCCTGGAAGTGGACCTGGCCGGCCCCCTGGACGCGGCGGGTCGCGTGCGCGGCCGCTTCGTCGCCGCCGGCGAGGAGAAGGACTCCTACCTGGACCGCATGCAGCGCAGCCGCCGCGTCCTCTACGGGGTGATCGAGGCGGACCTCGGCGACACCACCCGGCTGACCGCGGGCCATAGCTGGCAACGCAACGACACCGACAGCCCCCTGTGGGGCGCCCTGCCGCTCTACTACAGCGACGGCAGCCCCACCGACTATGACGTCTCCACCAGCACCTCCGCCGACTGGGCCTACTGGAACAATCGCGACCAGAACAGCTTTATCGAGCTGAACCAGGCGTTTGCCGGCGGCTGGGAGGGGCGTGCCACCCTGACCCATATCCAGCGGGAGTCCGATTCCAAGCTCTTCTATATCTACGGCACCCCGGATCGCGATACCGGCAGCGGCCTGTTCGCCTTCCCCAGCCGCTATGACCTGGAGAACGAGCAGTGGATCGCCGACCTCTCCGCCCGGGGGAGCTTCGAGCTGGGGGGACGCGAGCACGAGGCGGTGCTGGGCGCCCAGTGGTCGCGCTCCCACCTGCAGGACGTCTCCCACTACGGCCAGGGCATCGGTGACCCGCTGCCGCCGCTGGAGGAGTGGCAGGGGGATTATCCCGAGCCCACCTTCGATGCCGGCGTGGCGGGCAGCGACTGGGTCGACCGGGAGACCGCCCTCTACGGCGCCCTGCGCCTGAGCGCCAGCGACCGCCTGATGCTGCTGGGCGGCCTGCGCCTGGCCGACTTCGAGGGCGAGGGCGAGAACTACGGCGATGACAAGACGACCTCCCACCGTGGCATCCTGACCCCCTATGCCGGGGCGGTCTATGACCTCAACGACGAGTTCTCCCTCTACGCCAGCTATACGCGCATCTTCCGTCCCCAGACCGAGGTGGACCGTAACCGCGATCGCCTCGACCCGGTGGAGGGCGATGCCCTGGAGGCGGGCCTCAAGGCGGAGCTCTTCGATGGCCGCCTGGACGCCTCCCTGGCGCTCTTCCAGATCGAGCAGAGCAACCTGGCCGAGGCCGCCGGCACCATCCCCGGCAGCGCCGATACCTTCTATCGCGGCGTCGACGGCCTGACCAGCCGCGGCGTGGAGGCGACCCTGGCCGGGGAGCTCGCACCCGGCTGGCAGGCCAGCCTCGGCTATACCGTGCTGTCCATCGAGGACGCCGACGGCGAGGCCGCCCGCACCCATGCGCCGCGGCATATGCTGCGCGCCATGAGCCGCTACCGCCTGCCCTTCCTGGAGCAGGCCAGCGTCGGCGCCCGGCTGCGCTGGCAGGGGGATATCCACCGCGACCAGGGCAACGGCGTGATCACCCGCCAGGAGGACTACGCCCTGGTGGACCTGATGGCCCGCTATGACTTCAACGAGCGCCTCAGCGCCTCCCTGAACCTCAACAACGTCACCGACGAGAAGTACCTGACCAGCCTCTACTGGGCCCAGGGCTTCCACGGCGCCCCGCGCCACGCCATGTTGAGCCTCGACTGGCGCTATTGAGCGTCCCCCACGAACGCCAAGGGCCCACCGAATTGAACTGACCCCCATTAGTTGGACGGTTCATTCAGCCAGCGCTCAAGGCCTGAGTTCTGTACTGTACGGGACTCAGGCCTTTTAGTTTCAGCCTGATGCGTTCGTGGTTGTAGTAATGGACGTACTCGTCGAGCCCTTGCTGCAACTGCTCGATGGTGTCGAACCGGTTCAGGTGGAAATACTCGGCCTTCAGGGTGCCAAAAAAGCTCTCCATGGCGGCATTGTCCAGGCAGTTGCCCTTGCGTGACATGCTCTGGGTCAGCGCCTGCCCTGCCAACAGGCTACGATAGGCAGGATGCTGGTAATGCCATCCTTGATCGGAATGCAGCAGTGGCCGATCCGAGTGCTTCAACCGGGCAAAGGCCTGCTGCAGCATGTGCTTCACCAGCGAGAGTACAGGACGCCTGCTGGTCTGATAGGCCACGATCTCGCCGTTATAGAGATCCATGATGGGCGACAGATACAGTTTCTGCCCGTCAACGTTGAATTCCGTGATGTCGGTCACCCACTTCTCATTCGGAGCTAGTGCCTGAAACTGCCGGTCGAGTACGTTGGGAGCCACCTGTCCCACTGCCCCACGGTAGGCACGATACCGCTTTGGGCGAACCAACGACTTCAAGCCCAGCTGTTGCATCAAGCGCTGGACGACCTTGTGGTTGATCGCCTCACCCGCCTGCCGCAGAGCGGCGGTGATGCGACGATAGCCGTAGCGTCCTTTGTGACGGTCGTAGATCGCCCTGATACGCGCCTTCAGGGGCGCGTACCGATCATCAGCGCCCAAGGCCCGGATCTGGTAGTAGAACGTGCTGCGCGGTAGCTCAGCCGCACGCAGCAGCAGAGCCAGCGAATGCTCGTGCCTTAACCCTTGGACGACTTGGGCTTTCTGCCCTGCGTTGTCGTCCGCTTCTCCCGGATCAAGGCATCGAGCTTTTTTAGGTAGGCGTTCTCCGCTCGCAGATACGCCAACTCTTCGAGCAATTCTTCATGAGAGCGCTCTTCATCAGGCGGGGGTGCTGGGGAGGGCGGCTTCTTGGTCATCGGGCGGCGTCCCTGGCGCTTTGGCTCTAATGCAGTCAGCCCACCACTATGATACTGACGCTCCCATCTGCCAATAGCGCCGCCCTCGCGGATATCGAACAGGGTCTCCGTCTGTTGCCGAGACAAGCCATCTCGCCACATCCTCTCAAGGACCTCCAGCTTGAAAGCCGCGCTGTGATGCGTGTATTTCTGGCGCAGCCCCACCACACCATGCTGACGGTAGTTGTCCCGCCATTTCCGTACCAGGGAATGGGCCAGGCCATGCTGGCGAGCTACCTCCCTCAAGCTAGCGTCTTCGTGCAAAGCCTGCTGTGCCACCAGCAGCTTGAACCTCTCGTCGTATCGCTTCTTCATAAAAACACCCCGAAGGTTGGATTGGGTGTCCAACTTTCGGGGTGCAGTTCAAATCGGCGGGCCCTTGGCGTTTCTTACGGCAGGTTCGACAGGCGCGAAGGCGGCGAACCTTAGCCCTTGACGACGGCGGTGACGCTGATCTCCACCTTCAGCTCGTCGGCGGGCATGGGGGCGACGAGGCAGGCGCGCGCCGGGGCCTGGCCCTCGGGCACCCAGGCGTCCCAGACCGCGTTCATGGCGGCGACGTCGGCGCCATCCTTGAGGTAGATGGTGGCGGCGAGCAGGTGCTCGCGGTCGGAGCCGATCTCGGCCAGCAGCGCATCGACCCGGGCCAGCATGCTCTCGGTCTGGGCGGTGATATCGCCCTGGCGGGCCTCGGGGCCGGCCACCTGGCCGCACAGATAGGCCACGCCGTTATGGATGACGGCGCGGCTCATACGGGTCTTGGTGTCGTGACGCTGGATGCTCATGGCTACCTCGCTGGAACAGGGACGGGAAAGGTCAAAATGATAACGCACACCACGGCAGAATCACGGATAATTCCACTGTTTTATTCGGCACAGTCAATACATTTCAACACATTTGGATCCCATTCCAGGCGTTTCTTCGATATCCATTCGCCGCACTCGATGCACTCGCCGTAGTCCCCCGCCGCGATGCGTTTCAGGGCCGCCTCGATGCGCGTCAGGGCCAGCTGGCGGCGCTGCTCCTCGGCCTTGGCCATGGCCTGCCCCTGGAGGGCATCCATCCGCGACAGCCGCCCCACCGAGGTCTGGTCCAGCACCACGGTCTCCCGGGAGTCCGCCGAGGCGGCGCTCTGCTCGCGCAGCTCCTCGCGCAGGGCCTCGAGTCGAGCGGTCACGGCGGTCATATCCAGTTCGGGATGATTCATCTCGACCTCCGGCTCAGGGGATGGCGAGCCTCATGGGCTCCCCATCGCTGCTATCATGGGCCGCTGTCGCGGCCGTGCTCCCTCCATCTTGCCACCGGACGCCGGACGCCGCACGACTCAGGGACAGGAGATCGACCATGGGTTACCGCACCCTGCTGCGGGATCACCGCGGCCTGCTGAGCATCGCCTTCCTGGCGATGTTCACCTCGAGCCTCGGCCAGAGCTTCTTTATCGGCCTCTTCCAGGCCCCCATCGCCGAGCGCCTGGGGCTTTCCGCCGGCCAGTTCGGCACCGCCTATGCCCTGGTGACCCTGGTGGCGGGCTTCGCCATGCTACGCTTGGGGCCGAGCATCGACTGGATAGCCCCGCGGCGCTTCGCCATCACGGTGCTCCTGGCCCTGCTGGCCGGCATCCTGCTGCTCACCACCGCGCCCTGGTGGGGGCTCGGCCTGCTGGGGCTGGGCCTGGTGCGCCTGTGCGGCCAGGGCATGATGACCCACCTGGGCAATACCCTGGCGGGTCGCGAGTTCACCGCCCTGCGCGGCCGCGCCCTGGGCCTGGTGGGCACCGGCCTGATGCTCGGCGAGACGGCGCTGCCGCCGCTGATGGCCGCCCTGCTGGTGTGGCTGGGCTGGCGGGAGCTGTGGTGGCTGTTCGCCGCCGTCCTGGCGCTGTGCTGGGTGCCGCTGCTGCTGTGGGGCCCCTGGCCCGGGGCGCCGGGGCGGCGGCCGGTGCGGGGCCAGCCTCAGGACGGCCCGCGGCCCTTCCGCGAGAGGCGTTTCTGGCGACTGCTGCCGCTGCTGATGACCCTGCCGGTGACCATGACCGGCCTCTTCATCTACCAGGCGCGCATGACCGAGGACCTGGGCAGCACCCTGGGCGTCTATGCCCTGGCGCTGGCCGGCATGGGCCTGGCCAAGCTGCCCGGCGCCCTGCTCGGCGGCCGCTGGGTGGATCGCCTGGGCCCGGTGCGCCTGGCGCGCCTCTATCTGCTGCCCTATGCCCTGGCCCTGGTAGTGGCCATCGTCTGGGGCGGCCACCCGGGGGTCTGGGCGCTGATGGTTGGCGGCGGCCTGGCCATGGGCGCCCAGGAGTCGATCGCCACCAGCCTGCTGGTGCGCCTGTGGGGCAGCGAGCACCTGGGCACGGTGCGCGCCACCCTGAGCGCGGCCATGGTCTTCTCCACCGGCATCGCCCCGGCGGTGCTGGGGCTGGCCCTGGACCTGGGCGCCTCCTTTACCCTGATCCTGGCCGGCATGCTGGCGCTGCTGGTGGTGGGCTGGCTGCTGGCCCAGGGGGTCCTGGTCAGCGCCCGGTCGGGCCAGGACTGAAACGACATCGCCGGCCAGGGGCACTCCCCTGGCCGGCGATGGCTAGTAACGCCCTGGCTTAACGCAGCAGCCTGGTCTAGCGCAGCAAGAGCACCGGCAGCTTGGCCTTGCGCAGCATGGCGGTGGTGGTGCTGCCCACCAGCAGATGACGAATCCGCGAGTGGCCGTAGGCGCCCATCACCAGCAGGTCGATGCCCTGCTCTTCCCCATAGCCGCGCAGGGTCTCCTCCACCTCGCCGGCGCGGATCTCCCCCAGCGCCTGGTGGTCCGCCTCGCGCAGGGTGCTCAGCGCCCAGTCGAGCTGGGAGCGCAGGTCGGCGAGTTCCGCCCCCACCATCACCACATGGCACTCGCAGCCCCGGAACAACGGGCTCTTGGCGATCATCTCGATGCCCTTACGGGTGGTCTTGCTGCCATCGAAGGCGATCAGCACCTTCTCGGGGCGGGTGAAGGTGGGCGGCACCATCAGGATAGGGCGATGCAAGCTGCGTACCACCCGCTCCAGGTTGGAGCCCAGGTGGCCGCTGTCCTGCTGGTGACCCTCGCCGCGCTTGCCGATCACCAGCAGCCGGGTCTCCTCCTCCAGCTCCGCCAGGGTCTCCACCAGGGTGCCGTTACGCTGGCGGCTGGCGGGTTCCGCCACGCCGTCGGCGATGGCCCGCTCCTTGGCCGCCTGGAGCATCAGCCGGCCCTGCTCCTGGGCCAGCTTGGCACGCTGCTCGTCGAGGCTGGCCAGCTCCTCCAGCAGGTGCTCCCGGGAGCCCAGGCCGATATTGCCGGAGAGGTCCGCCTCGGCGGTCTGGGGGTGATTGTCCACCACATGCAGGAAGGTGAGCGGCGCCCCCAGCGCCAGGCTGGCCCAGGCCGCGTAATCGCAGACGCCCTCGGAGAACTGGGAGCCGTCGATGGCGGCCATTACTTGCTCGGTCATGTGCTCAATCCTTTTGCTGGCGTATGCCCCGTTTCTACCCTATCGATGCCGCGCTGAACACCCCGGCGCGGGGTGTCGGCGGGTACCTCCCCTCAGTGACCACCCATCAGCTTCTCGACGGCTTCCGGGTCGTTATGCACGGCGTAACGGTCAACGATGGTGGCGCTGGCCTCGTTGAGGCCGATCAGTTCCACCTCGGTGCCCTCGCGGCGGAACTTGATGACGATGCGATCCAGGGTCTCCACGGCGGTGATGTCCCAGAAGTGGGCCCGGGAGAGGTCGATGGTGACCTTCTCGAGGCTCTCCTTGAAGTCGAAGGCGGCCATGAAACGCGACGCCGAGGCGAAGAACACCTGACCCACCACCCGATAGGTGCGCTCGCTGCCCTGCTCGGCGAGCTCGGAGCCGAGGTAGAGGATATTGCCCACCTTGTTGGCGAAGAACATCGCCGCCAGCAGCACGCCAACGAAGACGCCGATGGCCAGGTTATGGGTGCCCACGGTGACCGCCACGGTGGCCACCATGACGATATTGGTGCTCACCGGATGCTTCTTGAGGTCACGGATGGAGCTCCAGCTGAAGGTGCCGATGGAGACCATGATCATCACCGCCACCAGGGCCGCCATGGGGATCTGCGAGACCCAGTCGGCGAGGAAGACCACCATGATCAGCAGCGCCACGCCGGCCACCAGGGCGGAGAGACGGCCGCGACCGCCGGATTTCACGTTGATCACCGACTGGCCGATCATCGCGCAACCGGCCATGCCGCCCAGCAGGCCGGTGCCGATATTGGCGAGGCCCTGGCCCTTGCACTCGCGGTTCTTGTCGCTCGGGGTATCGGTCAGGTCGTCGACGATGGTGGCGGTCATCATCGACTCCAGCAGGCCCACCACGGTGAGCATGATCGCATAGGGCAGGATGATGCCCAGGGTCTCGAGGGTCAGCGGCACGTCCGGCCACAGGAACACCGGCAGGGCATCGGGCAGCTCGCCCATGTCGCCGACGCTGCGGATCTCCATACCGGTCAGCAGGTAGACGGCGGTCAGCACCAGGATGCACACCAGCGGCGACGGCAGGGTCTTGCCGATCACCGGCACATAGGGGAAGCCGTAGATGATGGCCAGGCCGGCGGCGGTCATGGCGTAGACATGCCAGGTGACGTCGGTGAGCTCCGGCAGCTGGGCCATAAAGATCAGGATCGCCAAGGCGTTGACGAAGCCGGTGACCACCGAGCGCGATACGAAGCGCATCAGGTCGGCCAGCTTCAAGTAGCCGGCGACGATCTGCAGCACCCCGGTGAGCAGGGTGGCGGCGAGCAGGTACTCCAGGCCATGCTCCTTGACCAGGGTCACCATCAGCAGCGCCATGGCGCCGGTGGCGGCGGAGATCATCCCCGGGCGGCCGCCGGCGAAGGCGATGATCACCGCCATGGAGAAGGAGGCGTAGAGGCCCACCTTGGGGTCGACCCCGGCGATGATGGAGAAGGCGATGGCCTCGGGAATCAGCGCCAGGGCCACCACGATGCCGGCCAGGGTGTCGCCCTTGAGGTTGGAGAACCAGTCTTGCTTGATCGATCGAATCATTCTGCGGTCCAGTCGAGGGGTGATGCCTCGCCGAGGCGCACGACGCCCTGCCATGACAGGGGCGGCTCGCCGGGCGAGAAGCGTTGAAGATTTGCGGCTAGGGGCGAAACGAGGACGCACGCGGGCGCCAGGCATCCAGAGTGATGCCAGGGGGTGACGCTGCCATGACGGCAGTCGCGTCTCCCCGGGGAAGGGGAAGGCAGTGCTAGGGCGGAGTCATACCGCGTGGAGAGGCGTGAGTCACCTGCTGAGAATCCCTTGCTCGTTTCATTGGCGTCCGATCATGACCCGAGGCGGCGAATCGCGAGGAATTCGACCGGGGTCTCGAGGACGCTTATTTTGAGGAGCGCAAATTCTACCAGCTTACTCGGCGTCCTGCACCCGCCGCCTGAGGCGTCGTTCGCGACGCAGGTCGCAGGCGCCCTTGAGCCCCAGGGTGCCCAGCACCAGGGCACCGCCCGCCAGGGCCGAGGACGAGGGACGCTCCGCCAGCAGCCACCACAGCCAGAGGCTGCCCACCACCACCTCCAGCAGCATCAGCAGCCCCACCTCGGCGGCGGGCAGGTAGAGGGGGCCGCGCTGGATCAGGGTAAAGCCCAGCGGCAGCAACCCCAGGCAGAGCAGCAGCAACAGCCCCAGACGCTCCGCCGGCGGCCAGGCCAGGCCATCGCCGGCGATGCCGTAGAGTGCCGCCGCCAGGGCCACCAGCAGCCCCGAGAGGGTCAGCATGGGACTCATGTCGATACCCGGGCGGGTGCGGCAGAGGGTGAAGTTGGCGGCCAGGGAGAGCGCCGCCAGCAGGGCGAAGCCGTTGCCCAGCAGGCTGCCGGCGCCGGCCTCGTCGGCGACGATCAGGGCGGTGCCCAGCAGGCAGGCGCCGATGGCCAGCCAGGTACTGGGGAGCTGGCGCTCGCCGAGGAAGCAGCGCGACAGCAGGGCGGCGAAGAGCGGTGCGCCGGCCAGGATCATCAGGACGTTACCGCCCTTGGTGTACTGGTTGCCCAGCACGAAGCCCAGGCTGGAGCCGGCGAAGAGCAGCGCCACCAGCAGGCCGGTCGAGCCGCAGCGACGATAGGCGGCGAAGAAGCCACGCCCCTGGCGAAGCCAGACGATGATCACGAAGCCCAGCGCCGTCAGCAGCCCCCGCCATAGCAGGATCTCGGCGTCCGGCAGGCCGATCAACTTGATCAGCAGGGCATCCGGGGAGATCACCAGGGCCCCGCCAGCCGTCATCAACAGGCCCTGCTGGCGGGGCGACAGGCGTGGACTCAAGGTCGCCTCGCGGCCCTCGATGCCTGACGGGACTCAGGAGGCCCCCTCCCCCCCGCCGGTACGCGCCCGGGCCGCCGGCGAGGCCTTCATCTCGCGGAAGGCCTCGACCAAGTCGATGGGCAGCGGCACCACGATAGTGGAGGCGTTCTTGTTGCTCATGTCGCTCATGGTCTGCAGGTAGCGCAGCTGCAGGGCCGCGGAATTCTCGGACATGATATTGGCGGCCTCCACCAGCTTCTTGGAGGCCTGCAGCTCGCCCTCGGCATGAATCACCTTGGCGCGCCGCTCGCGCTCCGCCTCGGCCTGGCGGGCGATGGCGCGGATCATGCTCTCGTCGAGGTCCACGTGCTTGATCTCCACATTGGCCACCTTGATGCCCCAGCCCTCCGCCGAGGCGTCGATGATCTCCTGGATATCGTCGTTGAGCTTGTCGCGCTCGGAGAGCATCTCGTCCAGGTCATGCTTGCCGAGCACCGAGCGCAATGTGGTCTGGGCCAGCTGGCTGGTGGCATTGACGTAATGCTCCACCTGGATGATCGCCTTCTCCGGGTCCACCACCCGGAAGTAGAGCACCGCATTGACCTTGACGGTGACGTTGTCCTGGGAGATGACGTCCTGTTCCGGCACGTCCATGGTGATCACCCGCAGGTCCACCACGTCCATCTTTTGAATCCCGGGGATAATGATGATCAGCCCCGGCCCCTTCACCGATTGAAAGCGCCCCAGGAAGAAGACCACGCCACGCTTGTACTCCGGCAGGATGCGAATCGCCGCCGCCAGGAACATCACCACCAATACCAGGGGAACGAGATAGGTCACCATCATGGTCCAGACTCCTCGATTGTCGCTGCGAATTCGCTGCCGCCCTCGTCAGCATAGCCTCTCGGCTCCGTACGAAAACTGTCTGCGCTCGCCGACTTTTCGAACAAAACCTAGTCGGCATCACTCAGGGGCGCCACTTCCACGGTCAGGCCGTCGACCCGCACCACCCTGAGGAGCTGGCCGCGGCGCACCGGCCCGGCGGATACCGCCCGCCAGCGCTCCCCGTGCAGGCGCACATGCCCTTCCCCCTCGAAGTCCTCCAGGGCGGTGGCCTGGGCCTGCATCAGTTCCTCCTGGCCGGTGCGTACCGGCGTCCGGCGCAGGCCCACGAAACGGGTCATCACCCACAGCATCAGGATGGCGGCCAGGCCCGCCACGCCGCCGATCATCGGCAGCGAAATGCTCAGGTGCTCGGCATCCATCAGGATCACCGAGCCGATCACGAAGGCCACCACCCCGCCGATGCCGAGGATCCCGAAACTGGGCATAAAGGCCTCGCCGACGATCAGCCCCAGGCCCACCAGGATCAGTGCCAGGCCAGCGTAGTTGACCGGCAGCACCTGGAAGGCGAACAGCGCCAGCAGCAGGCAGATGACGCCGATGGTGCCGGGGATCAGGCTGCCGGGGTTGGAGAGCTCGAAGATCAGCCCATAGAAGCCGATGATCATCAGGAAGTAGGCCACATTGGGGTTGGTGATCACCGCCAGCAGCTCGGTGCGCCAGTCGGGATCATAGGTCTCGATCACCAGGTTGGTCGTGTCCAGCACCCGGGTGCCGCTCTCCATCACCACCTCGCGGCCATCGATCTGGGCCAGCAGGTCGGCCAGGTCGCTGGCCAACACATCGATGACGTTGCGCTCCAGGGCCTCGCTGGAAGTCAGGGTCACCGCCTCGCGCACCGCCTCCTCGGCCCAGTCGGCGTTGCGCCCGTGGCGCTCGGCCAGGCCGCGAATATAGGCCACGGCGTCCTCCAGCACCTTGCGCTCCATGGCGGTCTCGCCACGACGGGGCTCATCCCGGCTGGCGGGAGCCTCGGCCGCCGCTTCATCGTTATCGGCTGGCCGATCCGCGACCTCCTCAGGCTCCTCGGCGACGGCTTCGGCGTCGTCAGAGGCCTCTTCGGCGGGTGCTTCCGGCTCGTCTTCCATCCCCGGCAGGCCGCCGCCGCCCAGCTGTACCGGGGTCGCGGAGCCCAGGTGGGTGGCGGGGGACATGGCGGCCACATGGCTGGCATAGAGCAGGTAGGTGCCGGCGCTGGCGGCCCGGGAGCCGCCGGGGGAGACATAGAAGGCCACCGGCACCGGTGAGGAGAGCATGGCGCTGATCATCTCGCGCATGGAGGCGTCGAGGCCGCCGGGGGTATTGAGCCTGACCACCACGAGCTCGGCTTCCGCCTCGGCGGCCAGGCGCAGGCCGCGCTGGAAGTAGTCGTTGCTGGCGGGGCCGATGGCCCCGTCGATGGTCAGCACCCAGGCGCTGCGCTCGGCCTCCTGCGCCTGGGCATGCCAGGCCAGGGCACCGCCGAGGGCCAGACACAGCAGCGACAGGATCAGGATGATGCCCTGGCGAGTGTTCCACCGCATGCTGCCCATGGCTGCCCCTCCGGCTATCTCGCACTCTTAGTCGTGTGATGAAGCGCCGGAGCTTTGGTTCATTCCGGCCTCAGGCCCGGCGAACCTCGGGGCTGGTGGCCAGCACCCCGGCACGGATCACGCTCTGCTGCTCGATCAGGGGATTCACGACCTCGCGGCTGGCCTGGTAGTGAGGCGTCTGCTTGTGCTCGGCCAGGGCCGCTTCATCCCGGTATATCTCATAAAGGTAGAAGAGATTCGGGTCCTGCTGGTCTTCCAATACATCGAAGACATGGCAGCCCGGCTCTTCGCGCACCGAGGCGGCGGCATTGGGCAGCATCGCCTCCAGGAAGCGCTCCCGCTGGCCGGGCTTGAGCTGGGTCTTGACGATAATACAGAACATGGCTGGGCTCCTCGACTTGACGCAGGGTTTAAATGGAAATACTTTCCACAAAATATCATAGACGAGTCGATGACCAAAGGAAGCCACCATGCAACGCCCCGCCCCCCTCAATGGCATGCGCCATATCGCCCTCCAGGTGCAGGACCTGGAGGACTGTGAACGCTTCTACGTGGAGCTGCTGGGCATGGAGGTGCTGCGCCGCGCCCATGCCGACCTGGTCTACCTGACCCTGGGCAACGACAACCTCTCGCTGAGCCGCGCCAAGGCCCCCACCGGTGAGGATCCCCAGCGCCTGGATCACTTCGGCTTCGTGGTGGATACCCCCGAGGACGTGGATGCCTGGCACGACTACCTCAAGGCCCAGGGCGTCCGGGTGACCAGCCCCCCCCATGACCATGCCGATGGCGCCCGCAGCTTCTACTGCCTGGACCCGGACGGCAATAGCGTCCAGCCGCTCTACCATCCCTGCGTCTCGGGGCAGCGGTTGGGCTAATAGCTGCAAGCTACAAGCTACAAGCTGCAAGCTGCAAACTAGTAGCTGCTAGCCGTCGACCTCCGGGCAAGCAGGCTCGCTCCCGCCGGGACGAAACCCCGACGCTGCGCGAGCCGGGTGACGCGCACCAGGCCGGAACAAGGTCCCTCTTGCCGACCTGAAGCCGACATCCCTGTCGGCTTGCGCTACCCGGCTCGCTTCGCGTCGGCATCCCGGCGAAGTCGCTGATCCTCCTCGCCCGGAGGCCATGCCGCATTATCCTGCCAGTCGATGAGTGCCACCTCTTACCCCGCCAATAATCGACCGAAACCCGCCAGGCGCGTGGCCCGTCCGGCCAGTCGCCGGGCATGCCAGTAGAGGGCCTGGTTGCTGGACAGGCAGGGAATGCCGAAGCGCGCCTCCAGGGCGTCGAGACGCTCCAGGGCGCGCAGGTTGGTGCAGGGCATCACCACCGCTTCCACCCCCTCGGCCCCCTCCAGCAACACCGCCAGGGCATCGCCGAGACAGTCCGGGTCCACCGCCGGGATATCCACGTCGCGGCGCAGATGGAAGCCGCCCACGGCGGCCACCTCGATGCCCAGTTTCTCGAAGGCGGCATAGAAGGCGGCATTGAGCTCCCGCACATAGGGCGTCAGCAGGGCGATGCGCCGCGCCCCCAGGCTCGCCAGGGCCTCGCGCAGGGCCAGCCAGGGGTGCGTCACCGCCACCCCTGGGCGCACCGCGGCGAAGGTCTTGGCGATGGGCCGATCACCGATCAGCAGCCCCGCCGAGGTGCAGCCGAAGACCAGGGTATGCAGGGGCAGCCCCGGCACCAGGGTGTGGGCCGCGGCCTCGATCTTCGGCGCCAGGGCCAGCAAGGCCCGGGGCGTCACCTCCCCGGTGGTCGGCAAACGGGTCGAAAAGCACTCCATATCGTCGCCCAGCAAGCGCTGCCAATCCCGCTCCAGGGTGTAGTCGGTATCCAGCAGCACCAGGCCGATGCGCAGCAGTTCGGGACGCGCATAACGCCGATAGGGTAATCCCCGTTCCAGATAGCTGAAGTGCTCGCCCCAGTCGCTCATGCTGGCGCCTCCCGGTGTCACCTTGCCCCAGCATAGTCCGAGACTGTCCGGGGCGAGGCTCAAGGCGTTCGGCAGGCCGACTCGAGATGCTCGGCCCAGGCGGGCAGGTCCAGGGGGATCTGCCCGATCACCTCGATCTCGCGGTCTTCGAAGATCTCCGGATCCTCGGCCCGGAGCCGGGCGATCTCGCGATCCCGGTGGGCAAGCAGGGCTTCCAGCTGGGGCCGGCAGGCGGTGACCAGGGCGGTGACCCAGCGATTGACCGGCCAGGAGGGCCAGGCGTGATCGATGGCGAAGGTCTCGGCCAGGGCCAGGGTCTCCGTGGCACTGCGCCAGCGCTCGCCGGTGACCCAGCGATTGGTGGTAAAGAGGCCGATGGGCCCGCCCCAGGCATCCATGGAGACCGCCACCAGGTGGGTGGGCGTCTTGACCTTGCCGGGACGATTGTCCCCGGCCGGGCGGTTGAAGAGGTGGAAGTGGCCATGCTCCCCCTCCCGGTGGGCATGGTAGTAATACTGCCCCCCGGTCTCCCGGTCGTAGACATCGCCCTTGGGGTAGTGATCGAGCCGCACGAACTGGCCCTGCCCCTTGAGCAGTTCTCCCACCAGGTTGAGCCCCACCTTCTTCAGCACGCGCTGGCAGTCGAGGGCCTCCCGGGCCGCGCGATGGCAGGCCCTCAGGGTCTCGGGATCGTAGGCGGCGAGGTCGGGCAGGACGACCGGCTCGCCGATGGAGAAGGGTTCCAGGGCTGACATCAGGACTCCCGTGGTGCTCGTATGAAACAGCCTAACAGACACACGCCGAGCCGGGCGCCCTCGGCACCCGGCCCGCTACCGTCCGTTCGCTTAGAGGTTATGGGGCTCACCGGAATAGCGCCGCTGCACCTCCACTACATAGGCCGACAGCGCCGACAGCTCCTCGCTATCCCAGCCCAGGGCCTCGGCGGCCATGGGCACCACCATGCACATCTGGACCATTTCGTCGGCATGTACCGTCTCCATGCCGAACCTATTGGCCCCCATGGCCACCGGATGGGGATAGGGTTGCTCGAAGGTCGCCTGATAGCCCTGGTCGCCCTCGTGACAGCTGGCGCAGGACAGGCCATTGCCGCTCAGGCTGGGATCGTTGAACAACGCCTCCCCTTGCGCCAGCAACTCGGCGGCATTCTCGCCCGATTCGCTATAACCTGGGGTATAGCCCTCCGGCCGCTTGACCGCCTGGGCCGGATCGTCGGCGGCGCAGGGATTGGCCGCCACGCAGGGATTGGCCGCCGCACAGGGATTGGCCGCCGCGCAGGGATTCGCGGCAGCGCAAGTCTGCATGGCGGCGCAGGGGTTATCATCCATACCATCCGCCGAGGCCGGCAGGGCCACCCCCGCCAGGGAGAGACTCAGCAGGGTGCCCGCCAGGGTGCACTGCCACTTGGTGAAACGGGATGGGGTGAAGGCAAGTGTCATTGTCGTTCTCCTCGCTGCCTGGTCTTGGCGTTGTCCGAACACCGGCTTCACTCGCCGACGCTTCGGACGAAGCCCAGTGATGCTGTGGATCGGTTCGTCGAGATGATGCCGAAAGCATCCTGCGCCTTGTGTCGTCGGAAAACGCCCGACCTTACAGGGCGCGGACGGCCCTTTTATTCTTATAAAGAATAGTTAAATCACTGTTGCATCCCGTCAGTAGAAGTCCCCGTCCTAATTTCGCCCTATCGCGAGTCCCCGATGTTTGTAAGGATAATCGACACGGCCTCGACCCACGGGAGATCACCATGCAAGACGCCGGTAACGAGCCAGCCTCGCAGAATCAGCCACAAGAGGCGCGCATGCAGCGCCTCTCTGCCGTCAGGCCGCGGCTGGTATCCTTCGCCAGGCTGCAGCTGCGTGATCATGCCCTGGCCGAGGATGCGGTCCAGGAGGCGCTGGCGGCGGCCATCGAGAAGGATGCCAGCTTTTCGGGACGCTCCGGCTACGAGACCTGGGTCTTCGGGATCCTCAAGTACAAGATCCTCGACACCCTGAGGGAGCAGAAACGCCGTGGGCATTGGCAACCCTGGGAGGACGAACTCGATGAAGACGCCATCGACCGCCAGTTCCAGCAGAGTGGTCGCTGGCAACCCTCGGCGCGCCCCAGCGACTGGGGGGACCCGGAGGCGACCCTGAGCAATGATCACTTCTGGCGGGTCTTCGACAGCTGCATGATCGCCCTTCCCGAGACGATCGCCCGGGTCTTCACCCTGCGCGAGCTGATGGGGCTCTCCACCGACGAGATCTGCCAGATCGCCGAGATCAAGGAGAATAACTGCTGGGTCATTCTGCATCGTGCCCGACTGCGTCTCAGGGAGTGCGTGGAGAAAGGGTGGCTAGCGGAGGATAAGTCATGATGATATGCAAGCGGGCCACCGAGCTGATGTCACAACGCCTCGATCGGCCACTTACCTGGAAGGAAAAGGTATCGCTGAGGCTCCACCTCTCCATGTGTGGCGCCTGCAAGCAGTGCAACCGCCAGTTCGAGCTGCTCCACCTGGCCGGTCAACGCCTGGATGAGGAGCGGCATGCCCAGGGAGAGGATTCAGGATCCCACTGAGCCGATGCCTGATCGGGCCTCAACGCCACGCTTCGCTCAGTGCCCTGCCAGCGCGACCGGCACCCCCGGTCTTACCTTTCGCCATTGGCCTCGAGGCGACGGCTCAATATCCAGAGACCGAGGAGCATCAACAACAGGGCCAGGGGGATCAAGATGGGAGTCAGGCCCACCACGGCGCCGGCGATCGGCAGCCCCAGCCAGATCAACACCAGGGGCGCGCAGCAGGCCCCGCCGATCAGGAGCGCCGGAATCGCCGCCAAGATACCGCTGGCGGAGCTCCCCAGGCCGCACACCCGGGGCGAGCGCCACACCCACCAGGCCGCCAGCAGGTTAAGCCCGAGCAGAAGCCCCATCAGCAGCGCCAGCAATGTGTTGAAGGGACTGAAGGTCCATATCAGGCCGCCCAGCATGATCCAGCCCACCGGCTCGAACTGCAGGAAGCCCCGCCGCTCGAGGAGCCGCCCCCAGGCGGGAAAGCTCGCCTCCCATCCCCCCCAGCCGCCGCCGGCCAGGTCACCGGTCAACCAGAGGTAGGCCAGCGCATAGCCCGCGGCCATGAGGCTCAGGAGTAGCATCGCCACCGGGCTGGCGGCCAGGCGTCGTCGGAGGGCGCTCATGGGGCCTCCGGATAGAGGGCGGTCTCGGGGTAGAAGGCGGCCCAGGCGAACCACATGGCCTCGAAGCCATGCAGCGGCTCCAGGGCCTCGATACCCGGGCCACTCACGCCCGCGGGACCGAAGCCAAGCGCGCCGGCATCGAGGCTAACCCCCCGGGGATTACGAAAGGCCCAGGCGGTCTCCAGGCCGGGATCATGAATCAGGACGATTCGCTCATCGCCCACCCGGGTCTCGATCACTCCCTCCTCACGCAGGACACGGCGATCGACGGCCAGGGCGCCCCGGGCGGTACGCACCCCGAAGATCATCGTCTTGGGCGGAAAGCGGTCATCGCGA
The DNA here is from genome assembly GCF_055388505.1 of Bisbaumannia salifodinae. Next base: position 3,268,112 of record NZ_AP043781.1, read on the forward strand.
TGCAGCACCGAAAAGAGCCGACGGCTCTCGGGCAGATAGTAGCCGCCCAGGGGGGTGTAACTGCCGTAGGGGTCGCGGCGGTAGTTGCGCACATAGCCAGTCCGCTCGGAGAGCACCCGGGTCTCGGGATAACGCGCCCGCCATTGTCCCCAGGTGGTCCAGATCAGGCGTACCTCTTCCAGCCCCTGACCGGCCAGGGGGCCATCGATGGCCACGCCGAGGATCTGCGGCCACTCGCTATCGGTGGCCCGGTCATACATCACCAGGTTGCTGTTGACCAGCCTGCCGGAGACGCCCAACTGGGTCGTGCCGCGCTTGAAGCCCAGGGCGGTGCCGGTCAGCGGACAGTAGGTGATGCTCAGGGCCTCCCCGCCCACCTCGTCATTGACGATCTCGTGCCAGACCAGGATGCGTTGGGGATAGGCCCGCGCTTGCCCCTGGCGATAGAGACCGATGACGATCTCATCGTCATCCAGCCGCGCCTGGTCGGCGCCCACGAACTGGGGCCGGTCGATGGAGGGGATGCCATCCTTGCCGGGGCCACCGGCCTGGAGGGCGGCGCGAAAGTTCTCCAGGGGGTGCCCCACCGCCACCTGGGGCGGCACCTGGGTGGGCGGGCCGGCCAGGGCCGGAACGAGGGCCAGTAGCCAGAGCAGCGGTATGGCCAGCAGGAGACGTTGCATAAGCACCTCGCCACGGGGCCGTCCCCGAGTCGGAGTCCAGGGTCCTGCCATTGAGTCGGGCCAGGCCCCTCGTCCTTACTGCCGATCTCGAGCCGGCAGGCGTTCCTCGGACGCCTGCCAGATCAGGTGATGGGGATCGAAGCCCGCCTGGAGCGCCGGCTTGACGATCTGGAAATAGGGCGAGAGGTCGAAATCCCGCGGCGTGAAGAGGCTGTAATGGCGCCGCCGCCAGACCCGCCGCTGGTCGCCGGCCGGGGTTGGCTCGGCTCGGGGAAGCGCCTCGATGGGCAGGATCGGATAGTGCACCGCCTGGAAGGCCTGGGCGATCAGCGTCGAGCAGATCGCCCGGGTGGGATCGCCGCTGCCGAGTCCCAGCATCCGCCGGCGCCAGGGCTCTGGGACCGGGGGTAACGGCAGCAGATAGCGCCCCAGATCGAAGAGGTTGCTCAGGTCGTAGTGGTGGCCCACCCGTTTACAGGCAAAGCGGATCAGCGCCTCGATCTCCTCGGCCTCCAGGCCCACGGGGCGGCAGATACGCAGCGGTACGCCGCGGAATTCGTCATACCCCACCAGGCGCACGCCCTCGGCCAGGTCGGCCTCGACGAGGCAGGCCGTTTCGTCACCGCCGGCGCCCTGGGCGGCCTCGTGGCCGACGAAGAGGGCCGCATGGGACCAGGAGGATTGGGTCAGGTATTTGATGACCGTGCTGAGCCGGGAGGAACCCTCCACCAGCAGCACATCCCCGGGGCGCAGATGGGCCAAGACCTCGCGGTCTTCAATGCGGCACTCGGGGCGATGCCAGGGGCGCGGGCAGGAGAGCCAGCAGCTAAGCCGATAGCCGCACTGTTCAAGCATCTTCGACATCTGCGCACCTCTCGCAGCCGCTTCGGCTGGCCATGCCCCCGCCGCGGCGGGGCGCCGTCAGGCGCTGGCCCGGGGCGCTTGGCTCGCCCAGTGGCGCAGGGTGGAGGGGTGGATGCCGAAGCTCTCGGGCAAGGCCACGCCGAGCCCCTCGGCCAGCAGCCCCAACAGCGCCATATGGTGGATGCTATGACTGGTCAGGAAAGCGAGCTCACGCCCTAGACTAGTGTCCAGGTGGCGAAGCCCTCCCCCCTCCAGAGGATAGGCCAGGGTCAGCCTCCCGGGGCAGTCACCCAACACCTCCAGCGCCGCGGCGATGGCCTCCAAGCGTCGCCGCGCCTCCCGGGGGCAGCGCTCCGGCCAGGCCTCCCGGGGGCGATGCTCGTAATCCAGGCGGCCACCGGGCACCGCGGCCAGCAGGGCCTCGTAGTGATCGATGATATGGCGCACATGCTTGCCCAGGCTCTGTCGTCCCCCGGGGTCCAGGGGGCGGCCGTAGGCGGCGGCCGAGAGGCCGGCCAGGAAGCGACATAGCTGATCGAGGACCTGGCGGTTCTCCGCCACGAGTCCCCCCAGATCGATGGCCAGCACGGCGGTGGAATCATGACTCATAGCGTCTCTCCAGTGATCGCCAGGGAAGGCGGCGATATCTCTCTCCCCGTGGGTGGCCTGCGGCGAAGCCGGCACCGATGTGACACCGGCTCGCCGTCTCCTTATGCCACTAACCTTCGGCTTCTGCCTCGGCTTCCGCTTCCCCTTCGGCCTCGCCCTCGGCCTCACCCTCGGCCTCACCCTCGGCCTCACCCTCGGCCTCAGATTCGGCTTCCGCTTCCGCCTCGGCTTCACCCTCGGCTTCGGCTTCCGCCTCAGCTTCGGCATGGGCCGCGGCAAGCATCAGGGGCGCCTCCTGGCCACTGGCGTAGCCCGCGGTATCCATCGCCTCGCTGGCCACGGCCTGGGTCGTCAAGCCGCTGGCCACCAGCAGCATCGCCGGGGCCGCATAGCCCAGCCGACGCCCGAGGCGAGCCAGCAGGCTGCGACGGGTCTCCTCTTGTGGTGTCATCGTGCTCTCTCCTTACTCTCGATTGAGTCTCGATGGGCGGCATCACGCTGGGCGAGGCCGGCCGCCCGTCGCGACCTCACCCGTGGCGACCCGCTCGATGGCGGGCCACCGTCAGTTCGCTCAGTCGCCGACCGCCGCCGGAGGCGCCAGCCAGTCGCTCAGCGCCGCCTCGATTTCCACCTCGCTGGCGACCCGCCGAGCGGGCAGGCCGGCGAACCAGCCCAGCAGCGCCTGGGGGGCCGCGTCGTCGGCGGCGTGGAGCCGGGGCAACAGGGCCGCGAGCAGATCCAGGGGCGTCGGTAGCGAGGGCCCCTCTTCGACCAGCAGCACCCCCCGCAGCCGAACCGCCCGAGGTGCCCCAGGCGACAAGGACTCGCCCTGGGCCGGCGTCTCCAGCCGCAGGCGCAGGCCTTGCCCACGGCCACCGGGAGCCTCGCCTGCCTGGGCCTCGATCAGCGACGCCGCCCAAGCGGCGTCGCTGGCACAGAGGCAGAGCACGGCGCCACCGGTGCCGTCGCTCAGCAGCTCGACCTCCGCCACCGGCCGGCCGGGGGTGGCGGCTCGATGCAGCAGATGCCGTCTCAGGGCCCCGGCCAAATGGGTCAGGCCGAGCCGCCCGGCGATCCACTCGCCCTCGGCGGCCAGGGCATAGCCGGCCCCGGGCTCACGCAACACCGCGAGAGTGGGCGCCTCCTCTTCCGCTGGCCAGGCCTCCAGGGGAAAGTCCCGCGCCAGGCGGGTCAGGACGGCACCATCGGCGAGTTCCAGGCGCCAGCGCCGGCCATCGAACTCGAGCCCGCGGCGGATGGGCCGATCGCGGGGCATCCGTGTCGGGGCGAGGCTTTCCCTGGGGGCCGGCGCCTGGCCCTGACAGAGCAGGCCGAGACGACACCAGTCGCCCAGGGTCTGCCAGACCTCCTGGCGCTGAGTGGCGAGATCCGGTGCCCCCTCGGCCCCGATGGCGAGCCGGGCGAGCTCCTCGACGATGGCGTCGGGGGCGAGCCCTTCGTTGGCCAGCAGCCAGATCAGCGCCGCCGTGTCGTTGAGGCGATAGAGCCGGTCACGGGCATGCAGGGCCAGGCTCTCGCCATCGATCAGTTCCGTGACCCGACGGCGACTCAGGCGCGGCGGCGTCACGGGGCGTCCCGTCAGGCCCTCGGCCAGCAGCAGGTCGGCCCGGCTGGGCAGGGAAAAGCAGGGAAGGTAACGCTCCGGCTCGGACGCGGGCAGCAGGCGCCGGAAACCGCCGGCCCGGGCCAGCTCCGCCCGGGCCTCGGTCACCAGAGGCGCTATCTCGTCCTCGCTGCCGGCCTCGGCCGGCGGATGCTCCCCGGGAATATCCACCAGGGTCACCAGGTCGCGCACCAGGCCACCCTTGACCGCCGCTTCCACCCGGCCGCCGCTCTCGGGGCCGGCGCAGATGCCCAGCGACGGGCTGAGGTTGCACTCCAGGATCCACGGCTTGAGGGTGTCATCCACCAGGCAGTCGAGGCCCAGCAGCTCGTAGCAGCCCCGGGGGTCGACCCCCGCCTCGGCGGTGCGGCCGCGCATGGCGTCCACGGCGGCGATGGCGGTCAGCGCCACCAGGTCCTCGATGCGGGCGAAGAGGGCCCCGTCGTCATGCCCCATCTCCCGCAGCCAGGTCCGGTAGCGGTCGAGGTCGATAAACTCCACCGGCACCTCGGCGCGCTCGTTCAGGGCGTTGATATCGGGATTGGTCAACTGGCTGAAGGGATTGTCGGCGTCCTCCGGATCCCAGGGCTCGGAGGCGAGCTTGGCGAAACCCTGGCGGTAGAGATAGACCCGCAGGGGCGCCAGGGAGCTGATCAAGACATAGAGGCGCAGCACATACTTGTGGCCGCGGATGGTATGGGGGTTGGCCAGGTACTCCTGCACCAGCCAGTCCCGGGCCAGCGGAGCCTCGGCGGCATCGCGCAGCACCCGTACGCCCTTGCCCTTGGAGGCGTTGGTGGGTTTGAGGATCCAGCGCCGTTCGGGATGATTCTGAGCGGCTTCCTGCAGGGCATGGTAGTCCCGGGGCATCACATAGGCCCGGGGGAAGAACCCTAGCCGTGCGGCGTACTCGCTGTCGGCGCCAAAGCCATCCTCCACGCGGGCCCGCAACTCGGCCAGGCTCTGGTGGAGACGACTCTTGACGGTCAACGCCGCGTTGCCGGGAAAGTGGTTGAGCTTGCGCCGCGGCGACACCCGACGGAACTGGGCCGGGTCGGGCATGCCGGTGACCCAGCCGGCATCCCACTGGGTCTCGTCACCGGGTTGCCAGCCCAGCGGCTCCAGGGCCTCGCGAAAGAAGCGATCCTGCTCGGCGGCGCGCTGGCCACCCAGCCAGAAGCGTAGGGGTTCCCGGGTCTGCGACATGCCTGCCACCTCCCGTCGGCGATCGGAGTACTGCAGGCTATGTCGAGGCCAGGGGCGGATCCTTACAGTCGCCGCGCCACTCGTCGCTCGATCGTTTTTCCCGCCACCCGGTAAGGATCAGCCGAGTGCGGCGACTAAATCAGTGGGGTGTCGAGCCCCGCCCCACGGGGGAGGAACCAGAATGCTCAAGATCCTGATGCTGGCCGTCGCGCTACTGCTGGGCGGTCCGGCCCTGGCGGCCCTGCCGGGGCCCCTGGTCGAGGCCGACTGGCTCGACCGCCACCTGGCGCGCGACGACCTGGTGATACTGGATATCCGCTCCCGCATCGATGACGGCGATCGGCTCGGCTTCGAGGAAGCGCGGATCCCCGGCAGCCGTCACAGCAGCTATATCGAGGATGGCTGGCGGGAGAACCGCGGCGGCGTGACCGGCCTGCTGCCGGCGGTGGCGTCGCTCGAGGCACTGATCGGTGGCCTGGGCATCGACAACGCCAGCCAGGTGGTGATCGTGCCCGCCGGCACCGGCCCCACCGACTTCGGTAGCGCGGCCCGGGTCTACTGGACCTTCAAGGTGCTGGGCCATGACGCCGTGGCGATCCTCGATGGCGGTTTCGCCGGCTGGCGCCAGCAGGGCCTGCCCATGGCCAGCGGCCCCGCCGAGCCGGTACCCGCCGCCGGCTTCCGCGCCACGCTCAGGGAGGCGCTGGTTGCCACCACCGAGCAGGTGGAGACGGCGCGGCACACCCAAGCCCAACTGGTGGACGCCCGTCCGCGAGACTACTTCCTGGGCGATACCGTCTCGCCGGCAGTGCGCGTGGCCGGCACCATTCCCGGCGCCCGCAGCCTGCCCCATCACGCTCACCTCAACGACCGTCAGGGCGCCTATTATCTGGCTGCCCAGGGGCTGAGCGAACGCATCGACGCCGCCGGGCTCGACCGGGGGGCGCGCACCATCGCCTTCTGCAATACCGGCCACTGGGCCGCCACCGACTGGTTCGTGCTCAGCGAGGTGGCCGGCTTCGAGGAGGTGGCGCTCTACGACGGCTCCATGGCCGAGTGGACGCTCGACGAGGCCCGCCCGGTGCAACTGATCCGCGAGGGGCTGCGCCGGGTCGGCGAACTGCTGGAGTAGGGCGTCACTCCATCCGCCCGATCAGGCGTTCGGCCAGGCTCTCCAGGTCAGTGACCGTGCCGGTTAGAGAGGGGCTCGCCGCCCCGAAGTCGTCACTCCATCCGGCCGATCAGGCGTTCGGCCAGGCTCTCCCGGTCGGTGACTGTGCCGGTTAGAGAGGGGCTCGCCGCCCCGAAGTCGTCACTCCATCCGGCCGATCAGGCGTTCGGCCAGGCTTTCCAGGTCGGTGACTGTCAGATCCGGTTCGCCGCCCCAGGGATCGAAGGGGGCCTCGGCCAGGCGCCGCACCCAGACCGCATGCAGGCCGGCATGGCGGGCGCCGATCACGTCGAAGGGGTTGCTGGAGACCAGCCAGGTGGCCTCCGCCGGGGCCTCCAGGCGGCCGCGCAGATGGGAATAGACGGCGGGGTCGGGCTTGAAGCGCTTGATCTCGTCGACGCTGACGATATCGTCGAAGGCCTCGGCGAGCCCGGCCTGGGCCAGCAGCGCCGCCACCGTCTCGCGAGCGCCGTTGGAGAAGGCCACGCAGGTGATGCCCGCCTCACGCAGCCGCGCCAGGGCGGCGGCCGCCTCAGGATAGGCGGGCAGGCGGCCGTAGTGAGTCATCAGGCGATCCAACTGGAGCTCGCTGAGGGGGCCGCCGAAGGCACGGTCGGTGAATTCCAGGGCCTCCCGGGTGCACTGGGCGAAATCGGCATAGGCCCCCATCAGACCGCGGCGGAAGCTGTACTCCAGTTGCTTGTCCCGCCAGCGCTGGGAGAAGGCCATGGCGCGGTCGCCGAGCAGGTCCTCCAGCTCGGCGACCACCCCATGGGGATCGATCAGGGTGCCATAGACATCGAAGGCGATAACCCGACGCATAGGACTCGACTCCAGGACAATCACGGTGCCACCCAGCATGGGCCAGCCCCGGCCCCCGCTCAAGGGCGCGCGGGTCACGCCCTATCAACCGAGGCTGAACCGAGGCCGAAGGCACACGACAGGGGCTAGTCGCCGACCCGGGCCAGGCGCTCCAGGGCGAAGTTGGCGATGGCGGTGTCCTGCACCCCGGTGCCGGTGAGGTCGCAGACGGTGATATCCCGGGGCGAGCTGCGCAGTTGCCAGCCCTCGGCGATCACCCGCCCCAGCTCATAGACGCTAAATGGTGGCTCGCCCTTCGCCACCAGGGCCTGGAGCTCGCCATTGGTCTCGCTCTGGGCCCGGGTATCGCAGACGAAGGCGCTGGCCAGGTGCAGCACCGACTCGTCCAGCTCCCGCTTGCCGGGGCTATCCGAGCCCATGGCGGTGATATGCACCCCCTCGGGGAGCTCGCCGGAATGCAGGATGGGACTGCGCGATGGCGTGGTGGTAATCACGATATCCGCCGATGTACAGGCCGAGGCCACGCTATCGTGGGCCCGCGCCTTCAGCCCCTGGTCTTCGAGGCGCCGGGCGTAGGCCTGGGCCGCCTCGTGGCGCCGCGCCCAGACGTCGACTCGCTCGACCTCCCGCACCAGGCGCAGCGCCTGGACCTGCAGCTCGGCCTGCTCGCCGGCGCCCAGCACCGCCACCCGCCGGCTGTCGGGTCGCGACAGGTGCTTGGCGGCGATGGCCCCGGCCAGGGCGGTGCGCACCGCGGTCAGGTAGCCCTCGTCGAAGAGCACCGCCTCCACCAGGCCGGTCCGGGCGGAGAACACCAGCATCAGGCCATTGAGGCTGGGCAGCCCCAGCCTGGGGTTATCGAAGAAGCCGGGGCTGACCTTGATGGCAAAACGCGGCGCGCCGCGGATATGGGCGGTCTTGACGTCCACCTCGCCGTTGGCCTCTTCGATGGCCATGGAGAGGATCGGCGGCTGCACCACCTCGCCACGCCCCAGGGCGGCGAAGCCCGCCTCCACCGCCGCCAGGGCCTCGTGGTCCAGGCCCACGGCCTGACGAATCGCATCACGGTAGAATAGCTGCATCACACTCCTCCTCTGCCAAATGGGAAGCTGCCACCCAGTTGAGCGGCGCCGAGGGCTAGCAAGAGCAAAGCGTCATTATCAGGGACGAGAATGCCGAGCGCCCAGGGATGGGTTTACCGCGTCTTTGCGATGCCAACCCTCGGAAACGCCGCGGCTCAATGGCAACTAGTGCCCACTGAATTGGCCAGGGCCCGGGCGCGATCGAAGGTCTCGAGCGATACCCCATTGCCGGAGAGGATCAGCGCCACCTTCTGGCCGCGGATATCCAGCCCATGGGCCTCGATGGCCGCCAGGCCCACCGCCGCGGCCCCCTCTACCAGCAGCTTCTCCTCCTCCAGCAGGCTGACCATGGCCGCGGCGATGGCCGCCTCCGAGACCTGATAATGATCGTCCATTACCCGCTGCACCAGGGCGAAGGTGCAGCGATTCTCCAGGCCGATGCCGCCGCCCAGGGAATCCGCCAGGCTCGCCACCTCCGCCACCTCGACGGGATGGCCGGCCCGCAGGCTCTCCCACATGGCCGCCCCCGCCGAGAGGCTGACCCCGGTGATCCGGGTGGCGGGACGAATCGCCTTGATGGCGGCGCCGATGCCGCCCAGCAGCCCGCCCCCGGAGAGCCCCACGATTACCCGGTCGAGCTCCGGCTGGTCCTCCATCAGCTCCAGGCCGATGGTGGCCTGGCCAGCGACAATCAGCGGGTCGTCGAAGGGCGGGATCAGGGTCATGCCCTCCTCCGCCACCAGCCGCGCCACCTCGTCGAAGGCCGCGTCCTGGCTGGCGCCACAGCGCCGCGCCTCGGCGCCCAGGTCGCGGATGGCGGCCACCTTGTTATCGGGCACCAGGGTCGAGAGGCAGATCACCGCCGGGATGCCCACCTCGGCGGCGGCATGGGCCACCGCCCGGCCATGGTTGCCGGTGGAGGCGGTGGTCACGCCCCGGGCCAGGGCCTCCCGACCATGGCGCTCGATCAGGGCACCGAGCATATGGGTGGCGCCGCGCAGCTTGAAGGCACCGGTGGGCTGACGGGTCTCCAGCTTGAGATAGACCTCGGCGTCGAAGCGCCGCGACAGCGCCCGGGAACGGACCAGGGGCGTGCGCACCACCCGGCCAACCAAACGTCGGCGGGCGGCATAGATCGCCGCCAGGCCGATATCGGACTCGGCCCCTTGCATGGACGTTTCACCTCCCGGCAATGATTTCAGTATGGCGATGCGGGCCGGCTACGCCACCGATGCAGGCCACCGATGCAGGCCACTGTCATAAAAAAGGCGCCGGGGGTCTCCCCCCGGCGCCTGGTGACGTAGCCGGCTTAGCTGGCCTTGAGCTCGCCGCTGCGGGTCAGCTCGTCGGCCACCTTGTCCACGGCGCGCTTGGCGCGGGCCACCACCTCGTCCACCTCGGCGCGACTGATGGTCAGCGGCGGCGCGAAGCCGAGGATATCCCCCTGGGGCATGGCCCGGGCGATCAGGTTCTCGTCGAGGGCAGCGGCGGCGATGCGCGGCCCCACCTTGAGGGCCGGGTCGAAGTGCTCGCGCCGGGCCGGGTCGGCGGAGAACTCCAGGGCCGCCAGCAGGCCCACACCGCGCACGTTGCCGACGATGGGATGATCGCCGAAGGCGGCCTGCATCTGGTGCTGCAGGTAGGCCCCGGTCTCGGCGGCGTTCTGGGTCAGGCCCTCCCGCTCGATGATCGCCAGGTTGGCCAGGCCGGCGGCGCAGCCCAGGGCGTGGCCGGAGTAGGTCCAGCCGTGGCCGATGGGACCGAACTCACCGGTGCCCTGTTCCAGCACCTGCCAGACGCGATCGCCGACGATCACCCCGGAGAGCGGCTGGTAGGCGCTGGTCAGGCCCTTGGCGACGGTGATCAGGTCCGGCTCGATGCCATAGTGGTGGCTGCCGAAGTCGGCGCCGATACGCCCGAAGCCGCACACCACCTCGTCGGCGATCAGCAGCACGTCGTACTTGGCCAACACCGCCTGGATCGCCTGCCAGTAGCCCTCCGGCGGCGGCACGATGCCGCCGGTGCCCAGCACCGGCTCGCCGATAAAGGCGGCCACGGTCTCGGGGCCCTCGGCGAGGATCATCTCTTCCAGCTTGGCAGCACAATACTGGGAGAACTCCCGCTCGGTCATGCCCTGCTGCTCGGCGGCCCGGTGGTAGTAGTAGGGCGCCTCGGTGTGGCGGATGGTCTCGATGGGCAGATCGAAGTGATCGTGGAAGGCCTTGAGCCCGGTCAATGAGCCGGAGGCGATGCCCGAGCCGTGGTAGCCGCGCATCCGCGAGATCACCTTCTTCTTCTGCGGGCGCCCCAGGACGTTGTTGTAGTAACGCACGATCTTCAACTGGGTCTCGTTGGCGTCACTGCCGGACATGCCGTAGTAGACCTTGGACATGCCGGGGCCGGCCAGCTCGAGGATCTTCTCGGAGAGCTCGATCTGCGGCTCGTTGGCGTGGCCCACATAGGTGTGGTAGTAGGAGAGCTTCATGGCCTGCTCGTAGATGGCTTCCGCCACCTCGCTGCGGCCATAACCGATATTCACGCAGTAGAGCCCGGCGAAACCGTCGATAAACTCGCGGCCGTCCTTGTCGACGATGGTGATGCCCTGACCGCCGGTGATCACCCGCCCCGGCGCGTCGCCATGGGCGAAGTCGCGCAGGTGGGTAGAGGCGTGGAAGGTGACCTTGCGGTCGCGGTCGATCAGTTGCTGATGCAGGCTCATGGCGCTTCTCTCTTGGCTAGGCTCCCCGGCGTCCCCCGCCGGGGAGAATGTTCATAGGAATTCAGTAAAACCGCTAATCTCGGGGGATCGGCAAGCTCAACTACCGGAGACGGAGCCCAGGGCACCCAGGCAGTAATACTTGGTCTCCAGGTATTCGTCGATCCCGGTATTGCCGCCCTCGCGGCCCAGCCCCGATTGCTTGACGCCGCCGAAGGGCACGGGGGGACCGGTCATCTTCACCGAGTTGACGCTGACCATGCCGTATTCGAGGGCCCGCAGCAGCTTCCAGATACGGCGAATATCGTGGGTGTAGACATAGGCCGCCAGACCATACTCGGTGTCGTTGGCCAGCTCGATCACCTCATCGTCATCGCCATAGGCGGTAACGCCGGCCACTGGGGCGAAGTTCTCCTCCCGCCACACCTTCATCTTCGGCGTCACCCCGGTGAGCAGGGTGGGCACGAAGAAGTTGGGGCCCGGGGCCTGGGACTGGTCGCCGGCCACCAGGGTGGCGCCCTGGGAGAGGGCGTCGTCGACGATGGCCGAGGCCTTGTCCACCGCCTGGCCGTGGATCAGCGGGCCCAGGTCCACCTCCGGCTCCAGGCCGTTGCCCAGGGTCAGGGCCGCCATGCGGCTGGCGAAGTGGGCCACGAAGTCGTCATGGATCGACTCGTGGACCAGGATGCGGTTGGCCGCCAGGCAGTCCTGCCCCGCTGTCTGGAACTTGGCCGCCACGGCGGCGAAGGCCGCCTCCCTGGGATCCATGTCCGGGCCGACGATAAAGGGCGCATTGCCGCCCAGCTCCAGTGAGACCCGCTTGACGGTATGGGCGCTCTGCTCCAGCAGCAGGCGGCCGACCCGGGTGGAGCCGGTGAACGACAGCGCCTTGACCCGCGCCTCGGCACACAGGATCTCCGACACCTCGGCGGGCTCCCCCAGCACCACGTTGAAGATGCCGGCGGGAATCCCGGCGCGCTCGGCGAGCTCGGCCAGGGCCAGCGCCGAGAAGGGCGTCTCGCCGGCGGGCTTGACGATCACCGGGCAGCCGGCGGCCAGGGCGGCGGCGGCCTTGCGGGTGATCATCGCCAGGGGGAAGTTCCAGGGCGTGATCAGGGCGGCGATGCCCACCGGCTCCTTGATGGTGCCCAGGGCGGCATTGGGAATATGGCTGGGAATGGTCTCGCCATAGGTGCGCTTGCCCTCCTCGGCGAACCAGCGCACGAAGCTGGCGCCATACTCCACCTCGCCGCGGGCGTCGGGCAGCGGCTTGCCCTGCTCCCGGGTCATGATGGTCGCCAGGTCCTCGCGGTGTTGCTGCAGCAGGTCGTACCAGGCCAGCAGGCGCTCGCAGCGCTCATCGGCGCGCAGCGCCCGCCAGTGCACGAAGGCGGCCTCGGCGGCGTCCACGGCACCGCGGATCTGCTCGGCTTCCAGCCAGGGAATATGCCCCAGGGTCTCGCCGGTGGCGGGATCCACCACGGCCTCCTCGCGGCCGCCATCGCCGTGGGTCCACTTGCCGTTCACATAGGCATGCTGGCGCAGTAGGCGCGGATCGTTGAGTTTCATGGGTCACCTCCCCTGACGACGTGGCGGCGGGCCGCCACGGTGGTCGAATCACGTCGACAGCCTCGGGCTGTCCATGTGCTCAGGGTAAGGCCTGAGGGCGGGGGAGACTTTTCGATAGGGCCGCGGGACGATGCGGTTTTTTTTGTCTCCCGGCGGGCCACAGGAAGTTTTTCTGGGCCCGATGACAGGGGCTAGTCGGAGATCAGTTCCAGGGGCGGCGGGGCGTGTTTGACCTGCTTGGTGACGATATAGGTGAAGTAACGCTCGATGCCCACCTCGGAGGTGAGCCAGCCGTCGATCAGCCGCTGGTAGGCGTCGATGGAGTCCGCCTCCACCTTGAGCAGGTAGTCGACGCCGCCGCCCACCGCCACGCACTCGGTGACCTCGGGGGTCTCGCGCACCACCGTCTCGAAGCGCTGGAAGCTCTCGGCGTTATGGGCCTTGAGCTCCACCTGGACCCACACCGGGGTGCGCTTGACCAGCACCCGGACGTTGATCCGCGCCCCATAGCCCTCGATGATACCGGCCTTCTCGAGGCGCTTGACCCGCTCCCAGCAGGGGCTGACCGAGAGGTTGATGCATTCGGCCAGGCGCGACTTGGTGATGCGGCCATCCCTGGCCAGGATCTCGAGGATCTTCAGATCGTAACGGTCAAGCTTCATTAGGCTCCTCGGCCAAGCTCTCACAGTAGGAATCGCTGAGGGGCGCCGGGGACGGACTAGAGCAAAGCGTCATTATCAGGGACGAGAATGCCGAGCGCCCATGGACGGGTTTACAGCGTCTTTGCGAAGGCCGTCCCCAGGGTAGCCCCGGGGTTACGGTGAAGGTCAGGCCTCGAGTCGATCGACGACCTCGGCGATCACCGCGATGGTGTCCCCCATATTGACCCGCGCGGGGAAGCGACGTGCCACCAGCATACCATCGCGGCCGGCATGGTATTCCACGGGGGTGGCGCCGGTGCGGGTCAGGTCATGGACCCGGGCGATCAACTGGCCCTTGGCGACCCGCTCGCCCAGCGCCACGGTGAGCTCCAGCAGGCCGCTGTGCTCACTCTGCACATAGCAGCTGGCGTCGGGCATATCCACATAGACCTGGGGCTCGGCGGGGGGCGTCACCTCGCCGTCCATCAGGCCGAAGTGGATCAGGAAGTTCTTGATGCCGCGCTCGGTGATGGCCAGGCGCTCCGGGGTGGTGGTGCCGCCGCCACCCAGCTCGGTGGCCACGAACACCTTGCCCTGACTCTCCACCGCGGTATCGAAGAGCTTGGTGGCATCCAGCTCGAACATCAGCATGGCGGTGGGGGCGCCGAAGGCGATGGCCCCCTCCAGGGCGCGGCGCTGCAGGGCCTTGTCCTCCAGGTGGTGGGAGGCGGCGAAGGGCACGATATCCAGGGTGCTGCCGCCGGAGTGGAGGTCGAGCACCACATCGGAAAGCGGCACCAGCTCGCGGGTGAAGTAGTCGGCGATCTGCTCGGTGACGCTGCCGTCCGGGTCGCCGGGGAAACTGCGGTTGAGGTTGCCGCCATCCAGCGGCGAGGTGCGCTTGCCGGCCTGGGCCGCCGGCGCGTTCATGGTGGGGACGATGATCACCCGGCCCCGGATATCCTCGGCCTCGAGCTCGCTGGCCAGCTTCAGCAGGGCGGTGATGCCCTCGTACTCGTCGCCATGGTTGCCACCGGTGAGCAGGGCGGTGGGGCCTTCGCCGTTCTTGATCACGGCGACGGGAATCATCACCGCCCCCCAGGCCGACTCGTCGTTGGAGATCGGCAGCTTCAGGTAGCCGTGCTGGACGCCATCCGCGGCGAAATCCACGGTGGCGGAGATGGGGCTGGGACGCTTGGTCATTGTCTTGTCTCTCCTTGTTCTCTACGGGCGCGGGGCGGATCGGGCGCCTAGCGGACAAATAGCTGGCGCGGGAAGTTGGCCAGGGTCTCGCAGCCGGTCTCGGTAATCAGGATGCTCTCGGTGATCTCCAGGCCCCACTCCTCCTCCCAGAGGCCGGGCATGAAGTGGAAGGTCATGCCGGGCTCGAGGATGGTCTCGTCGGAGGGGCGCAGGCTCATGGTGCGCTCGCCCCAGTCCGGCGGATAACTGATGCCGATGGGGTAGCCGCAGCGGGCACCACCGCGGTCGAAGCCGTACTTGTCCATGGCCGCGCCCAAGGCCATGGCGATATCCGCGGTACGGTTGCCCGGTTTGGCCACCGCCAGGCCATTCTCGATGCCCTCCAGCAGCGCCGACTCGGCGCGGATAAAGTCCCGGGGCGGCTTGCCCAGGAAGACGGTGCGCGACATGGGGGCGTGGTAGCGCTTGTAGACCCCGGCGATCTCGAAGAAGGTACCCTCGCCCTTGCGGAAGGGGGTATCGTCCCAGGTCAGGTGGGGCGCCGCCGCGTCCTTGCCGGTGGGCAGCATGGGTACGATGGCCGGGTAGTCGCCGCCGAACACCCGGCCGGTCTCGTCGGTCCAGCCCTCGATGCCGACCCGGTAGATCTCCGAGACCAGCTTGCTCTTGGGCAGCCCCGGCTCGATCACCTCGAGGATCCGCGTATGCATGCCCTCGACGATCTTCGCCGCCACCCGCATGTACTCCACCTCGCGGGGCGACTTGATGGCCCGGCACCAGTTGACCAGGGCATTGGCGTCCAGGAAGCGGGCATGGGGCAGCTCCCGCAGCAGGCTCTGGTAGGCCTTGGCGGAGAAGTAGTAGTTGTCCATCTCCATGCCGATCACCCCCTGGTGCCAGCCGCGATCGGGGATGATCGACTGGGCCAGGTAGTCCATGGGGTGCATGTCCGGATTCTGCACATAGTAATCCGGGTAGTAGGTGATGTTGTCCGGGTCCATCCAGCAGGTGCGCAGGGCGCCGTTGGCATCCATGCGCCGACCGTACCAGACCGGTTCGCCCTCCAGGCCCAGCAGCACGCACTGGTGCACATAGAAGGACCAACCGTCATAGCCGGTCAGCCAGGCCATATTGGAGGGATCGCTGATCAGCAGCATATCGATCCCTCGATTGGCCATCTCGGTACGCACCTTCCACAGGCGGTTGGCGTACTCCTCACGGGTAAAGGGCAGTGAAACCTCGATCATGGCGTCGTGAAGTCCATCAAAGATCGCCGAAACCGGCCGGCCCTCCATCGATGGCCGCCGAGCCGCGGGGTGCGCTAGCAAACCGGTGGTTATCATTGTCATGAGTTTTCATAACATTTTGCATGACAATTGCCGGTCAATCACCTTAGGGTGGATACTAGCATTGGCGCCGAGCTCCCCGTCAAAGGCTTTATTGGATCATGACAATTGACTTGACTCCCTACCTCAGCAATGAGGGCCCCAAGTACCTGGATATCGCCCAGGCCCTGGCCGAGGCGATCCGTCAGGGCGATCTCCCCCCGGGCACGCGGCTGCCACCCCATCGCCAGTTGGCCGAGGCCCTGGGCGTCAGCGTGCAGACGGTCTCCCGGGCCTATGCCCAGTCCGAGAAGATGGGACTGGTGCAGGCCCGGGTGGGCAGCGGCACCTGGGTCAATGCCCTGGACGATGCCCGCGAGTCGGAGTACCTGCGCAGCCCCGAGCCACGCCTGGAGAGTCCGCTGATCGACCTCTCCATCGCCCACCCGGTGTGTCCGCCCCGCCACCACCGGCGCTTCCGCGAGGCCCTGGTGGAGCTGGCCGAGCGCGCCCACCCCGATGTGCTGGCCGCCAACCGCCCCATTGCCGGCCTGCCCCATCAGCGCGAGCGGGCCAATGAGTGGCTGCTGGGACGCCTCAAGGTGCCTGGCGGGGTCGAGGAGCGCATCCTCTGCAACGGCGCCGCCCATGGCCTGATGCTGGCCATCGCCACCGTGGTCCAGCATGGCGATCTGGTGCTCACCGAGGCCCTCACCGACCATGGCCTGATCGCCCTCTCCCGCACCCTGGGCTTCCAGCTACGCGGGGTGGCCATCGACGAGGAAGGGGTGGTGCCCGAGGCCCTGGAGGCCGCCTGCCGGCGCTTTCGTCCCCGGGCGGTGTGCCTGACCCCCACCCAGCTCAACCCCACCGGCGCGACCATGAGCGAGGCGCGGCGCGACGCCGTGGCCGAAGTGCTGGCGCGTCATGGGGCCTGGCTGATCGAGGACGACGTTCATGCCCTGCTGGAGCCCCCCGGCCTGACGCCGCTGTGCGCCCGCCTGCCCCGCCAGGGCTTTCATGTCACCAGCCTGACCAAGGCGACCCTGCCGGGGCTGCGCGCCGGCTACCTGAGCGTGCCCCGCCAGCAGGTGCACCACACCCTGCCGCGGCTGCGCGCCACCAGTTGGATGGCCACGCCGCTGATCTTCGAGCTGGCCGACCTGTGGCTGGCCGACGGCACCCTGGAGACCCTGGCCCGGGAGCAGCGCGAGCTGCTCGCCGAGCGCCAGCGCCTGGCCGCCGAGGTGCTCGCCGGCCATCCCTTCCGGTCGCGCCCCAGCAGCCTGCACCTGTGGCTCTCCCTGCCCCAGGCGTGGCGCGCCGAGGAACTGCAGCAACAGGCCGAACAGGAGGGGCTCTCCATTACCACGGCGGTCCCCTTTATGGTGGAGCAGACCCCGCCGCCGCGGCGGGTGCGCCTGAGCCTGGGGGCGGAGCAGGATATCAAGCGGTTGCGCGATGGCCTGACCCGGCTGGCGGCCTTGCTGGAGGAGGCCCCGCCCCCCATGATGCAGGTCGTCTACTGAACAAGGAGTCACGATGAAGATCCTGGTGCATAGCGACGACGCCGAGCAGTGGCGCGACGCCCTGGCCGGACGGCTGCCCGGGGCGCGGGTGGTGACCAGTGCCGAGGCCGAGCGCCGCGACGCCGACTACCTGGTGGTCTGGAAGCCCAGCGCGGCGCTGCTGCGCGAACAGACCCGCCTCAAGGGCATCATCAACCTGGGCGCCGGGGTGGATGCCCTGCTCAGCAACCCGGGCCTGCCCTCGGGGGTGCCCATCGTCAAGCTGCGCGATGCCGGCATGGCGGGCCCCATCGCCGACTATGTGCGCTATGGGGTGCTGCACTTCCAGCGCGACTTCGACCGCTACCGCCGCCAGCAGGCCTGCGCCGAGTGGCGCGAACACGCCATGGTGGACAAGGGCGACTGGCCGGTGGGGATCCTGGGGCTGGGTGCCATCGGTGCCAGGGTGGCCGAGACCCTCGCCGCCGACGGCTTCCCGGTGCACGGCTGGAGCCGCACCCCTAAGTCGCTGGAGGGCATCGCTTGCCACCACGGCGAGGCGGGGCTCGAGGCCCTGCTGGGCCAGGTGATGAGCTTGGTGCTGCTGCTGCCGGACACCCCGGCCACCCACCGGCTGATCGACGCCCGGGCCCTGGCGCGCCTGCCGGCGGGAGCCAGCCTGATCAACCCTGGCCGCGGCACCCTGATCGACGAGACGGCGCTGCTCGCGGCCCTGGGGCCTGGCGAAGCCGAGGGGCGGCTGCGCGGCGCCCTGCTCGACGCCTTCCCGGAAGAGCCGCTGCCCGCCGAAAGCCCGCTATGGACGCATCCGCGGGTGTGGATCACCCCGCATATGGCCGGTCCCACCCCCCTGGGTGCGGCCCTGGACCAGGTCGTGGAGAGCCTCGAGGCCTTCGAGGCGGGGAAACCGCTGGCTACGATCGACCCCGATGCCGGCTATTGATTTCCCTTTTGCCCCTGGGCCCCTTCTGATCTCGAGGCCCGGGGCTAACCTGGGGGTAGGCACTTCGCAGAGACGCTGTGAACCCATCCATGGGCGCTCGGCATTTTCGTCCCTGATAATGACGCTCCGCTCCGGCCTACCCCCAGCGCCCCTTAGCAATTCCAGCAAGGCTGCCTCGCTTCGCCCACATCCCAAGTCGTCGCCCGGGCCCCTACACAGCATCACCGACGCGGCGTAGGCTGATAGGTACACGCTAGGAGACTCGGGAGGCTTCCCATGACTCGCGTGACCTATGGCCCCGACACCGCCCTGCTGGTGGTGGATATGCAGAACGATTTCTGCGAGGGCGGCGCCCTGGCCGTCGCCGGTGGCCGGGCCCTGGTGCCCTCGATCAACGCCGAGATAAGCGCCGCCGCCGAGGCCGGCGCCCTGGTGGTGGCCAGCCGCGACTGGCATCCGCTGGAGCACGTCAGCTTCCGGGAGCAGGGCGGTCCCTGGCCGCCCCACTGCGTCCAGGACACCTTGGGTGCCGCCTTCCATCCCGACCTGGCCCTGCCCGAGGGGACGGTGCGGGTCAGCAAGGCCTGCGCCTTCGATGCCGACGCCTACTCCGCCTTCGATGGCACCGGCCTGGCCGGCTTCCTGCAGCGTCATGCCATTCGCCGGGTGGTGGTCTGCGGCCTGGCCCTGGATGTCTGCGTCCGCGCCACCGCCCTGGACGCCGTGGCGGCGGGCTTCGCCACCGTGTTGCTGGCCGAGGCCAGCGCGGCGGTGGAGCCCGCGGGCCGCGAGGCCTGTCTCGATAAGCTGCGCCACGCCGGCGTCGAGGTGCTGGCATGACGGCACCCCTGGACGTCTCGGAGACCGAGCTGGTCCTGCTCACCGACCTCTACCAGTTGACCATGACCCAGGCCTACTGGAAGGAGGCGATGGCCGAGCGCGCCACCTTCAGCCTCTTCTTCCGCCGGCTGCCGCCGACCCGGCGCTTTATGCTGGCCTGCGGCCAGCAGCACGCGGCGACCCTGATCACCCGGCTGCGTTTCGGCGAGGCCCAGTTGGCCCAACTGGCCGCCACCGGCCTCTTCGAGGCGGCCTTCCTCGACTGGCTCGGGGAGTGGCGCTTTAGCGGCGATATCTGGACCCTGCCGGAGGGCACCCCGGTGTTCGCCGACGAGCCCCTGCTGGAGGTGGAGGCGCCCATCGCCGAGGCCCAACTGCTGGAGAGCCTGGTGATGAACCTGGTGCAGTTGGAGACGCTGCTGGCCTCCAAGGCGGTGCGCCTGGTGATCGCCGCCCGGGGCCGCCCGGTGGTGGACTTCGGCCTGCGTCGCATGCATGGCGTCGATGCCGCCCTGCGCGGGGTGCGCGCCTATCGCACCGCCGGCCTGGAGGGCACCAGTAATGTGCTGGGCGGCCTGCGCCATGACCTGCCGCTGCGCGGCACCATGGCGCACAGCTATATCCTCGCCCACGACGACGAAGCCGAGGCCTTCGCCGCCTTCGCCCGCTACTACCCGAATACCACCCTGCTGGTAGACACCCACGATACCCTGGCCGGCGTCGACCAGGTGATCGCCCTGCTCGAGGCCCACCCCGAGCGGCGCCTGGGCGCCATTCGCCTCGACTCCGGCGACCTGGGGGACCTGGCCAAGGAAGCCCGGCGGCGGCTCGACGCGGCGGGGCATAGAGAAGTGAAGATCATCGCCAGCAGCGGCCTGGACGAATACCAGATCGCCGAACTGGTGGCGGAGGGCGCGCCCATCGATGGCTTCGGCGTCGGCACCCAGTTGGGCGTCAGCGCCGATGCCCCGGTGATCGACCTCGCCTACAAGCTGGTGGCCTATGCCGGCCGACCGCGGGTCAAGCACTCCCCCGGCAAGGTCAACCTGCCCGGCCCCAAGCAGGTCTATCGACGCCGGGACGACGACGGCCGCCTGATCGGCGATACCCTGGCCCGCCGCGACGAAACAGGGCTCGAGGGCGAGCCCCTGCTGGTCCCCCTGGTGAAGGACGGGCGAGTCGACGGCGATCTTGTGGCCCTGGCCGATACCGCACGGGAGCGGGTCGCCGCTTCGCTGGCGGCCCTGCCCGGTACGCTTAAGCGCCTCGACCCCCGGGGCGACGACGAGGAGGAGTATCCGGTGGCGCTTAGCCCGGGGCTGGAGCGGCTGCGTCGAGAGGTCGGCTAACTCACCACGAAGAAACGTGCAGAGAGTGCGCAATATCGGCCCTGGCGGGAACGAGGTGACCAAGCGAGACTCTTATTTCGGCGCCCCACCATCAGGGAAAGGAGTCGCCATGCCCCACCTCGATCAAACCCGCCGTCGGCCACCGGCCGGCCGGCGGTTCGCCCTGGCTCTGCTGACCCTGGCACTGCTGATCATGGCCCTGCTGCCACCCACCCCGGCCCGGGCCGATGCCCCGCAGCCGCGTCCCTTCGTCGCCGATTATCAGTTGCAAGTCAGCGGCTGGCCCGATGCCCGGGTCAGTCACCGGCTGAGCCGCCACGGCGACTGGTGGCAGAGCGAGATGCGCGCCGCCATTCGCCTGGCCTCCGGCCACGAGCGCAGCCGCTTTCGCCTGGACGGCGACGCCCTGGCCGCCAGCGCCTACAGCAGCGGCTACCGCCTGTTGGGCATCGGTGGCAGCTACCGCCTGGGCCACGACGCCCTGCGCGAGCTGCCCGATCGCCAGACGGCGCTGATCGAGCTCTCCCGCCGCGCCGCCAATGGCCATTGCCAGGCCAATCCCCCCTGCGCGATCCGCTTCGTCGATCACAAGGGGCGCGAGGAGCGGCTCGACTATCGCCCCCTGGCCCCCGTCGCCCAGCGCCTGCCCAGCGGCGAGACGGTTCAGGCAACCCGCCTGGAGGCCTGGAACCCCGACAAGCCCGAGCGGCGCTTCTTCTTCGCCTTCCACCCCCGACTGCCGGGCCTGCTGCTGGACGTGGAGTATCACCGGGACGGCGAGCGACAGAGCCATCTGCGGCTGGATTCCCTGGAGATCACGGAGTGATCGGACAGTAGCCCTGCTTATCGTGCATCAGGGAAAATCATTTCTCTTTATTTCCGTCTATCGCTAAAGTGAGCCCCTTTTTCGGGACGATCCCCCCTGCGATGGAGATGCCATGCTGACCGGCCTGCTGATCGTGCTGCTGCCCCTGCTGCTGGGCTACCTGGTGCCGGTGCGCCATGCCGGGCTGCTGGGGCTAATCAACCGCGGCGTCAACGCCTCGGTCTATGTGATCCTGCTCTTGATGGGAGTCAGCCTGGCGGGCCTGGAGGACCTGGCCAGCCAGCTGTCGCGGATGGGCGGCCAGGCCCTGGCCCTCTTCGCGGTGACCGGCGCCTGCAACCTGCTGGCCCTGTGGTGGCTCTCCCGGCGCCTGGGTCTGACCGCCGGCACCTCCCGGGTGGTGGCGGGCGCCCCCACCAGCAAGCTGGCCGCCCTGGGCGGCTCCCTGGCCCTGCTGGGCGTGGTGATCCTCGGCGTGGCGGCGGGCCTGGTGGCCGGCGCCTGGCTCGGCGAGGCGCTGTTCCTTCGGGCCGAGACCCTGGCAGAATGGGTGCTCTATGCCCTGCTGGCGCTGATCGGCTGCCAGCTCAGGAACTCCGGCATGCCGCTGCGACAAATCCTGCTCAACCGCTTCGGCCTGGCCATCGCCACCACCCTGGCGGCGAGTTCCCTGCTGGCGGGCCTGCTGGCCGCGCCCCTGCTGGGCCTGAGCTGGAGCGACGGCCTGGCCATGGCCGCCGGCTTCGGCTGGTACTCCCTCTCCGCCATCCTGATCGGCGACCAGCTCGGCCCCCTGCTCGGCGGCGTGGCCTTCTTCAACGACCTGGCCCGGGAACTGCTGGCCTTCCTGCTGATCCCGCTGCTGATCCGCCGCCATGCGGCCCTGGCCATCGGCTATGGTGGGGCCACCTCCATGGACTTCACCCTGCCGGTCATCCAGCAGCACGGCGGCGTGGCCTGCGTGCCCATCGCCGTGGTCAGCGGCTTTATCCTCTCGCTGCTCTCGCCACCGCTGATTCTCTTCTTCCTGTCGCTGTAAGAACTTCCCCTGCCGCTTTCCAGAGTTCACCCAGCAGTACGGCGGCGTGGCCTGCGTGCCCATCGCCGTGGTCAGCGGCTTTATCCTCTCGCTGCTCTCGCCGCCGCTGATTCTCTTCTTCCTGTCGCTGTAAGAACTTTCCCTGCCGCTTTCCAGAGTTCACCCAGCAGTACGGCGGCGTGGCCTGCGTGCCCATCGCCGTGGTCAGCGGCTTTTCCTCTCGCCACTCTCAGCCGATCCCGCCACCGCTGATCCTGTTCTTTCTCTCCTTGTAGCAACGCCGGAGGCAGTTCTTCCCCTCCCTGTAGGGCGGGAGTTGCCTCCGCCCGAAACGAGAAAAGCCCGCGTCCGGGGACGCGGGCAAGATCGAAACGGCAAGCTGTGAGTGCGGCGGGCTTAGAACCAGACCTCGGTCTGCACGCCGAAGCTCCACTGGCCACCGGTGAAGCCCTCGTCACCGAAGCTGCCACCGAACTCGTTCAACTCCTCGTCCCAATCGGTGTAGGAGGCGAAGGCCCGGATCTCCGGACGCTGCCAGAAGCCGCCCACCTGGGGCTTGAAGGTGGGCGCGATGGTCAGCTTGCCCCAGTTGCCGCTGACGGCGTTGCCGCCCGCGCCCTGGTCGAGATCCATGTACTGGTAGCTGCCCTCGTACTGCATCTCGAAGTTCTCGGTGATCTCGTTGGCCAGGCGCAGGTTGAGGGTGGCCCACTCGTAGCTGTCGCCGGAAGCGAAGCGGTCCTCGCTGGTCTCGGCCAGCAGCGCCGGGGCGATGCGCCAGTTGGAGCTCAGGTAGGTGGTGCCATAGACACCGATGCGGGTCGAGGTGGCATCCTCGGTCAGGGCGCCGTTACTGCCCAGCCCCTTGACCTCGGCGCCCAGCCCCTGGCCGTGCAGCAGCGCCACCTTGAAGTTGCCCTCCCCCAGGCCGAAGAAGCTGTCGCCATGGTAGGCGATCATGGTCTGGAAGCCGTCGTCGGCCGCCGTATAGCCGTCCCCCTCCATGACCCGCTCGTCGTTGTCGGCGGCCGAGATGCCGTTGACCATCCACTGCCAGTTGCCGACATAGTTGTTGGCGGTGAGGATCAGGCTGTCGGTGTCGTCGGTCAGGCCGGGGTTCTCGCGACTGACCGGGAAGTCGCTGAAGCTGCGCCCGTAGAGCGAGAAGTTGGCGCGCCAGTCGTCGGCCAGTTGGACATCGTAGATACCCGCCCCGGTACCGGCCAGGAAGACGAAATCGCTGTCGAGCCAGTGGATATCGAAGTTGTCGCGGTCGAAGCGCTTGCCGGCCCAGATGGAGGCGTTCTCGAAGGCGCCGGTGAAGCTCGGCAGGTCGCTGAACTCGGCATAGACCTGGCGCACATTGAGATTGGAGTCGTCGTTCCAGTCGTTGCTGGTGGTGGTGCCGTCGGCCAGCATGGTGCGGTAGTGAGCACGGGCGCCGTTATCGAAGCGCATGCGGTAGTTGAGGATCGCTTCGGCATAGGTGTCGGGCTCATTACCCAGGCGGCCCACGGCGCCCCCCACGGAGCCCGCCGGGGTCACATAGGGTCCGCCGGGAAGGCTCTTGCGATCCTCGCCCAGCAGCAGGCCGGAGCGGGCATAGGCATTGAAGGAGAAGCCCTCCTCCCCGCTGGCCCGGCGCTCGACCCTGGCCAGGCGCTCCTCCACCTCCTCGGTGGTGAGGCGGCCTTCGGCCTGGGCTTCGGCAAGCTCGGCGCGCTGTTCGGCGGCATCGGCCCGCTGTTCGGCGGCGGCGATACGCGCCTCGAGCTCGGCTAGGCGTTGCTCGAGGTCGGTCGACTGGGCGCCGGCGGTTCCGGCCAGGGCGACCCCGGCGGCGGCGATGGCGATGGCGAGTGGAGCCTTGAAGGTGGCGGCATTCATGTCCGTTGTTTCCCCTATTGTTATACGTGATGGTGCGCCGGGGGCGATGACCCCGAAGGCAGGGCCCTTGCCCGATCCGTTCCGCGCGGAACTGTATCGTTTAAGTCCCGAGGCGCAGTGCGGCGCCATGGTGATGCGGAGAGCACGATCGAAACTTAATCGTTTCAGATTCCCTGCTCAACGCACCCCGGGGAAATTACGACCAATGTCTAACCCGACAAGGGGAATGTCGGTGATTCTACGAGCCACATCATTATTAGCCTGCTGCGTAGTGAGTGGGCACTGACATCACTAGACAAAAGTCTAGGTTGAAGGGGCTCCGCTCGATGGTCTTTACTTAGCGCCACGATCTTAATCGTTTAAGTTCTGCGCCCTGCATGCGCCTTATAACAAACCATAAAGACACGCCGACGAGGATCTCCACCATGCACAAGAAGCCCCTGATCACCGCCATCGCCCTGGCCGGCGCCGTCACTGCCGGTATTGGCCAGGCCCAGGCGGCCGAGCTAACCATCTCCTGCGGTGCCGTGGGGGTCGAGCTGACCCTCTGCCAGGAGGGCGTTGCCGCCTGGGAGGAGCGGACCGGCCATAGCGTCGATATCGTCTCTACCCCCAACTCCTCCACCGAGCGCCTGTCGCTCTACCAGCAGATCCTCTCCGCCAACTCCAGCGACATCGACGTGCTGCAGGTCGACGTGGTGTGGCCGGGCCTGCTGGCCAACCACCTGTTGGATCTCAGCGAAACGCTGGGCGAGGACGCCACCGCGGGCCACTTCCCGGCCATCGTCGAGAACAACACCGTCGACGGCCGCCTGGTGGCCATGCCCTGGTTCACCGACGCCGGGGTGCTCTACTACCGCAAGGATCTGCTCGAGGAATACGGCTTCGAGCCCCCCGAGACCTGGGAGCAGCTCACCGAGATCGCCCGCGAGATCCAGGCCGGCGAGCAGGCGGCCGGCGACCGCATCTGGGGCTATGTGTTCCAGGGCCGCGCCTACGAGGGCCTGACCTGCAACGCCCTGGAGTGGGTGGCCAGCTACGGCGGCGGCACCATCGTCGATGCCGAGGGCAACCTCACCGTCAATAACGCCAACGCCGCCGCGGCCCTGGACCTGGCCGCCAGCTGGATCGGCGACATCACCCCCGAGGGGGTGCTCAACTACACCGAGGAGGAGGCCCGCGGCCTGTTCCAGTCCGGCAACGCCGTGTTCATGCGCAACTGGCCCTACGCCTGGTCGCTGGCCCAGGGCGAGGATAGCGAGGTCCGCGACCGGGTGGGCGTGGTCAAGCTGCCCCATGGCCCGGAGGGCGAGAGCGCGGCGACGCTAGGCGGCTGGAACCTGGCGGTCTCCCGCTACAGCGAGAATCCCGAGCTCGCCGCCGACCTGGTGGCCTTCCTGACCGGCGAGGCCGAACAGAAGCGCCGCGCCATCGAGGGCTCCTACAACCCGACCCTCGAGCGCCTCTACGAGGACGAGGAGGTACTCGCGGCGGTGCCCTTCTTCGGCACCCTCTACGACACCTTCGCCAACGCCGTGGCACGCCCCTCGGCGGCGACCGGCGAGAGCTACGGCCGCGTCTCCAACGCCTTCTTCGACACCAGCCACAGCGTGCTCTCCGGCGAGATGTCGGCCACCGACGCCCTGGCCCAGTTGGAAGGCCAGCTGCGTCGCCTCGAACGCCGCTGGAAATAACCCTCGGAGCCCGACATGACCACCACCACCACGACCCCCAGCGCGCCCACGAGGGCGCGCCCCTATCGCGGCACCAAGGTCCGCCGCCAGCGGGTGCGCGCCGCCTGGACCTTCCTCACCCCCATGCTCGTCGCCCTGGCCCTGGTGGCCGGCTGGCCGCTGCTGCGTACCTTCTACTTCAGCCTCACCGACGGCACCCTCTCGGCGCTGGGCGATGCCAGCTTCATCGGCCTGGAGAACTACCTGGTCTACGACGACGGCGCCTGGTACGGCCTGCTCACCGACCCGCTGTGGTGGCGTTCGGTGTGGAACACCCTGTTCTTCGCCGTGGTGTCGGTGTCGCTGGAGGTGGTCTTCGGCGTCATCGTCGCGCTGATCCTCAACGCCGAGTTCCGGGGCCGCATGCTGGTGCGCGCCGCGGTGCTGATCCCCTGGGCGATCCCCACCATCGTCTCGGCCAAGATGTGGGCCTGGATGCTCAACGACCAGTTCGGGATCATCAACCACCTGCTGATGGCGCTGGGCATCATCGACGCGCCCATCGCCTGGACCGCCAGCGCCACCTACTCCATGTGGGCGGTGATCATGGTCGACGTCTGGAAGACCATCCCCTTCGTCGCGCTGCTCGCCCTGGCCGCCCTGCAGATGCTGCCCAAGGACTGCTACGAGGCCGCCGAGGTCGACGGCATCCATCCGCTCCGGGTGTTCTTCAAGGTGACCCTGCCGCTGATCACCCCGGCGCTGATGGTGGCGGTGATCTTCCGCCTGCTCGACGCCCTCAGGGTGTTCGACGTCATCTATGTGCTGACCTCCAACGCCTCCAGCACCATGACCATGTCGATCTACGCCCGCCAGCAGCTGGTCGAGTTCCAGGACGTGGGCTACGGCAGCGCCGCCTCGACCCTGCTGTTCCTGATCATCGCCCTGGCCACGGTGGCCTACCTCTACCTGGGCCGCAACCGCCTGCAACTGGGAGGCGAATGACATGACCTTACGCCAACTCAACAAGCTCGCCGCCCGACTCGGCTTCTGGGTGCTGGTGGCCGTGGTGCTGATCTACGCCGTCTTCCCCTTCTATTACGCCGTGATCACCTCGCTGAAGCCCTCCAGCGAGCTGTTCACCGTGAGCTACTGGCTGGATTCGCTGGACTTCTCCAACTATGTGGCGATCTTCAGCCAGAGCAGCTTCGTGCGCGCCATCTTCAACTCCATCCTGATCTCGATCAGCGTGGTATTCATCGCCCTGCTGCTGGGCATCACCGCCTCCTACGCCCTGGGTCGGGTACGCTTCCGCGGCCGCACCACGGTGATGCTGGTGATCCTCGGCGTCTCGATGTTCCCCCAGGTGGCGGTGCTCTCCGGGCTGTTCGAGGTGATCCGTTCGCTCAACCTCTACAACAACCCCGCCGGCCTGATCCTCAGCTACACCATCTTCACCCTGCCCTTCACCGTCTGGGTGCTGACCACCTTCATGAAGCAGCTGCCCCAGGAGCTCGAGGAGGCGGCGATCATGGACGGCGCCACCCCCTGGGTGACCATCACCAAGGTGTTCCTGCCGCTGATGTGGCCGGCCATGGCGACCACCGGGCTGCTGGCCTTTATCGCCGCCTGGAACGAGTTCCTGTTCGCCCTGACCTTCACCCTCTCCGACGACCAGCGCACCGTGCCGGTGGCCATCGCCCTGATCTCCGGCGGCAGCCAGCACGAGCTGCCCTGGGGGCCGATCATGGCCGCCTCGGTGACCGTCACCGTGCCGCTGGTGGTGCTGGTGATGATCTTCCAGAAGCGCATCGTCTCCGGCCTGACCGCCGGCGCCGTCAAAGGATAAATCGTCTCATGTCATTCGTGGAAACCCCGATGCAAGATACCCTGACCTGGTGGCGCGGCGGCGTCATCTACCAGATCTACCCGCGTAGCTTTATGGACGCCAACGGCGACGGCATCGGCGACCTCAAGGGCATCACCGAGAAGCTGGACTATGTGGCCTCGCTGAGCGTGGACGGCATCTGGCTGTCGCCCTTCTTCACCTCGCCGATGCTCGACTTCGGCTATGACGTCAGCGAC
Source organism: Bisbaumannia salifodinae (assembly GCF_055388505.1). The sequence continues at coordinate 3,295,798 of NZ_AP043781.1, forward strand.
TACCGCGACGTGGACCCGATGTTCGGCACCCTGGACGACTTCAAGGCACTGCTGGCGAAGGCCCATGCGCTGGGCCTCAAGGTGATGATCGACCAGGTGATCAGCCACTCCTCGGACCGGCACCCCTGGTTCCAGGAGAGCCGTGCCGACCGCACCAACCCCAAGGCGGACTGGTACGTCTGGGCCGATCCCAAGCCGGACGGCACACCGCCCAACAACTGGCTGTCGATCTTCGGCGGCTCGGCCTGGACCTTCGACTCGCGGCGCCGCCAGTACTACCTGCACAACTTCCTGACCAGCCAGCCGGATCTCAACTTCCACCACCCCGAGGTGCGTCAGGCGCAACTGGACAATATGCGCTTCTGGCTGGAACTCGGCGTCGACGGCTTCCGCCTGGACACCGTCAACTTCTACTTCCACGACGCCGAGCTCACCGACAACCCGCCGGTACCGGCGGGCGAGGCCAAGACCCTGGGGGCGCCGGACAGCAACCCCTACACCTGGCAGCGCCATGTCCATGACCTGAGCCGCCCGGAGAACCTCGACTTCCTGCGCGAGCTGCGCGCGCTGATGGACGACTTCCCCGGCACCACCACGGTGGGCGAGATCGGCGACGACAACCCGCTGGAGCGCATGGCCGAGTACACCGCGGGTGGCGACAAGCTGCATATGGCCTACACCTTCGACCTGCTCAACGCACCCCACTCGGCGGCCTATATCCGCGAGGTGATCGAGCGTTTCCAGCGCCTGGCCGGCGATGCCTGGCCGTGCTGGGCGCTCTCCAACCACGACGTGGTGAGAAGCGCCACGCGCTGGGGCGCGGACGAGGATCCCCTCGCCTATCCCAAGGTGGCCCTGGCCATGCTCTTCTCGCTGCGCGGCAGCGTCTGCCTCTACCAGGGCGAGGAGCTGGGCCTGCCGGAGGCGGACGTGCCCTTCGAGCGCATCCAGGACCCCTACGGCAAGGTGCTGTGGCCGGAGTTCAAGGGCCGCGACGGCTGCCGTACCCCCATGCCCTGGGAGCCTAGCGGGAATGGCGGCTTTACCGCCGAGGGCGTCGAGCCCTGGCTGCCGGTGGAGGCCCGCCAGTTGCCGCTGGCCGTGTCGCGACAGCAGGACGACGCGGCCTCGGTGCTCAGCGCCACCCGCCGCCTGCTGGCCTTCCGCACCGCCCACCCGGCGCTGTTCGATGGCGACCTGAGCCTGATCGACGTCGGCGAGGAACTGCTCGGCTTTACCCGTACGAAGGGCGACGAGCGGCTCCTCTGCGTCTTCAACCTCACCGGCCAGGCCCGCGAGACCCGGCTGCCGATGGCGGTGAACCAGGCCCTCGAGGGACATGGTTTCAGCGCCGAGCTCGACGGCGAGACCCTGCGCCTGCCTCCCTACCAGGCCGCCTACTTCGCCCTCTGAGCCACACTCATAACAACAGGCCGGCCCGGGCGAGGAAACCCACCACCGGGCCGGCAAGGAGACACCCCATGGCAAGCGTCACCCTCGACAAGGTCAACAAGGTCTTCGGCAGCACCCATATCATCAAGGACGTCGACCTGGATATCGGCGACGGCGAATTCGTGGTCTTCGTCGGCCCCTCCGGCTGCGGCAAGTCGACCCTGCTGCGGCTGATCGCCGGGCTGGAATCGATCAGCGACGGCGAGCTCTCCATCGGCGAGACGGTGGTCAACGACCTGCCGCCCCGCGAGCGCGGCGTGGGCATGGTCTTCCAGTCCTATGCGCTGTATCCGCATATGACCGTCTACGAGAACATGGCCTTCGGCCTCAAGCTCGCCAAGGCCGCCAAGGAGACGGTCCACGAGCGGGTCATGGCCACCGCCCGCATCCTGCAGCTCGAGGAGCTGCTCGAGCGCAAGCCCAAGGCGCTCTCCGGCGGCCAGCGCCAGCGCGTGGCCATGGGTCGCGCCATGGCCCGGGAGCCGCGCATCCTGCTGTTCGACGAGCCGCTCTCCAACCTCGACGCCTCGCTGCGCGTGCAGATGCGCAACGAGATCGCCCGCCTGCACCAGCGCCTCGCCTCCACCATGATCTACGTCACCCACGACCAGGTGGAGGCCATGACCCTGGCCGACAAGATCGTGGTGCTCAATGCCGGCCGGGTCGAGCAGGTGGGCACGCCCCATGAGCTCTACCAGCGTCCGGCGACCCGCTTCGTGGCCGGCTTTATCGGCTCGCCGACCATGAACTTTATGCCCGCCGAGCTCGTCGCCGGAAGCGACGAGGGATGTCGGGTACGTACCGCCGGCATCCATGAGCTGGCCCTGCCTCAGGACACCGCCCAGCACGCCACCGGCGAGGCGCTGACCCTGGGCGTGCGCCCCGAGCACCTGGCCCTGGCGCCGGCCTCCGGCGACAACGCCTTCGAGATCGTCAACGTCGAGTACCTGGGCAACGAGGTCTATGTCTACCTGGAGCCCAAGGCCGGCGAGACCCTGCTGATCCACCGCAGCGAGGCTCCCAGCCAGTGGCAGGTCGGCCAGCGCGTGGCCCTGGTGCCGGACCCGGCGCACGTGCATCTGTTCGACGCCGACGACCGGGCGCTGGGCGTCGCGACCGCCCGGGCCGTGGCCTGATAGCAGCACAGGATACTCGACAGGAGAGAGTCATGACGGCACGACAGCTGGCCGGCGATCCGGACTGGTGGCGCGGCGCGGTGATCTACCAGGTCTACCCGCGCAGCTTCCAGGACAGCCGCGGCGACGGTATCGGCGACCTCCAGGGCGTGATCGAGCGGCTCGACTACATCGCCTCGCTCAACGTCGACGCCATCTGGCTGTCGCCCTTCTTCACCTCGCCGATGAAGGACTTCGGCTACGACGTCAGCGACTACCGCGGCGTCGACCCGATCTTCGGCACCCTGGACGACTTCGACCGCCTGGTGGAAGCGGCCCATGCCCGCGGCCTCAGGGTGACCATCGACCAGGTGCTTTCCCACTCCTCGGACCGGCACCCTTGGTTCCAGGAGAGCCGGTCGAGCCGCGACAACGCCCGCGCCGACTGGTACGTCTGGGCCGATGCCCGACCCGACGGTGCGCCGCCCACCAACTGGCAGGCGATCTTCGGCGGCAGCGCCTGGCAGTGGGACACCCGGCGCTGCCAGTACTACCTGCACAACTTCCTGGCCAGCCAGCCGGATCTCAATTTCCGCAACCCCGAGGTGGTCGAGGCGATCCTCGGCGAGGTGCGCTTCTGGCTGGAGCGCGGGGTCGATGGCTTCCGCCTCGATGCGGTCAACTTCTGCACCCACGGCGAGCTCAAGGACAACCCGCCCCGGGAGGAGATCGTCGAGGGCTTTATCGGCGTGCGTCCCGACAACCCCTACGCCTTCCAGCGCCACCTTCACGACAAGACCCAGCCGGAGAACCTGGCCTTCCTGGAACGGCTGCGCGCCCTGCTCGACGAGTACCCGGGCACCACCACCATCGGCGAGGTGGGCGACGACGACTCGCTCGGGGTGATGGCGGAGTACACCCAGGGCGGCAAACGCCTGCACATGTGCTACTCCTTCAACCTGCTTACCGACCGTGCCGCGCCGGAGGACCTGCTGGCCCCCCTGACCGAGATGGAGGCGCGCATCAAAGACGGCTGGCCCTGCTGGGCGGTGGGCAACCACGATATCACCCGTGTCGCCACGCGCTGGAACGCCGCCGGCGATATGGCCAGGCTGCGTCTCTATCTGGCCTTCCTGCTCACCCAGCGCGGCAGCGTCTGCCTCTATCAGGGCGAGGAGCTGGGCCTCACCGAGGCGGAGCTCGCCTTCGAGCAGCTGGTCGACCCCGCCGGCATCACCTTCTGGCCCAGCTACAAGGGCCGCGACGGCTGCCGTACTCCCATGCCCTGGCACGGAGGCGAAGCGCATGCCGGCTTCTCGAGCACCGCCCCCTGGCTGCCGGTGCCCGACGAGCACCGGGACCTCGCCGTCGACCGCCAGGAGCGCGATCCCGACTCGCTGCTCAACGCCACTCGCGCCTTGCTGGCCTTCCGCCGCACCCAGCCGGCCCTGGTCAAGGGCGAGATCAGCTACCACCCGCTGCGTGACGAGGTGCTCTGCTTCGAGCGCCATCACGGCGACGAACGGCGGCTGGTGGCGCTGAACTTCGCCGGCGAACCCCGCAGCCTGAGCGCCCCGCCCGAGGCCAGGGCGCTGGAGGAAGCCCCGCTCCTGGTCAACGGCCACTGGGCGGCGGGGAGACTCGAGCTGCCCGCCTACGGCATCGCCATCGCCGGCGTCCCCGCCGCCGCCGGCCCCTGGTCACCCTGACCGATAGCGCCTACCCAACAACCACAACACGAGGCTCATTGCCCATGACTGCCATTTCTCGCATCGCTCCGGTACGCCGCCTGCTCGGCGGCCTGCTGCTCGGCGGCTCGGCCCTGGCCGCCCAGCCTGCCCTGGCGGAGGAGATCTCCATCGCCTGCGGCGCCGGCGACGCCGCCGACTATTGCCCGATCGCCGCCCGCCAGTGGGCCGAGGAGACCGGCCACGAGGTCAACATCGTCTCCACCCCCAACGACACCACCGAGAAGCTGTCGCTCTACCAGCAGCTACTGGGCAGCCAGTCCAGCGATATCGACGTGATCATGGTCGACATCGTCTGGCCGGGCCTGCTCGCCGACCACCTGGTGGACCTCTCCGAACACCTGCCGGAGGACGCCACCGCGGGTTTCTTCCCGGCCCTGGTGGAAAACAACACCGTCGACGGCAGGCTGGTGGCCATGCCCTGGTTCACCGACGCCGGCCTGCTCTACTACCGCCAGGACCTGCTGGAGAAGCATGGCTTCGAGGTCCCCGAGACCTGGCAGGAGCTGACCGAGATCGCCCAGGCGGTCCAGGCCGCCGAACGCGAGGCGGGCAATGACGACTTCTGGGGCTACACCTTCCAGGGGCGCGCCTACGAGGGGCTGACCTGCAACGCCCTGGAGTGGGTGGTGAGCCACGGCGGCGGCACCATCGTCGATGCCGAGGGCAACGTCACCATCGACAACGCGCGGGCCGCCGAGGCCCTGGACCTGGCCGCCTCCTGGATCGGCACCATCACCCCGGAGGGGGCGCTCAACCACACCGAGGAGGAGACCCGGGGCATCTTCCAGTCCGGCAATGCGCTCTTCCTGCGCAACTGGCCCTATGTCTGGTCGCTGGCCAGCGGCGAGGGCAGCGCGGTGGCCGGCAAGGTCGGCATGGCCCCGCTGCCCCACGGCCCCGAGGGCGAGCCGGCGGCCACCCTGGGTGGCTGGAACTGGGCCGTGTCGCGTTACTCCGAGCACCCGGAGATCGCCGCCGACCTGGTCGCCTTCATCACCTCCGAGGCGCAACAGAAGGCCCATGCCATCCAGATGGGCATGAACCCCACCATCGAGGCGCTCTACCAGGACGAGGAGGTGCTGGCCAGCAACCCCTCCATGAGCGACTTCTACGCGACCCTCACCAACGGCGTGCCGCGCCCCGCCACGGTCACCGCGACCGACTACCCGCGGGTCTCCAACGCCTTCTTCAACCGCGTGCACGAGGTGCTCTCCGGCAATCAGGACGGCGCCGCCGCGGTGCAGCAGCTCCAGGGCGAGCTGCGCCGTCTCAGCCGCCGCTGGTAAGCCGGCTTTCCTCTCACCCAGGATCCGGGGAGGGCCACCGGCCCCTCCCCCCAGACTTCGAGGCTTCCATGACCCTGTCCCAGCAACGCCCGCACGACCGCCACGACTGGTGGCGCGGCGCCACCCTCTACCAGATCTACCCACGCAGCTTCCTGGATGCCAACGGCGACGGCATCGGCGACCTCAAGGGCATCACCGAAAAGCTCGACCATGTGGCGAGCCTCGGCGTCGACGCCATCTGGTTGTCGCCTTTCTTCACCTCGCCGATGGACGACTTCGGCTATGACGTCGCCGACTACTGCGACGTCGACCCCATGTTCGGTACCCTCGACGACTTCCGCGCGCTGATCGAGCGCGCCCATGCCCTGGGCCTGCGGGTGATCATCGACCAGGTGCTCTCACACAGCTCCGACCAGCATGAATGGTTCCAGGAGAGCCGCCGGGATCGCACCAATCCCAAGGCCGACTGGTACGTCTGGGCCGACCCCAGGCCCGACGGCACGCCGCCCAACAACTGGATGGCGGCCTTCAGCGGGCGTGCCTGGACCTTCGACGCGCGGCGCCGCCAGTACTACCTGCACAACTTCCTGCCCAGCCAGCCGGACCTCAACTTCCATCACCCCGAGGTACGCGAGGCCCATCTCGACAACCTGCGCTTCTGGCTGGAGCTCGGCGTCGACGGCTTCCGCTTCGACGTGGTCAACTACTTCTTCCACGACCCGGCGCTGACCGACAACCCGCCGATGCCCCGCGAACGGGTCCAGCCCGGCAACCCCCAGAGCTACCAGTTCCAGCGCCACAATATCGAGCAGCCCGAGAACCTCGCCTACCTGGAGCGCATCCGCGCCCTGCTCGACGAGTATCCCGGCGCCACCAGCGTGGGCGAGATCGCCGGCAACGACCAGTTGCCGACCATGGCCGCCTATACCGCCGGCGACAGCCGCCTGCATATGGCCTACACCTTCGACCTGCTGGACAGCACCGGCGACGCCGGCGCACTTCACGAGGTCCTGGCGCGCTTCCGTGAGTTGGGCGACGACACCTGGCCCTGCTGGGCGCTGTCCAATCACGACGTGGTCCGGAGTGCCACCAGTTGGGGCGAGGCGCGGGCCCTGCTGGCGCTGACCGTGCTCTGCTCGCTGCGCGGCAGCCTGTGCCTCTACCAGGGCGAGGAGCTCGGCCTGCCCGAGGCCGAGCTGGCCTACGAGGATCTCCAGGATCCCTTCGGCATCAACCTCTGGCCCGAGGTCAAGGGCCGCGACGGCTGCCGCACGCCGATGGCCTGGGACGACAGCGTCAATGGGGGCTTCTGTGCCGAGGGCGTCGCCCCCTGGCTGCCGGTCTACGCGCGCCATCGGCCGCTGGCCGTGGCGCACCAGGAGGCCGCTCCCGACAGCCTGCTGAATCGGGTCCGCCGGCTGCTGCGGCTGCGCGGTGACAGTGAGGTGCTGCGCCGGGGCGAGCAGACCCTAATCGATCCCGCCGACCTGCCCGGCGATGTCTTCGCCGTGCTGCGCCATGACGGCGACCAGCGCCTGCTGTGCCTGGCCCATCTCGGCCGGCAGGGGGCCACGATGGCGCGGGTGCGCCTCGACGCCCTGGTACCCGGCGCCAGCGGCTGGTCGAGCCTGGCCCTGCCCGGCATGGCCGCGCCCCAACTGGAGGGACGCGAGCTCGACCTCGCCCCCGGCCAGGCCACCTGGCTGACCATCGCCTGAGCCACCCGCGGTCGGCGACTGCCTCGACGCCGACCGCACTGGCGGCCCAGGGCCCGACGCGCTATGCTAGGCTGCTAACTAAATCGTTACAGCTCAATGGAGCCGTATTCCGTGCCCCCCTCCCGCCGCATCACCCTCAAGGACCTGGCCCGCGAGCTCGGCGTCTCCACCGCCACCGTGTCCAACGCCTTCAATCGCCCCGACCAGCTGTCGCCCAACCTGCGCGAGCGCATCCTCGGCGAGGCCCGGCGACTGGGGTATCGCGGCCCGGATGCCAAGGCCCGCAGCCTGCGCACCGGCCGCACTCGGATCATCGCCGTGGTACTTGCCGAGAGCCTGACCTACAGCATCAATGATGCGGTAGCCAGCGAGCTGCTCTCGGGCATCGCCGAGGTCCTGGACGCCCATGGCCATACTCTGCTGCTGCTCTCCGCCCGGCAGATGCAGAACCAGCTGCCCGGTGGCGCCAGCATGGCGGATGGTTATATCGTCTATGGCCTGATGCCCAGCCAGGACCTGCTGGAGCCCCTGCCGCCCCAGTCGCCCCTGGTGGCGGTAGACTTCGATGTGGAGGGTCGCCCCTCGATCCATGTGGACGACGAGCCGGCCTGCTACGCTATCGCCCGTCATGCCCTGAGTCGCACGACGCGCCGGCCGGGCATTATCAACCTGCGCCTCACCGCCGAACCCTGCAACGGCCCCATCGCTCCCGGCCGGCGGCTGCTCAGTGCCGACCAGACCATCACCCGCTCGCGGCTCTCGGGCTTCTATCGTGCCCTCGACGAGGCGGGCCATGACACCGCCGCGGTGCCCATGTGGAACGTCGAGGAGAACACCTATGAGGTATGCGCCCCGGTGATCGCAGCGCTCCTCGACCTGCCCGATGACGAGCGCCCCGACCTGCTGCTGTGCATGTCCGACCGCATCGCCCTGACCGCCCTGACCCTGGCCGAGAGGCGTGGGCTACGGGTGCCCGAGGACCTGCGCATCACCGGCTTCGACGGCATCGCCGAGGGCCAGTACCGGGCACCGCGATTGACCACGGTGCGCCAGGACAGCGTCGAGAAGGGGCGCATCGCGGCGCGCATGATCCTCGGCCTCGACGAGCCCCGCTCGCAGACCCTCGCCACCGAGCTATGGCTCGGCGATAGCTGTCCCTGAAGGGCTTGCAAATTCCCTGCATAATGGCTGACCAAAGTATGCACCCCCGGATGGCATACTGGTTCGTCCTCCCGCCCCTGGAGACGCCTCGATGCGGCTGCCCCGCTATCTGCTATCGCGCCTCGGTTTCAAGCTCTTCGCCGTGATCCTGGTGGTCAATGTGGCCACCTCGGCGCTGCTCTTCGTGGGTGTCTCCCGCAGCCTCGACCAGGGCTTTATCGACTACCTGGAGACCACCCAGGCCAACCGTGCCCGCCAGCTCGCCGAGTCCCTGGGGGAAGAGTGGCAGCGCCGCGGCGACTGGCAATGGCTGCGCGAGACCCACTGGGCCTGGTATCGCCTGGTGCGCCAGCAACTGATGGCCGGCCGCGACGAGCCCCGCGGCCTGGAACGGCGCCTGGAGCGGGACCTGGGCAACGCCCGGGACTTCGTGCTCAACGACGCCCAGGGCCTGCCGGTGATCGGCCTCCAGCAGCATCCGGACGAGGAGGAGGCGCCGGAACTGGTCTGGCTGCCCATCGAGAGCGACGGCGAGAAGGTCGGCTCCCTGGGCTACCGGCGCCCCGAGTCGTTGATGGCGCGCATGGACCATGTGTTCCTGGAGCGCCAGCAGCGCAACCTGGGCATCATCGTCGCCTCCCTGGTGGTCGCCTCGCTGCTGCTGGCCGGCGGCCTCTCCTGGTGGCTGGGGCGCCGCACCGGCGGCATGGCCCTGGCCACCCGGCGCCTCACCGAGGGTGACTACAGCATGCGCCTGGCCGAACGCGGCCACGATGAGCTGGCCCGCCTGGCCCACGACTTCAATGTGCTGGCGGCAACCCTGGAGGCCAACCGCCAGGCCCGCAGCCGCTGGGTCTCGGATATCGCCCACGAGCTGCGTACCCCCCTGGCGGTGCTGCATGGCGAGATCGAGGCGATGCTGGACGGTATTCGCCCCCTGAACGAGACCAGCCTGCACTCCCTGGCCCAGGAGGTGGCACAACTGGAGCGCCTGGTGGCCGACCTGCGCCTGCTCGCCCAGAGCGATGCCGGCGCCCTGGAGGCCTCCCTGGCCCCCTTGGACCTGAGTGACTGCCTGGCCGGCCGACTGGAGGAGGCCCAGGGCTGGCTGGACGATCGCGGCCTGGCCCTGGAGACCCATATCCAGGGCCCGGCGCCGATTCGCGGCGATATGCAGCGCCTGCGCCAGCTGTGGACCAACCTGCTCGACAACAGCTGCGCCTACACCGAGGCCCCGGGCCGACTGCGGGTGGGCCTGACCCAGGACGCCGAGCGGGTGCGGGTGACCTGGGAAGACAGCGCCCCCGGCGTCCCCGAGGCGGCCCTGACGCGGCTCACCGAGCGCCTCTACCGGGTCGAGGGCTCCCGCAACCGCGCCAGCGGTGGCAGCGGCCTGGGACTGGCCATCGCCAAGGCCCTGGTCACCACTCATGGCGGGCGCATGCACGCCTCCGCGTCACCGCTGGGCGGGTTATGCTGGACCCTCGACTTCCCGCGCCTGACGGAGGAGACCCGATAAGCCATGTCTGACGGAGAAGACGCCATGCGCCCAAACGACACCATCCTGGTGGTGGAAGACGAACCCAAGATCGCCCAACTGGTGGGCGACTACCTGGCGGGCAACGGTTTCGCCTGGCACCACCTCGCCCATGGCGACGCGGTGATCCCCTGGCTCGGCGAGCAGGCCCCGAGCCTGGTGCTGCTCGACCTGATGCTGCCCGGCACCGACGGCCTGACCCTGTGCCGGGAGATCCGCGCCCGCTGGCCGGGGCTTCCGGTGATCATGCTCACCGCCCGGGTCGAGGAGGTGGATCGCCTGCTGGGCCTGGAGCTGGGCGCCGACGACTATATCTGCAAGCCCTTCAGCCCCCGGGAGGTCGTGGCGCGGATCAAGGCGGTGCTGCGCCGCAGCCGCGCCCAGGATGCCCCGCCGGCGGATAACGGCCTGAGCCTCGACGACGAGGGCTGGCGGGCCCTGGCCGATGGCCACGACCTGGAACTGACCGCGGTGGAGTTCCAGCTGCTCAAGGTGATGATGCAGGCCCCGGGGCGCATCTTCTCCCGGGATCAGCTGATGGATCATATGTACCGGGATCACCGGGTGGTCTCGGAACGCACCGTGGACAGTCATATCAAGAAGCTGCGCAAGAAGATCGCCGAGGTCTGGCCCGAGCGCGAGATTATCCGCTCGGTCTATGGCGTCGGCTATAAATACCAGCCGGAAGAATGAGCCGGCATATCGGCAAGCGGTGAAATAAGGTCGCCGCTTCCCCGAAGCTTGCACCCTCCCTGCACAAGCGGCGACGACACTGGAGGCATCGACACACCGCAAAGGAGACGTTCGATGCCGATCACCCGCAAGTTGCTGATGCCCGCCCTGCTGACCCTGGCCATCGCCCCCCTGTCGCTGACGGCCCTGGCCGATGGCCAGCGCGGCGGCCACCACGCTGGCCATCATGACGCCGGCCCCCGCCACGAGGTACTGCTCGAACGCCTCGACCTGGACGCCGAGACCCGCGCCGCCATCGACGAGGCCCGTCGGGCTCACCACACGGCGCTGCGCGAGCTGCATGCCGAACACCGCGCCGAGCTGGAGGCGCTGCTTAGCGAGGAGCCGCGTCAGGCCCTGGCCGAGGCCCGTCAGGAACATCGCGAGCAGCGCCGTGCCGCCATGCAGGAGCGCCTGGATGCCCTGATCGACGGCTGGGAGCTCTCCGACATTCAGCGTGAAGCCCTGACGGAAACCCGCGCCACCATCGCCAGCGACCTGGCCGACTTCCGCGACCGCGAGTTCGACGACCGGGAGGCCCGTCGCGAAGCGATGCGCGAGCTTCGCGAGTCTCACCACGCCGCCCTCGCCGAGATCCTCGACGAGGCCCAGTTGGACGAGCTCAAGGAGGCCCTGCACCCCGAGCGAGGCGGCCATCACGGCAAGGGCCCCGGTCGCCACCACGACGCCTGATCCCTGCCTTACCCCACAACACCCCACGACGCCCCACGACGCCCCACGACGCCCCACGACGCCCGGCCCCTGCCGGGCGTCGTCGTTTCTCCCTCTCCCGCCCTCTCTATGCCTCGGGTTGAAGATCCCTCGAGAAGCGCGTATTTTATTTGAACGGGCAATTAATAAAAATCCATTATGCATTAGCGAATACCGGTCGCCTAGTCGACCGCGCCAGGGAAGCCCATCGGCTCCCCCACTTGCCCCGATGCGACGCTTATCGCGTGTCTTGTATCCCGTTGCGACCTTGGCCGACCCAGAGGCAGGCAGGGCGATGAGATCACCGCTATTTTAATTGCGTGTTCAATCAAAATAACGACGATCCCAACCCCTGCACCCGGCCCCCTCGGTGCGAGACACAATATCAATAACTCAGGGAGTCCCCCATGAATCAAGACAACCTGCGACGAGACCGGCTCAACCCCGCCGTCTTCCACGGCTCGGTGGCCGGCATCCTGGTCTTCCTCGTCCTCACCATGACCTTCACCGAAGAGGCCGGCGCCTTCTTCGACGCCGCCCTGGCCTGGGTCAACCAGACCTTCGGCTGGTACTACATGCTGGCGGTGGTGGCCTACCTGGTCTTCGTGATCCTGATCGGCTGCTCGCGCTTCGGCAGCATCCGCCTGGGCCCGGACCATGCCCGTCCGGAATTCTCGCTGCTCTCCTGGTCGGCGATGCTGTTCGCCGCCGGTATCGGCATCGACCTGCTGTTCTTCAGCGTCGCCGAGCCGGTGGCCCATTACCTGGCGCCGCCGGACATGACCCCGGAGAGCCAGGAGGCGATGCGCGCCGCCGTGGTGCAGACCTTTATGCACTGGGGCCTCTCCGGCTGGGGCCTCTATGTGCTGATGGGCATGGCTCTGGCCTACTTCAGCTACCGCCACCGCCTGCCGTTGGCGATCCGCAGCGCCCTCTACCCGCTGCTGGGCAAGCGCATCCATGGCCCCATCGGCCATGCGGTGGATATCACCGCGGTGATATCCACGGTGTTCGGCATCGCCACCAGCCTGGGCATCGGGGTGATGCAGCTCAACTACGGCCTCAACTACATGTTCGACGTGCCGGAGAGCCTCTCGGTGCAGGTGATCCTGATCGTCCTGGTGGTGATCATGGCCACCATCTCGGTAGTCAGCGGCGTGGAGAAAGGCATCCGTCGCCTCTCCGAGTTCAATATGCTGCTGGCCCTGGCGCTGCTGCTGTTCGTGCTCTTCCAGGGTCACACCCTGCAGCTGCTCGACAAGCTGGTGAACAACGCCGGCGACTACTTCTCCGGCTTCGTGGCCAAGAGCTTCGACACCTACGCCTTCGCCGGCGAGGGCGCCGGCGAGTGGAAGATGTGGTGGACCATCTTCTTCTGGGGCTGGTGGATCGCCTGGACGCCCTTCGTCGGCCTCTTCCTGGCGCGCATCTCCCGTGGCCGCACCATCCGCGAGTTCGTCGCCGGGGCCCTCGGCATCCCGCTGGCCTTTATGATGGTGTGGATGTCGGTGTTCGGTAACAGCGGCATCGAGCTGGTGGCCCAGGGCGCCGTGGAACTCGGCGAGCAGGCCCTCAACACCCCCCAGACCACCATGTACACCCTGCTGGAGTCCTACCCCTGGGTGGGCCTGACCGCGGCCGTGGTGACCATCCTGGGCATCGTCTTCTTCGTCACCTCGGCGGACTCCGGGGCCCTGGTGCTGGCCAACTTCACCTCCATTCTCTCCGACGTCAACCACGACGCCCCGGTGCGCCTGCGCATCTTCTGGTCGGCGGTGATCGGCCTGGTCACCGTGGCCCTGCTGATGGCCGGTGGCCTGGCGGCCCTGCAGAGCGCCGTGGTGGTCACCGCCCTGCCCTTCTCGGTGGTGATCTTCGCCATCATGGCGGGCCTCTACCGGGCCCTGCGCCTGGAGGGCGACAAGGCCGATGCGCGGCGCCGCATCGCCGGCACCGCCCCCGGCGGCGACTGGCGCGAGCGCCTCGACCGGGCCCTGGACGCCTCCAACCGGGCCGGCGCCGCCGCCACCATCGAGCACGCCATTCGCCCGGCCCTGACCCAGTTCGCCCAGGAGCTGGAAAGCCGCGGCCAGAGCGCCAGCGTCAGCGAGGAGCAGATCGAGGACGAGCCCCTGCCATGCCTTACCCTGCAGGTGGACTTCGACGAGGCGCAGAGTTTCGTCTACCAGATTCGCCCCCACCGCATGCGCGCCCCGAGCTTCCTGCCGGCGGATGACGACTATTATCTGCGCCTGGACGTCTATCTGGCCGAGGGTGGCCTGGGGCAGGACCTCAACGGCCATACCCGTGGCCAGGTGATCAGCGACGTGCTGGCGGAGTATGAGCGCCACCTGGAGTTCCTGGCCCTGTCCCGCTCCGATAGCGCCAATGTTCATGCCATGCCCGGCGCCATCGGCGACCTGGGCTAGACGCCACTCGCCATGGCATCGACGCTAACGGCGGCCCCTCGGGGCCGCCGTTAGCGTATCCAAGCGCCACCGCCTGATCCGCCTACTGGGAGGTCACCGTGGTGGGCTGGTCTTCCGCTGCCGTGAACACCACCAGCACCTTGGCGTCGCTATCCGTCCTGTTGAAGAGCTGGTGATCCCGGTTGAGGGCCTCGATATAGGCCTCTCCTGCACCATAGACATGGGGGTCGCCACCCTCGGTGCGCAGTTCGACCTCGCCCTCGAGGATATAGACGTAGACGGGCACCGGATGCTGATGCAGGGGCGTGCGTCCGCCGGGCTCGATGGTACCGATCACCGAGACGATCTCCGCGGTTCCCTGGGGCCAGACGATCGGATCGCCGTCGCGGGTGGTGGTCGTTCGCAGTACCGGCTCGGCCTCGAAGCCGGCCGGCAGGGCATCGTCCTGAGCCAGGGCCGCGGTGATGGGCAGGGCGATGGCCAGGCCCAGGGTCAGTGCCGACAGCTTGATGATGGTTTTCATGGGAGTCTCCTCTCTCGGATAGCGGCTAGGCCTTGATGGCCAGCAGCGAGATACTCTTGACGCCATAGGTCTCGCCGGCGCCCCTGGCGGAATCGGTCAGGAAGCGGTACTCGGGATGCTCGCGGACCCGCCGGATCGCGAACCCCGCCGCCTCGATGGCCGCCCGGTAGTCATCTTCCTGCATGGCGCCGCCGATGCAGGCGGCCCATAGGGTGGCGTTGCAGGTCACGCCGTCGGGCAACGGCGACTCGGTGACGATATCCGCCAGCGCCAGGCGGCCGCCGGGCTTGAGTACCCGGGCCGCCTCGGCGAAGACCCTGGGCTTGTCCGCCGACAGATTGATGACGCCGTTGCTGATCACCACCTCCACGCTGGCATCATCGAAGGGCGGCGCCTCGATATAGCCGGCGTGAAAGCTGACGTTATCGAAGCCGCCCTGCCGCGCCAGGCGGGAGGCCTTGTCGCGCTGGGCCTCGGTCATATCGAGCCCCAGCACGCGTCCCCGGGGGCCGGTGGCCAGGGCGGCCAGCAGGCTGTCCAGGCCGGAGCCGCTGCCCAGGTCGAGGATCGTCTCGCCGGGCTGGATCGCCGCCAGGTCGAGGAAATGGCCGACCCCGGCGAAGGAGTCGATGGCCGCGGCGGGAATGCGGTCCAGGGCCTGGGGGGCATAACCCAGGCGCTCGGCCAGGGCGCGCCCCATCTCGAAGTGGAAGTCCCCCTCCGGGGTCTCGGCGACCTCGCGATACATCGCCTTGACCCGGGACTCGAGTTCGCCTCGATCCACCGCGGCCGGCGTCGTGATGGCCATGATGCGTCTCCTCTTCGGCTGTGAGTCACGACATGGCGAGCATGTCGTGGATCCCAGGACGCGCCTCGACGACGAAGGGTTCCCGGGCCCGCTTCGGGAACCCTCCGCCCCCCGCCGGCGTCCTGGCGAGGCGCCCGACTTGCCGCCCCGGCGAGCCTGGCCCAGGCTCAGAGGTGCGCCATGTCCCTTGTCAGCCCCATTATTGCTCCCGTCCCGGACGGCTCGGCCACCCGCCCCGGGGACGCGCGAGAAGGCACCATGACCTTGCAGCCGGCGACTTCCCCCCAACAGCGCCGCCAGTGGTTCCAGGCGCGGCTGGAGGCGGTCATGGATCGCCTCTATGGCCGCGCCCTGCGCCTGACCCGCCACCCGGACGATGCCGAGGATATCGTCGCCGAGGCGGTCGCCAAGGCGTGGATACGCCTCGACGAGCTGCGCGACCCGAGCCGCTTCGAGGGCTGGCTCTTCCATATCCTCACCACCACCTTTATCAGCGACTGGCGGCGACGCCGCTGTCGTCCCCAGGCGGACCTGAGCCTGGACGAGGCCCAGGAAAGCTTCTGCCTCTACGAACGCCTGCATCAACCCTTCCTGCTGTGGTGGGGGACCACCGAGGAGCGCTTCTTCAACGGCCTGCTCAAGGAGGAACTGGCGCGGGCCCTGGATGGCCTGGCCGACGACTTCCGGCTGGTGATGGTGCTGGTGGAGGTGGAGGGCCACACCTATGCCGAGACCGCCCAACTGCTGGGCATCCCGGTGGGCACGGTGCGCTCGCGGCTGAGCCGGGCCCGCGGCCAGTTGCAGCATCGCCTGTGGCTGCAGGCCAGGGAGCGTGGCCTGGTCGAGACCGACACACCGGAGGAGGGCGCCCCATGATGCCGAGAGAGCCGAGCTGTGAGGAGGTGATGGCGCGCCTCTTCGACTACCTGGACCAGGAGCTCGAGGCCCCCGACCGGGCGGTGATCGAACACCATTTGGCGCGCTGCCACGCCTGCTTCGGCCGCGCCGAGTTCGAGCGCCGCCTGCGGGCGCGCCTCAGCGAGGCCATGGACACCCCGGCGCCGCCGCGCCTCAGGCGACGCCTGGAGCGCCTGCTGGATGAACTGGAAACCGCGAACTCCGATGGCGAAGGAGACTCCCCATGGTCGCCATCCTAGGCTACTCCCGCCGGCAGATCCTCGGTGCGGTACAGCAGATGTACGCCGAGGTCGCCCAGCGTCCCGAGGCGGGCTTCCACTTCCCGGTGGGGCGTAACGCCTGTGAGGCCCTGGGCTATCCGCCGGCCTGGCTGGACCGGCTCCCCGGCACGGCGCTCGATGCCTTCGCCGGCGTCGGCTGCCCCTGGCGCGGCGAGGTGATCCGCCCCGGCGACCGGGTCCTGGATATCGGCGCCGGGGCCGGCGTCGACAGCCTGATCGCCAGGGAACGGGTGGGGCCCGAGGGGCGGGTGTTCGCCCTCGACCTGACCGCCGCCATGACCCACAAGCTGCAGCGCACGATCCGCGAGCGGGGCCTCTCCCGACTGAGCGTGATCCGCGGCTCGGCGGAGCAGTTGCCCCTGGCGGATGCCAGCATCGACGGCATCACCAGTAACGGGGCCCTCAACCTGGTCCCGGACAAGCGCCGGGCGGTGCGCGAGATGTTCCGGGTGCTGCGCCCCGGCGGGTGGCTGCAACTGGCCGACGTGGTGATTCGTCGCCCGGTCTCGGTGGACTGCCACGAGGACCCGCGCCTCTGGGTGGAGTGCGTGGTGGGGGCCAGCGTCGACGAGGAGCTCGTCGCGCTGTTCCGGGAGGCGGGCTTCGAGGCCATCGAGCCCCTGGGCGAACACGACTACTTCGCCCTGAGCCCCAGCCCCCAGACCCGGGAGGTGGCCCAGGGCTTCGGCGCCCGCAGCATGGAGTGGCGAATGCGCCGCGCCGAGACACCACCCAGCCCCTGGCAACGCGCCCGGCGACGACTCGACCCGCGCCGCCTGTGGCGACGCCTGCGCGGACATGGGCTGATGGGCGTCGTCTCCCTGGGACTGGCCCTGCTCAGCTGCTATGGCACCCTGGCGCTGGTCGCCCTGTTGCCGCTGCTGGGCCTGCGGCCGAGCCTGAACGAGGGACTCTGGGCCGGCGCCATCGCCGCCTTTACCCTCTCGACCCTGGGGGTGCTGGCGGCCTCGGGGGTTCGCCACCGCCAGGCGTCCCCGGCCCTGCTCGGCCTGCTCGGCGCCCTGCTGGTAGGCTATGCCCTCTTCGTCAGCTACCTGGCCTGGCTGGAGCTGAGCGGCTTCCTGCTGTTGGGGGCCGCCGTGCTCTGGGACCTGCGCCGGCGCCGACACCGGGAGGCCCAGCTGCTGGCCCTCTCCCGGGCCGGGGAGTGATGGCGTATCATGGGCCCAGCCCTGGCCCTTGAGGAAGTCCCCATGCTCGACGCTCGCCCCCGTCCCACCCGCTTCGCCGGCACCCTGCTGGGCCTGGCGACCCTGGTGCTGACCACCCTGGCGCCGGTCGCCCAGGCCGAGGAGTGGCCCCGAGGCCACTACCCGCTACCGGACCAGGGCAGCCTGATCGGCGAGCCCTATACGGTGACGGCGAGCCAGGAGGAGACCCTGCTGGATATCGCCCGGGAGCACGCCGTGGGCTACGAGGAGATCCGCCAGGCCAACCCGGATGTCAGCCTGTGGCTGCCCGGCGAGGGTACCGAGGTGGTGATCCCCGCCCAGCACCTGCTGCCGGACGCACCCCGGGACGGCATCGTGATCAATATCGCCGAGCTGCGACTCTACTATTATCCCGAGGTGGGCGAGGGCGAGACGCCGCGGGTCGAGACCTACCCCATCGGCATCGGTCGCGAGGGCTTCGACACCCCCTTGGGCACCACCCGCACCACCATGAAGCTGGAAGACCCGGCCTGGTATCCCCCCGCCTCGGTGCGCGAGGAGGCCGCCGCCCGGGGCGAGGAGGCTCCCGCCGTGGTGCCGCCGGGGCCGGACAACCCCCTGGGGCGCCACGCCATCCTGCTGGAGATTCCCGGCTACCTGATCCACGGCACCAACCGCCCCGACGGCATCGGCATGCGCGCCAGTCGCGGCTGTATCCGCATGTTCCCGGAAGACGTGGAGGCGCTGTTCCGTTCGGTGCCGGTGGACACCCCGGTGCATCTTATCGACCAGCCCTTCAAGGCGGCCTGGCAGGATGGCACCCTCTATGCGCAGTCCTTCGCCACCCCCGAGGTGGAGGAGCAGGCCCTGAGCCATCGACTGGAGGCCCTGGCCACCCTGGAGACGCTCAAGGCCGAGGCGGAGGTCACCATCGACTATGCCCAGTTGAGCGAGGCCCTGGATGCCGCCCCGGGCCGGATCGTCAGCCTGACCCCCAACGCCTGATCGAGCCCCGCCCATGGGGCTATCCAGTCCGGGACTATCCAGTCCGGGACTATCCTCAAGGCAACGCCAGCGAGGAGCGCCCCATGGATCATCCCCCGGAGTGGCAGGTCTCACAATGGCTCAATAGCGAGCGCCCCCTCGGCCTGGCCGAGCTGCGCGGTCGGGTGGTGCTGCTCCACGCCTTCCAGATGCTCTGCCCCGGCTGCGTGCTGCATGGCCTGCCCCAGACCCAGCGGGTGGCCCGGCTGCTGGCCGGCACGCCGCTGACCGTGGTCGGGCTGCATACGGTCTTCGAGCACCATGCGGTGATGGGCCCCGAGGCCCTGGCGGTGTTTCTCGCCGAGCATGGCTACGACTTCCCGGTGGGCATCGACGCCCCCGGGCCCGAGGGCGATCCCCTGCCCCGCACCATGCGCGCCTACCAGTTGGAGGGGACCCCCAGCACCCTGCTCTTCGATGCCCGGGGGCGGCTGCGCTATCGCCACTTCGGCGTCGAGGAGGACCTCAGGCTGGGCGCCCAACTGGGGCTGCTGCTGCAGGAGGCCGAGACCCGGGGCTAGCGTCGAGGATGGCCGGAAGCGCTCCAGGCTGGGCGCCCAGTTGGGGCTGCTGCTGCAGGAGGCGGAGACTCAGGGGTAGCCCGATCGAAGATGGCCAACTGGCTGGGCTGGCCGAGCGACTCGTGCCACTCGCCGATGCCCCCCAGGCGCAACCGATAGCCGTGGCGCCGCGCCACCCCCTGGGCCCAGGCACGGAAGCGCTCGCGGCCCCATTCGAAGCGGTGGTCGGGGTCGCGAAACTCGCCGGGGGCCAGGCCGTAGAGGGGGTTGTAGTCGTGGTTGGGGGTGGTAAGCACCAGCCGCGCCGGGGCCAGCTCGGCGAAGACGCGACGCTCCACCAGGGAGAGCGCCCCCGGCGGCATATGCTCCAGGGTCTCCACCATGGCCGCGGCCGCGAAGCCGGCAAGCTCGGGCTGCGCCTCGGCATAGGAGCCGCAGATCAGCCGCAGCCGCCCGCCGCCGGCCTCGGGCCGCGCCGCCAGGCGCAGCTGGGCCTGGGCCAATAGCTCCCCGGACTGCTCCAGCCCCACCAGGGTCTCGAACCGGGGCTCCTGGAGCAGCAACTGCAATAGCCAACCGGTGCCGCAGCCCAGGTCGAGCACCCGGCGGGCCCCGCTCTCCCGCAGCAGCCGCGCCACCTGCGCCAGGCGCTGGTGATGCAGATCGTCGTCGAGGCTATCGGACATGGCGGCTCCCTTGGGCGAGGCGTCCCCAGGGGACAGAGTGCCTGTTCGAGGGGCCGGAAAAAAGGGGACGCCCATGGCGTCCCCAAGTTTCCACACGACTTACCCCACCGACTCGCCGATCAGAAGAACCCCAGCGGGTTGATGTCGTAACTCACCAGCAGGTTCTTGGTCTGCTGGTAGTGCTCGAGGGCCACCTTGTGGGTCTCGCGGCCGACGCCGGACTTCTTGTAGCCGCCGAAGGCGGCATGAGCCGGGTACTGGTGGTAGCAGTTGGTCCAGACGCGACCGGCCTGGATGCCGCGGCCCATGCGGAAGGCCACGTTGATATCGCGGCTCCAGACCCCGGCGCCGAGGCCGAACTCGGTGTCGTTGGCGATGGCCAGCGCCTCGGCCTCGTCCTTGAAGGTGGTCACCGCCACCACCGGGCCGAAGATCTCCTCCTGGAAGACGCGCATCTTGTTGTGGCCCTTCACCAGGGTCGGCTGGATGTAGTAGCCCTGGTCGATGCCCGCCTCGAGGCTCTCCTTGTCGCCGCCGGTGAGAAACTCGGCGCCTTCCTGACGGGCGATCGCCATATAGGACATGATCTTGTCGAACTGCTCCTGGGAGGCCTGGGCGCCCACCTGCACCTCGGTGTCCAGGGGATTGCCGCGCTTGATGGTCGCTACTCGCTCCAGCACCTTGGCCATAAAGGCGTCGTACATGGACTCCTGGATCAGCGCCCGGGAGGGACAGGTGCAGACCTCGCCCTGGTTGAAGAAGGCCAGCACCAGGCCCTCGGCGGCCTTGTCGATAAACTCGGGCTCGGCGTTCATGATATCGGCGAAGTAGATGTTCGGCGACTTGCCGCCCAGCTCCACGGTGGAGGGGATGATGTTCTCGGCGGCGCACTTGAGGATATGCGCGCCCACCGGGGTGGAGCCGGTAAAGGCGATCTTGGCGATCCGCGTGCTGGTGGCCAGCGCCTGGCCGGCCTCGGCGCCATAGCCATTGACGATATTGATCACCCCCGGCGGCAGCAGGTCGCCGATCAGCTTCATCAGTTCGAGGATCGAGGCCGGGGTCTGCTCGGCGGGCTTCATCACCACGCAGTTGCCGGCGGCCAGCGCCGGGGCCAGCTTCCAGGTGGCCATCAGCAGCGGGAAGTTCCAGGGGATGATCTGCCCCACTACCCCCAGCGGCTCGTGGAAGTGGTAGGCCACGGTGTTGGCGTCGATATCGGCGGCGCGGCCCTCCTGGGCGCGGATGCAGCCGGCGAAGTAGCGGAAGTGGTCGACGGCGAGCGGAATATCGGCGTTGAGGGTCTCGCGCACCGCCTTGCCGTTGTCCCAGGTCTCGGCCACGGCCAGCGTCTCGAGATTCTGCTCGATGCGATCGGCGATCTTCAGCAGCAGGTTAGCGCGCTCGGCGGCGGAGGTCCTGCCCCAGGCCGGGGCGGCTTGGTGGGCGGCATCCAGGGCCAGCTCGATATCCTCGGCACTCGAGCGCGGGATCTCGCAGAACACCTGGCCGTTCACCGGGCTGACGTTGTCGAAGTATTGCCCCTTCACCGGCGGCACGAAGTCGCCGCCGATATAGTTGCCGTAGCGTTTCTCGAAGGTGATGACGGCACCGGCTTGACCGGGATTGGCATAGATCATGGCGTAACTCCTGAGATTATCGTTGTTGAATCGGACACCTCCCAGTGTTGGCCAGCGGCGACGGTCGGGGCATCATGCCATGGCAGGAGGACGCCTCCTCCCTTGGGAGGAGGCGATAAACGACAACGAGGAGCGTCCATGCATAGGTTGCTGGTGGCCGACGACCACCCCCTGTTTCGCGAAGCGATCGTTGGCGTGATCGCCGCCGGTCTCGAGGCCAGCGAGGTCCTGGAGGCGGCCAGTCTCGCGGAGGCGTTGCGCCTCGCCGAGACCAATGAGGCGCTGGACTTGGTGCTGCTGGACCTGGGACTGCCGGACGCCGATGGCCTGAGTGGCCTGGCCCGGCTGCGCGAGGCCGTGCCGGAGCTGGCGGTGGTCATCGTCTCCGCCGAGCAGCACCGGGCCACCGTGCTCGAAGCCCTGGAGCTGGGGGCCGTGGGCTATATCCCCAAGTCGACGCCCCGGGAGGCCCTGATCGACGCCCTGCGCCAGGTGCTCGACGGCCAGGTCTACCTGCCCCCGGCGATCATGCGACGGCCAGCGCCCAGCCGCCCCGCCCCGGTCACCGAGGAAGATCCCCTGACCGGGCTCACCGACAAGCAGCGGGAGGTGCTGACGCATATGGTGCGGGGGGAATCCAACAAGATGATCGCCTTTCGCCTGAATATCGCCGAGACCACCGTCAAGACCCATGTCTCGGCGATCCTGCGCAAGCTCAAGGTCAGCAGCCGGGTCCAGGCGATCCTGCTGGCCAGCGACTGGCTAAGACGGGCCTGACTCCCCCCCGCCGGGGCGCTGCAGGGCGAGCATGGCCATCTTGAGGCGCAGCGGCTTGACCGGCTTGAGCAGGTAGCCATAGCCCCGGCCCCGGGCCGCGGCCTTGAGCTCGGCGTCGTGGTTGGCGGTGATCAGGATCACCGGCAGCCCGGGACACTCCCGGCGCAGCCGATCCGCCACCGCCAGGCCATCCACCGCCCCCAGGTGATAATCGACGATCAACAGGTCCGCCCTCTCGCCGCGCTCCAGGTCGTCGACCCGGGTCGCGGTCAGGGCGCGGCAGCCCCAGCCCTCGAGCAGCGCCGCCATGCCGGCGCAGATCCCCGGGTCATTATCGATCACCCAGGCCCGGAGCCCGGTCAGCGGCGCCTCTGCCCCGACCTCCGGCGGCGCCGGCGGATAGGCCCGCCCATAGGGCACCCGGATCGAGAACCGGGAGCCGTGCCCGGGCCGCGAGACCAACCCCAGGGGGTGGTCGAGCAGGCCGGCGATGCGCTCGACGATGGCCAGCCCCAGGCCCAGGCCCCGATCGGCCCGGCCCCGGTCGGCGGGGCCACGGCGAAACTCCTGGAAGATCGCCCGCTGCTGGTCCTCGGCGATGCCGCTGCCGCTGTCGGCCACCCAGATTTCCAGGGCCTCGGCGCGGCGCCGACAGCCCAGCAGCACCCTCCCCGACGTCGTATAGCGGATGGCATTGCCGAGCAGGTTGCGCACCACCCGGGCCAGCAGGGTCAGGTCGGAGTCGATGACCGCCCGGCTCGGCACATAGCGGAAGTCGAGGCCCTCGGCGGCGGCCAGCTGGCGATGCTCCTCGGCCAGGACGTCGAGGAGCTCGCCGACCGGGAAGCTGCCGCGATCGGGGGTCAAGACCCCGGCATCCAGCCGCGAGATATCCACCAGGGTGCCCAGCAGCGCCTCCACGTCCTGCAGGGAGCGGCTGATATGCCATGCCAGGCGACGCGGCTCCTCGGCCAGGGCCTGGGCCTCCAGGGCGCTGGTGAACAGCCGCGCCGCATTGAGCGGCTGCAACAGGTCATGACTCACCGCGGCCAGGAACTTGGTCTTGGAGAGGTTGGCCGCCTCGGCCTCGGCCTTGGCTTCGCGCAGCGCCTCCAGGGTCTGGCGCAGGGCCTCGGTGCGCTCGCGCACCTGCTCGGCCAGCACCACCGTATGCTCGAAGGCGGCATAGGGCGCGGTGCCCGGCTGGGCGCTGGACTCCACCCGCTCGATCAGGGCGGCACAGATGCGCCGCAGGCGGGCGTTCTCCTCGGCCAGCGCCTCGCGGCTCCCGCCCGCTTCAATCCCCGGCAGGTCCAAGGGCGACGCCGGTGAAGGTCTGGTTGATATGTCGGCCATGGTGCTGCTCCCCATAGGTATTGAAGCCGATCACCCGCCGCTCCTGCAGCAGGCGGGAGGCCGCTTCCTCCTGCCCCAGGGCCTCGATCTCCAGGCGCCGCAGGAAGCAGTCGCAGCCGATGATCAACGTGGGCGGGCCCAGCCGCCGGGCCAGGGCATCCAGAGTGGTGGCCAGGTCCTCGAGGATCGGCGCCGGAGTCATGGCGGTGAGCACGATGCCGGTCTCCACCGCGCAGTAGAAGCTCAGGCTGCCATCCGCGTTGACGCCCTGGATGGAGCGCACGAAGTAGTCCTCGCCGATGCGCACCGCCAGGGGATGGCGGGCGAAGACGCCGGCGTCCAGCGTCTCGGGGGCCAGTCCCACCAGCCGGGCATAGGCCTCGACGGCGGGCAGGGCATTGAGCTCCAGCACCCGGCGTCGCTCCCGGTCGGCGCGGGTCACCACCAGCTTCTCGCCCCGCGGGCGCAGATGATGGGTGCTGAAGACCTCGAAGGGCAGCCGGGTGTTGATGGCCACCACCACCGCGGCGCGGCCGTGGAAACGCCCCTCGCAGAACACATGGGTATGGGCCAGGTGATTGTCGTCCCCCGCCGAGCCGCCGAAGCTGGGGATACTGCCCAGGGCCGCGTCCAGGGTCGCCAGCACCTGCTCCTCACGGCTGGAGAGGCCATCCAGCAGGGTCATCACGAAGGTCTGTTCGGCGATGGGCGCCAGGGCATGCCGTCGGCAGTCGGCCAGGAGGTCATCGCAGAGACGCTGGGCCTGGACCAGCTCGAAGGCCTCCAGGTCCGTGACCAGGGCCAGGGAGACCGCGAAATGGCGGGCATCGAAGCCGATGGCGACGATGCGCTCCCGGCCGTAGCCCTCGGCGGTGATCTCCCCGGCGGTGGTGCAGCCGGCCACCGGCACCTCGCCGAAGGCGGCGGTCAGCGCCTCGCCCAGGGCCGCCAGGGGATATTCGGCGCTGCAGAAGAACAGCACCAGGCCCAGGTGGGGATGACGCAGCGCCGCCGCCAGCTCGGCGGCGGCGGTCTGGGGGTCCCGGGCCCGGCTATCGGCCTGGCGCAGGGGTGGGGCGACGGTATCGCGCATGGCAGGGCATCCCTCTCGGTCTGCGGCCAGTCTAGCACCCCGAGAAACGCCGGGATAAAGAGGTTCAGGCCCTGAGTTGGTGCCAGAGCCGCGCCAGGCGCCCCGTCCCGGTGCGGCCAGGGCGGGCGTTGAGCCAGGGCGCCAGCCAGCGAGTCACCAGGGGGATAAACAGGAACACCATCACCGGGGTCAGCATCAGGGTGGTGGCCAGCACCCTGAGCACCAGGGGCAGGCTCGCCAAGGCCTCGCCAAACAGCAGTTGATGGCCCAGGGAGACCGGGAAGAAGGCCAGCCAGATGGCCACCGCCTGCTTCCAGCGCGGCGGGGTCTGGCCACCGGCCGCGCGGAACCAGCTGTCGAGGCCGGTGGCGCGGTGCTCGTGGGGCGCCAGGTAGAGGCCCTCGCCGCGCGCGAGCCAGGAACGCCGGGAGGCGGAGTGCTCCCAGGCGTCGAGGGTCTCGGCGTCGCCGAAGCGGAAGATGATCTGGTACTCGTCGTCGCCGGGGGGCGGCGCCAGCACACCGGAGCCCAGGTAGCCGCGGAAGTCGGCGGCGAGCTCGCGGCCCTCGTCGAGCCAGGCCATGAAATCGGGGTAGCGGCCGCGGGCCACGCGGCGCGCCACCATCAGGGTGACGGGTGACATCGTGTATCTCCTCGATCCTCACGGCGACCCGGGTAGGGTCGCCTCGGCAGTCGGGGCCGGGTAAGGCCCCCTGCATTGGGGATGCAAAAAGTACACCATTTCTTGGCGCGCCTCTACCCAGGGCGACTCCAGGTTAACGCGCGCTCTCTATGTTGCGGCCCGGGGCTATCCTGGGGGCAGGCCGTCGCGGAGCGCTGTGAACCCCTCCCTGGGCGCTACCGACGCCCTGCTTCACTCTCGCATCCTGCTCCGCTAGCAGGGCCGGGGTAGGCCATCCATGGCCTACCCGTTCGGAGCCGTGCTCCTCACCCCTGGCATAGGACTCCCGCTCCAACCTGCTCCCAGCGCCCCTTAGCCATTCCAACAACGATAAGCCTTCCCCCAACAAGAAAGGGCATGGCCGTAATGGCCATGCCCTTGGCTTGCGTGCCGCGCGGGTCGGTCAGGCGGCCACCGCCACCGGGGCGGCGCCACGCTTGATCAGGGCATAGCCGAGGCCGGTGATCAGCGAGCCGATCACGATGGCGCCCAGGTAGAGCAGCACCGGGGTGATGGCGTTGGGGATCAGCAGCACGAAGATGCCGCCATGGGGAGCCATCAGCTTGGCGCCCACCAGCATGGAGAGGGCCCCGGTCACCGCACCGCCCACCATGCAGGCCGGAATCACCCGCAGCGGGTCCTTGGCGGCGAAGGGGATGGCGCCCTCGCTGATAAAGCAGAACCCCAGCACGAACGACGCCTTGCCCGCCTCCCGCTCCGGCTCGGAGAACTTCGACTTGGCCACGAAGCTGGCGATACCCATGCCGATGGCCGGCACCATGCCAGCGGCCATGATCGCCGCCATGGGGCCATAGGTCTCGGAGGCCAGCAGGCCGACGCCGAAGGTGTAGGCGGCCTTGTTGACCGGCCCGCCCAGGTCGAAGCACATCATCGAGCCGAGCAGGATACCCAGCAGCACGGCGTTGGTGGAGCCCATACCCTCGAGGAAGGTGGTCAACGCGGCGAGGATCCCGGCCACCGGCTCGCCGACCACGTAGATCATCACCAGGCCGGTGACCAGGCTGGCCACCAGGGGAATGATCAGGATCGGCTTGAGGGACTCGACGCTGGACGGCAGCCGGACATGGGTGGCCACCGCCTTGGCCACATAGCCGGCCAGGAAGCCGGCGAGGATGCCGCCGATGAAACCGGCGCCGATCTCCGCGGCCAGCATGCCGCCGATCATCCCCGGGGCGATGCCGGGGCGGTCGGCGATGGAGTAGGCGATATAGCCGGCCAGCACCGGGATCATCAGGGCGAAGGCGGTGCCGCCGCCGATCTGCATCAGCGCCGCGGCGAGCGTCCCCTCCTCCTGGAAGGCCTCGATGCCGAAGACGAAGGACAACGCGATCAGCAGGCCCCCGGCCACCACCATGGGCAGCATGAAGGAGACCCCGGTGAGCAGGTGCTTGTAGACGCCCTTCTCCTTGATGCCCTTCTTCGCCTCGCCCGTGCCCGAGGATGTGGCGCCGCCGGCACTCTCCACCTCGGCGTTCTCGAGCGCCGCCGCGATGGTGGCCTGGGCCTTCTTCAGGGCATTGCCGGTGGAGGTGCGGTAGACCCGCTTGCCGGCGAAGCGGGTGGGATCCACCTCGATATCGCAGGCCAGGATCACCACCTCGGCGGCGGCGATCTCCTCGTCGGTGAGCTGGTCCTGGGCGCCCACCGAGCCCTGGGTCTCGACGCGGATCTCGTGGCCCAGGGCGCGGCCGGCCTCGGCCAGGGCCTCGGCGGCCATAAAGGTATGCGCCACCCCGGTGGGACAGGCGGTCACCGCCACGATGCGCGTGGCACCGGCGGGGGCCGACGGGGCCTCCTCGGCCGGGGCGGCGAACTCGGCGGCGTCCCGCTCGGCCCGCTCCAGGAAGGCCCCGGGGTCGGCCAGGGCCTCGGCCAGCGGGGCCTGAAAGAGGCGCTTGCCGGCGAAGCGTGCCGGCTCCGGCACCCACTCCGCGGCCACCACTACCAGGTCGGCGGCGGCGATGACCTCGGCGCCGAGGGGAGTGACGGCTTCGAGCTGGCTATGCATTTCCACCCGGGCCTGCCAGCCGAGCCGGCCGGCGGCCTGCTCCAGGCGGCGGGCGGCGAGGAAGGTGGTGGCCATGCCGCTGGGGCAGGCGGTCACGATGATGACGTTCATGCGAGGGCTCCCCCTGCGTCCACGTCGTTGAGACGACGCACGCGGGTCTGTTGTTGGAGTTGATGGAGGTCCGGGGCCTGGGGATTCCCCACCCCGAGATGGCGTACCGCCTCGGCGGAGAGGGCCGTGGCCAGGCGCAGGGTGCGCTCGGCGGGCCAATCGGCCAGCACGCCATGCAGCATGGCGGCGACCAGGGTGTCGCCGGCACCCACGGTGCTGGCCACGTCCACGGCGGGGGGCAGGGCCTGCCAGGCGCCACGCCGCCCCACCCAGAGCACGCCCTCGGCGCCGGCGGAGATCACCGCCTCGTCGACGCCGGCGGCGTGCAGGCGCAGGCCGGCGCGCAGCCGGGCCGCCGCCGAATCCAGGGGCTCGCCGGCCCAGGCGGCCAGTTCCTCCTCGTTGGGCTTGACCGCGGAGGGCCCCGCGGCGATGGCGGCGTCGAGCGCCGCGCCGCTGGTATCCACCCACAGCGGCAGGCCATGGGCCTCGAGGCGAGTGATCAGGCCGGCCAGGTCCGCCGGGACGAGTCCCGGCGGCAGGCTGCCAGCGATCACCAGGGCCTGGGGGCGGCGCGCGGGATCAGCCAGGCGCGCCGCCAGGTCCGTTTCCAGATCCGCCAAGTCGGCGGCGGTCAGGCGAAGCCCCGGGCCATTGATATCGGTGACCCGGCCATCCGCCTCGGCCAGCTTGGCGTTGATGCGGGTCTCGCCGGGGCGGCGCAGGCAGGCGTCCTCCACCCCCAGGGCCTGGAAGGTGCGCAGGAAGGGGCCGTCGTTGTCGGCGCCGAGGAAGCCCGCCACGGTCACCTCATGGCCGAGGCCCACCAGCACCCGGGCCACGTTGACGCCCTTGCCGGCGGCCTCGAGGTGGGTCTCCTGGGTGCGGTTGACCTCGCCGGGGACCAGCCGCTCGAGGCGCAGCGACAGGTCCAGGGCGGGATTCAGGGTCAGGGTCAGGATCTTGGCCATATCAGCGGGCCTCCAGGGCATCGCGCACCGCCTCGGCGGTGGCCTGGGCCAGGGCCAGCTCGGCCCGGGCGCGAGCCTCTTCGAGATCGAACTCGCGCAGCCGCGCCTTGACCAGCGGCACCTGGCGGGCGCTCACCGAGAGCTCGTCGACGCCCAGGCCCACCAGCACCGGCACGGCGGCGGCATCCGAGGCCAGCTCGCCGCACACCCCCACCCACTTGCCTTGGGCATGGGCGGCGCTCACGGTCATCTCGATCAGCCGCAGCACCGCCGGGTGCAGGCCGTCGGCCTGGGCGGAGAGCTCCGGATGGCCGCGGTCGATGGCCAGGGTATATTGGGTCAGGTCATTGGTGCCCACCGAGAAGAAGTCCACCTCGGCGGCCAGGCTCGGCGCCAGCAGCGCCGCCGAGGGCACCTCGATCATCACCCCCAGTTGGACGTCGGTGGCCCGCTCGGCCTCGGGAAGCTCTTCCAGCAGGCGATCGAAGAGAACGCGTACGGTACGGAACTCGGCGACGTCCTTGACCATTGGCAGCATGATACGCAGCGGACGGCCGACACCGGCCATCAGCAGGGCGCGGAGCTGGGTCTCCAGCACCTCGGGACGGGTCAGCGCCAGGCGGATGCCGCGCAGGCCCAGGAAGGGGTTGTCCTCCTGGGGTACCGGCCAGTAGGCCAGCGGCTTGTCGCCGCCCACGTCCAGGGTGCGGGCCACCAGGGGACGG
Organism: Bisbaumannia salifodinae; assembly: GCF_055388505.1. The sequence goes on from NZ_AP043781.1 coordinate 3,325,027, forward strand.
CCGTCCAGGGCGTCCAGGGCCTCACGATATTCGGCGATCTGGGCCTCGAGGTCCGGCGCCTGGGCATGGGCCATGAAGATGAACTCGGTGCGCAACAGGCCCACCCCCTCGGCGCCCCGCTCCACGGCATCGGCGGCGTGGGCGGTGTTACCCAGGTTGGCGGCCACCTCGACCCGGTGGCCGTCGACGGTGGCGGCGGGTTCGAAGCGCGCCGCCCAGGCCGCCTTCTCGCGGGCCTCGCGCTCCTTGAGGCGCAGCTCGGCGCGATCGCGGCGCTCCTGGGAGGGCCGCGGGATCACCTGGCCCCGCTCGCCATCGAGGATCAAGTCGTCGCCATTACTCAGGGTCAGCACCCGCTCGCCGGCCCCCACCACCGCGGGGATGCCCAGCGCCCGGGCGAGGATGGCGCTATGGGCGGTGGCGCCGCCGCGGGCGGTCAGCAGGCCGCGCACCCGGGCGGTGTCCAGGCGCGCCACATCGGAGGGGCCCAGGTCATCGGCCACCAGGATATAGGGGTGCGCCGGCGGCTCGGGCATCGCCACGTCACAGAGGATGCCCAGCACCCGACGCCCCACGTCGCGCAGGTCGGCGGCGCGCTCGGCCAGCAGGCGGTCGGCCAGGGCTTCCTGGGCCCGGGCGGCGGTCTCGATGGCCTCCCACCAGCCGGCCTCGGCGCTGGCACCGTCGCGGATACCCTCCAGGGCGGCCTGATAGAGCTCCGGGTCCTCCAGCATCTCCTCATGCATGGAGAGGATCTCCGCCACCTCGCCACCCCGGGCCTGGGTCACCAGGGCCTCGAGCTGCTCGGCCCCCTCGTGGATCGCCGCGCCCAGGCGCCGCTCCTGCTCGGCGGCGTCCGCGGCCCGGGCCGGGTAGTCGAAACGCGGGGTGCGCATCACGAACAGCGGCGCGATGGCCAGCCCCGGGGAGGCGGCCACCGCCGGATGGGGGCGATCCGCCGCCAGCGGCTCCGGCGCCGGGGCCGATGCCTCGACGGGCGGGGCATCGCGTCCCTCGTCGAAGGGAGTGACCCGCTCGCCGAGGCCGTCGCGCACCGCCTGGTCGATGGCGGCCAGGGCCTCCCGGGCGCCCTCCCCCTCGGCGGAGAAGACCAGCCGCTGGCCGCGGCGGGCGCCCAGGCCGATCACCTTGGTGAGGCTGGAGGCAGCCACCGCCTCGCCGCCCTCGGCCAGGCGTACCTTGATCGGCAGGCCCTGGGCCCGGGCCACCTGGATCAGCTGCTTGGCGGGGCGGGCATGCAGGCCATGGGCATTCAGGACCCGCACGGTCAGGGTCTCGGCCCCGGCCCCCTCGCCGGCCAGCCGCGCCAGCACGGTCTGGACCGAGGCCCCGGCGAGCTCACTCCCCTGCCCAGACTCCAGCAGGACACTGAGCCGCTCCAGCAGGCCGCGGTGGGCATCGCCCTGGGCGGCCAGGCAGAAGACCCCATTGACGGCGCCGGGCTCGGCGGGGGTGGCCAGGGCCAGGGCCGGGGTGGCGACCTCGCGATGGCTATGGGCCAGCCACAACCCCTGGCCCAGGGCCAGCGGCGCCTGCTCGGCGATGGCGGCGACGAAGCCCGGGGCCACGCAGCCGGCCTGGCGCAGCCGCGCCGCGGCGGCCAGGGCCAGCTCCTCGGCGGAGTGGGCCGGGAAGCCCAGGCACAGGGTCTCGGCATCCAGGCGCGCCTCGACCACCGCCCTGGAGAGCAGGGCGGCTACCTGGGCCGGCGAATCGGCGGCGGCCAGGCGTTCGCCGACGCCGTCGCGGTCCAGCACATGGGTCAGCTGACGCAGGATATCCAGGTGCTCGTCGCTCTGGGCGGCGATGGTCACCAGCACATGGACCCGCTGGCCATCGTGCCAGTCGAGGCCGCGGGGAAACTGCAGCACCCGCACGCCGGTCTGCTTGACGTGACAACGGCTCTCGGGGGTGCCATGGGGAATGGCGATGGCATTGCCAAGGTAGGTGGAAGACTGTGCCTCCCGGGCGTGCAGGCCCTGGCGGTAGTCGGCCTCGACCAGGCCCGCCACCTGCAGCGCCTCGGCGGCATGGTCGAGGGCCGCCTGCCAGTCGCTGGCCTCGCAGCCCAGCAGGATGTCCTCCTGGCGTAGCGTCAGCATGGGTGCCTCCTATGATGGGCGCGCTTATCGCCCCGAGTTGATTCTAGTCGCCCCGCGGGGGGCCTGGAGAAATGATCGCTGGCTCAGATGAATCGTGTCACCTATGGTTTGATATAAGGCTGGATCGTGTCACCCGAATAATCAAGCGCCAGCCTATTCGACTTTCGCAGGGGGCAGGCCGTCCCGCCATGACGTAGAATCGAGTCAGCCGTTAAGGAGAGGCCCATGACACTCGCCGAAATCGCCCGCCTGGCGGGGGTATCCCGCACCACCGCCAGCTATGTCATCAATGGCCAGGCCCGGGAACGGCGTATCAGCCAGGAGACCGTGGATAAGGTCATGGCCATGGTGGAGAAGCACCATTACCGCATCGATGCCCAGGCCGCGGCCCTGCGCCGCGGCGCCAGCCATACCCTGGGCCTGATCATTCCCGACCTGGAGAACGCCAGCTATGCGCGCCTGGCCAAGCGCCTGGAGCGGGGCGCCCGGGCCCAGGGCTATCAGTTGCTGATCGTCGGCTCCGACGACGACCCCGACAGCGAGCGAGAGCTGGCCCGGGCGCTGCGCGCCCAGCGTTGCGAGGCGCTGATCACCGCCAGTTGCCTGCCCGAGGAGGACCCCCTCTACGTTGAGCTGATGGCCGCCGGCCTGCCGGTAATCGCCGTGGACCGGGCCCTGGATCCGTCGCGCTTCGTCAGCGTGGTCAGCAACAACCGCGAGGCCGCGCGACAGTTGAGCACCTCGGTATTGGGCCCCGGGGTATCCCGGGTGGCCTGGTTCGATGCGGTGGCGGAGCTCTCCATCACCCGGGAACGCCGCGCCGGCTTCCGGGCGGCGGTGGCCGAGGGAGCCTACCTCAGCGAGATCGCCTGCGCCTCCCGCTACGACCGGGATCAGGGGGCGGCGCTGATGCGTGAGCTGCTGGCGGGGCCGGGCCTGCCGGAGGCCCTGATCACCGCCTCCTTCACCCTGCTGGACGGGGTCCTGGACGTGCTGCTGGAGGCGGGCGGCCTGCCTCCCTCGCTGCGCCTGGCCACCTTCGGTGACGATCGCCTGCTGGACTTCCTGCCGCTGCCGGTCAATGCCCTGCCCCAGGATCACGACCGCATCGCCGAGCTGACCCTGTCCCGGGCCCTGGACGCGGCCCGCGGCCACTATGCCCCGGGGCAGGTGCTGGTGGAGCGCCGCCTGCATCGTCGCCTGCCCCTGGCCGCCCCCAGCCTCTTGGTATAAGATACTCAACACTTACTTCGCTAATCTCCCGAAACATCGGGAAACCTTGCCACGAATGACCACACTTCGTCGTTCGGGGTCGAGTCGTCGGTGAAAAAATGCAGCCAACCCTCGAGCAACGCACCCTCAAGCTCTCCATCGTCATGACCCTCTCGGTGGCCAGCCTAGGGGTGCTCTTCGGGCTGCTCTCCGGCTCGCAGTCGATCCTCTTCGATGGCGTCTTCTCCACCATCGACGCCGGCATGTCGCTGCTCTCGCTGTGGGTCTCGCGACTGCTGATGCGCGAGTCCAGCCCGCGCTTCCAGCACGGCTACTGGCATCTGGAGCCCCTGGTGGCGGCCCTCAACGGGGCCATTCTCACCCTGTTGTGCTTCTATGCCTTCCTCAATGCCCTGCGCGGCCTGCTGGAAGGCGGTCGGGTGCTGGCCTTCGACCTGGCCATCGCCTACGCGCTGGTGGTGGCCGTGGTCTGCTTCGTCATGGCCTGGCACCAGCGCAGGGTCAATCGCCGGGTGGGCTCGGAGTTCCTGCGCATCGATGCCCAGGGCTGGCTGATGGCCGGGCTGATCACCGCCGCCCTGCTGGTGGCCTTCGCCATCGCCCTGTTGCTGGAGGAGACCGCCGCCGCGCCCTGGATCCCCTATATCGACTCCCTGCTGCTGGCGGGCCTGACCCTGGCCTTCCTGCCGGTGCCCATCGGCATCGTGCGGCGTGCCATGAAGGAGGTGCTGATGGTGGCGCCCAGCGCCCTGGATCGGGAGGTGCGGGGCGTGATGGAGGGGGTGATGCGCCGCGACGGCCTGCTCGCCTACCATAGCCATGTGGCCAAGACCGGGCGCGTCTCGGTGATCGAGATCCATATCGTCACCCGCCCCGACTTCGCCGCCGAGGCCGGGGTGGCGGCGCTGGACGAGATTCGCCGGGAGATCGACGCCGGCCTGAGCATTCCCGCCGAGAAGCGCTGGTTTACCCTGGCCTTTACCGCCGATCCGCGCTGGGCCTGATCGACCAGGAATCCCGGCTCGCTCAGGCATCCGCCCCGGTATCGGGCAGGGCCTCCAGCCACGCCTCTAGAGCGACGCCTGCACTGCCGGGACGAGCCGGCCACTCAGGAATCTGCTTCTGGCAGCGCCGCCAGCCACTCCTGAAGGGCCGCCTGCAACGGCGCCCGGGCCACCTCCAGGGCCGTCATGGCGGCGCGCATGGCTGCCTCATTCTCCGCCCGGGCCTCGCGCTCCAGCTCGCCGGCCAGATAAGCCAGGCGACAGGCGCCCACGCTGGCCGACTCCCCCTTGAGCAGATGCGCCAACTGCATGGCCTCGCGGCACTCCCCCGCCGCGACCCGGCGAGCCAGGGTGGCCAGGCGGTCGGGGAGTTGCTGGCAGTAGAGATCGACCAGGGAGCGCACCCCCGGCGTACCCAGGCTGTCGCGCAGCTCTTCCAGGGTAGAGGCCTCCAGGTCATGGGCCGGCGCCGCCGCCGGAACCGGCGGCGGAGGGGCCTCGGTGCCGCTCAGGTGATGGGAAAGCAGGGCCACCAGTTCGTTACGATAGAAGGGCTTGGTGAGATAGTCGCTCATGCCCACGGCCAGGCATAGCTCGCGCTCATCGGCCAGGCCACCGGCGGTCATGGCAACGATAGGCACCTCGGCCAGCCAACCGCCCCGGGCACGCAGCTGCCGGGTCGCCTCCATGCCATCCATTCCCGGCATCTGGATATCCATAAAGATCAGGTCGAAGTGCTCCGCCTCGGCCCGTGCCAAGGCCTCGACACCGTTCTCCGCCAGGGTGACCCGGCAGCCCAGGGATTCCAGCATGGCCCGGGCCACCTGCTGATTGACCGGGTTATCCTCCACCACCAGCAGTCGCGCCTCGAAACGCAACGCTGTCGCCGTCTCGGTCACTGCCTGGGGCACGGCCACCGCCCCCTCCACCACCCGCAGGGGCAATTCGACCCAGAAGCGGGTGCCCTCCCCCGGCCGGCTCTCGAAGTCGATCTCGCCCCCCATGGCCTCCACCAGGCGGCGACTGATCGCCAATCCCAGGCCGGTGCCGCCGAAGCGTCTTGCCGTGGAGGCATCACCCTGACGAAAGGGTTCGAAGAGCTGGGACTGGGCCTCCTCGCGGATGCCGCAGCCGGTATCGATGATCTCCAGGCGAAGTCGCCCCGACTCCAGCCAGTGGCCGGCCAGGCGTACCTCGCCCCGCTCGGTGAACTTGATGGCATTGGAAAGCAGATTGAGCAGGACCTGGCGCAGGCGACCGGGATCCCCCTCCAGGCGTCGCGGCAGGGCCGGGTCCAGGTCGCAGCCCAGGGCCAGGCCCCGCGACCGGGCCCGGGGAGCGAAGAGCGTCAGGGCCCCCTGCACCACCTCGCGGAGGTCGAAGCTGGTTTGCTCCAGCTCCAGGCGACCGGCCTCGATCTTGGAGAAGTCGAGGATGTCATTGATCAGGTTGAGCAACAGGCCAGCGCTGTCATGAATGGTCGAGGCATAGCGACGGGCGGCGTCATCCAGGGGGCGTCCCAGCAGCAGATCACTCATGCCGATCACGCCGTTGAGGGGGGTGCGAATCTCGTGGCTGACGGTGGCCAGGAACTCCGACTTGGCCTGGTTGGCCGCCTGGGCCTGGCTGGCGGAGATTTCCAGTTCCTGGCTGAGACTCTCCAGGGACCCCCGGGCCCGGGCATGATCGCGCGCCTCGCGAAACAGGAAAAGCGCCACCAGGGCCCCGGCCAGGCTCATCAGCAGGATCATCACCAGTAACAGGGTATAGAGCCCCTGGAGGTTGCTGCGCTCCCGGTGGGCGCTCTCGGCCAGGAACCCATTGACGACCACCACCAACTGTTCGGTATTGTGGCCCAACACCGCCAGTTGCTCATCCAGGCGCCGGCGCAGGGCATCATCGAGCCGCGGCTGGGAATAGATGGCCTCATCCAGGGCCTCGATCTGCGTCACCAGGGTCGGCATCATGCGGCTGGCGGCGGGAATCGACGCCAGCAAGGCCGCCAGCTCGCCACGCCGCAGCAGATTGATCCGGCTATAGAGCAGCTCCAGGCGCATGCGCAGCGACTCCAGCTCCTCCCCCTCCTGCATGGCCAAGTCGTTGCGTAGCTGCACCACCTCCCGGTCGAGCTTATAGGCGGCCCAGGTGGTGTCGACTCCCACGCTCTGGGCCAGGCTCTCCTGGCGCCACAGCACCAGGCCGGTGACGATCACCGCCGCCGAGAAGAAGGCCAGGGCGGCGAAGACCCCCAGCTTGAAACGAATTGGATAGCGCAGCATCGTGTTCTGGCCTCCCTGCCCGGCCCGGGATGATCGCCGGGGCTACTCCACTACCACCCGGTGGACCTGCCACACCGAACGAAAGCGGATCGTCTCGTTGCGCAGCGCGGGATTCTCGTCGAAGGGATAGAGCACGAAGATGGGCCCATAGTCGCGGATCGGCATCCGCTCACCATCTCGCTCCATGGCCAGGATCACGTCGTGGCGCTGGAAGTCACTGACCGGAATTTCGGCCATGAAGTTATTGAGAGCGCTGACCTTGAGGGTCTCACCCTGGGCGCCTACCGCCGTCAGCAGGGCGCGAGCCAGGGGACCGCGGTACCGGCTGACGCCATTGGTCCAGGGGGTCGAGGTCTCGATGCTCTGCCAGGGCAGCGCCTCGAGCATTCGACGATCGAAGTGAGCCTCGTCACCCACATTGGTATGGGTGATATTGCCACTCACCACCAGGAGCACGGCCTCCTCTGGGGGGGCCAGCTCATGGGCCAGGGCCGCGGGCAATGGCAGCAGTGCGAGGCAGCCGATCAGTAAACTTAGTGCACATCCCTTCATCACTGCCGACCCTCGAGAGCATGGATATGCAGACCCGCCAGATGCCAGACCGAACGAAAGCGAATCAGCTCGTTGAGCAACTCTGGCTTTTCATCGAAGGGGTAGAGCACGAACAGCGGCCCGAGATCACGCATGGCCAGTGGCTGCCCCTCCTGCTGGATGGCCAGCATCACATCATGATGTACCAGATCAGAGAGAGGAATCTCGGCCCGGAAGCCGTCCAGGGCCGTGGCCAGCATACTGCCATCGATCGGGGCTCCCACCCAGGCTAGCAGATCGCGCATCAAGGGTCCCTGATAGCGGATACGGCCATCCGTCCAGGGGGTCGTGGTGCAACGCTGGTGTTGTGGCAAAGACTGAAGCATCTGTCGATCAAAATGCGCCTCGCCTTCGCTATTGGCCTTGGCGATCTCTCCGCTTATGCGCAGAAGCACCGGCCCTTGAGGGGTGGGCAACGGAGCATTGGCCAGGGCTGGGGCGATACCCAGCAGGCCCAGGCAGAGCCACACGATTGCTAGATTTTTCATGAGTCGCGGAAGTCACTGAGGCGCCACTCCTTGTCCCAAGGAAGACGTCCGGTTGGGGCGGCACCCGGGCTCCTTATGCCACCTGCCCAGGCTAGCACGAGTCGGCCAAGGAGAGACGGCGCGTTCTCCGCGGGCCGGAGTGGCACGCCCAGGCTCCATTAATTTTATCTTATTTATATGGTCGCCCGATACCCAAGGCCCTTCGATGCCAAACCCGGCGGTGGGATAGACGACGATAGGGGGCCGAAGCCCCCTGCTCGCGACACCGCTGGCGATTCTATGTCAGGCCTCGTCGGCCCGGCCGGGATGCTCGATACGTACCAGGTCCTCATAAGCATGCCAGCTGGCATGACCCAACACCGGCAGGATCAGCGCCAGGCCGATATAGAAGGTCATCACCCCCACCAGCACGCAGCCGGTGAGCATGACCGCCCACAGCAGCATGGGGCGGAAGTTGCGCGCCACGGAACGGATACTGGCCTCGATACCCTCCATGAAGGTGAGGTCCTGATCCATCAGGGTGGGAATCGCCACCACGCTGATGGTAAAGGCGCCGAAGGCCAGGACGGCACCGATGGCGGTACCCACGGCGAGCATGCCGAGCCCCTCGGGGGTGGTCAGCAGGGCGGCGTAGAGGGTCTCGGGACTGGGCACCTCGAAGCCGAAGAAGAGCGCGAAGAGCAGCGTGGCCAGGCGGATCCAGGCGAGGAAGAAGATCATCATCATCACGCCCATCATCGCCAGTTGGCCGGTATGGGCGGTCCAGGCACCGAAGGCGTCCCCCAGGGTCGGCGAGCGCCCCGCCTCCAGGGCTCGGCTGATGCCGTAGGAGCCCACCGCCACCAGCGGGCCGAGGAACATGAAACCCGCCACCAGCGGCAACAGCCAGTGCCAATAGCCCAGGGTAAAGGCCCCCGCGGTCACGGCGATACTCAGGCCCACCCAGAACAGGCCATAGGCCAGGCTCACCGCCGTGGCCCGCCGGAAGTCCTGAAAGCCTGAGGCCAGCCAGGCCTTGGGGCGGTCCATCCCCACCGGGTTAATGGAGATCTTCACCACGGCATCGGTCGGCTTGTGATTCTTGGATGCTGCTGCACTCATGGAACAACCCCTTATCCCGCAAGCGGAAATCAGACCCTGGGCAGGCGCCTCGACACCCGGGTCGATGGAGGACACAAGGCTGGATGCCTCTACACTGCTAACTGTAGTCGAGGCACTGACGACCCGCCGCGCTTGCCTTCAACGCCCGGTGTGCGCTCCCGTCCCGAGGCCACAGCGGCTCCAGCCGGGGCAGGTCCGCGGGGCGATCCAGGTCCCAGACCCTGGCCGGCTCGACCCAGCGCCAGCCGAGCCGGGTCAGCGCCTGGCGGGTGGCGGCCATCACCTCCTCGCTTCCCCAGGCGATATCGTCGAAGAGCACTGGCTCCCGCCGCCATAGGCCGATCAGCCCATAGCCACCATCCTCGGCGGGCAGGAAGACGGCGTCCCGCTCGGCCAGGGCCTCCCAGCAGCGTACCAATAGCGCCGGCGTGATCCCCGGGCAATCGGCGCCCATCAGTAGCCGCGGCGCCGGCCGCCGCGGCTCGGCGAAGACCGCCGCCATGCGCCTCCCCAGGTCTCCCTCCTGCTGGGGCTCCAGCTCGATATCGAAGGCCCGCCGGCACTCGGCGAAGAAGGGGTGGTGGTGATCCAGCGCCGTCCATAACCGCACCGGCCCCAACCCCAGCCGCGCCGAGGCCTCGCAGGCCGTGCCCAAGGCTCGCCAGACCAGGCGCCGATGCAGGGCCGCCGCCCCCTCGGCGCCCAGCGCCGGAATCAACCGGGTCTTGGCCTGTCCCGGGAGCGGCGCCTTGGCGAACAGCTGGATCATGTCAGGGCCCCGCCACAGCTGCTGCCCTGTCCGGCGGTACAGCCATAGCAGTGGTCGGCGATGCGGATCGGTGCCCCCTCCAGGTCGCGCTCCAGCAGCTCGCGCAGGTGCACCGGCCGCGGACTATCGCCCAGGGGCATGGCGAGCTGCTGGTTGAAATCGCAATCATGCACCCGTCCCTGGTAATCCACCGACAGGGTCGAGCGGCACATTACCCCTTCCAGGGTGGCGGCGTTGTAGCTGGCCTTGAGCAGCGCCATGTAGTCATCGAACTGTCCCTTGGAGATCAGGGTGCTGCCGAAGCGCTGGATGGGCATGTTGGCCAGGGTAAAGAGGCGGTTGAAACGGATGCCGAAGTGCTCCCACAGCTCGTGATGGTAAGCCGCCTCCAGCGGCGCCTGGGGCGGCGGCAGGCTGGGGCCCTGGGGGTTGTAGACCAGGTTCAGCACCAGGTCGCCGTCCGGCTCGCCATAGCCCAGGGCATTGAGGCGCCGGAGCCCCGCGACGCTGGCCTCGAAGACCCCATCACCGCGCTGGGCATCGACGTTGGCGGCGCTGTAGCAGGGCAGCGAGGCCACCACCTCGACGCCCTGCTCGGCCAGGAAAGCGGCCAGCGTCTCCTGCCCCGGCTCCTCGAGGATGGTCAGGTTGCAGCGATCCATCACCTTGATGCCCAGGGCCCGCGCCTGGCGTACCAGGTGCCGGAAATGCGGGTTGAGCTCCGGCGCGCCGCCGGTGAGATCCAGGGTGGCAATGCCCTGGCGGCGGATAAACTCCAGCATCAGCGTCATGGTCGGCCAGTCCATCTCTTCCTGGCGCCGGGGGCTCGCGGCCACATGGCAGTGCAGGCAGGACTGATTGCAGCGGTAGGTGAGGTTGGCCTGCAGGGTCGTGAGGCGACCGCGGCGCAGGAGCGGGAAATCGGTGGCGATCAGGCGAGGTAGGGTCGCGTGCATGCCGGCTCCTTGAGAATGACGACGGGGCTCCCCCTTCGGTCGTGTCTACGCCAATGACCTTACAGGAAAGACGCGCTTCCCGACGCAACGCTTGCCCACGGCGACGCCCATCTCGGGGGTGGGCGTCGCCGGGTCAAGCGGCACCTCAGCGCACGATCATCACCGAGATCTTGCTGTGATGCACCACATGTTCCGCATTGGGCCCCAGCACATAGTCGACGAACTTGCGCTTGTTATGGGAGGCCATCACGATCAGGTCCACCTCGAGCTGCTTGGCGGCCTTGATGATCGCCTCCCAGGGCGAGCCCTCGACGATGGTCCGGTGCACCTCGATGTCCTCGGGCACCTGGTCGAGGATGAACTGCTTCTGGGCCTCGCCCAGGGACTGGTGGGCCTTCTCGGTGAAATCCTTGGGAAAGTAGGCCCCCACCATGGGCATGCGGAAGTCGGGCATCACCGTCACCACATGCAGGGAGGCGCCGAAGCTGCGACACAGGGTCAGCGCCGTGGGTAGCGCCTTCTTCCAGGAGGCCTCCTCATTGAGGTCCACCGGCAGCAGGATCTTCTGGTACATGGCTTATTCCCCCTTAGCTGGCCGCCGGAGCGGCCGTGGTGTCGCGGCGACGACGCTGCAAGACGACGATCAGGCCGAACACCAGGAAGGCCGGGATCCACATCAGCTCCTTGGGCCAGCGATCCACCGGCGCCATCACCGAGAGGATCTGCTGATCGAAGAACATCGCCTCGAAGCCGATCTGCTCCGCCTGGCTGCCGAAGGCCACGTTATCCACGAAGGTGGCCCCGCCTTCCTCGCTGCGCAGGCTCAGGCCCAGCGCCTCCATGCGTTCCTCACCGGTCTCGCCGTCGGGCACCGGCACCAGCAGGTAGCGGGTGAACTGGTCGCCGAAGTCGTCCTCGTCGAGGATCTCCACCCGCAGGTTGCTGCCCTCGTCCACCATGCCCAGCGCCTGGGCGAACTGCGCCGGCGGCACCGACAGGTAGGGGTCATGGATGCGATCCATCCAGAAGCCCGGGCGGAACAGGGTGAAGGCCACCAGCAGCAGCAGCAGTGATTCGTACCAGCGGTTGCGGGCGACCATGAAGCCCTGGCTACCGGCGGCGAAGATCAGCATGGCGATGGTCGCCACCACGAAGATCAACAGGCCCTGCCAGAGCCCCACCTCGATCAGCAGCAGGTCGGTGTTGAAGATAAACAGGAAGGGCAGTGCGGCGGTACGCAGGCTGTAGTAGAAGGCCTGGAAGCCGGTACGAATGGGATCGCCCCCAGAGATCGCCGCGGCGGCGAAGGAGGCCAGCCCCACCGGCGGCGTCACGTCCGCCATGATGCCGAAGTAGAAGACGAAGAGGTGCACGGCGATCAGCGGCACGATCAAGCCGTTCTGCTGACCCAGCAGCACGATCACCGGGGCCATCAGCGACGACACCACGATATAGTTGGCGGTGGTGGGCAGGCCCATGCCGAGGATCAGGCTGAGCACCGCGGTGAGCAGCAGGATCAGCATCAGGTTGCCCATGGAGAGCACCTCCACCACGTCCGCCAGCACCAGGCCCACCCCGGTCTGGGAGACGGCGCCGACGATGATGCCGGCGGTGGCGGTGGCGATACCGATGCCGATCATGTTGCGGGCCCCGGTCACCAGGCCATCCCAGAGATCGAAGAAGCCCTCCTTGATATCCTCGGCCAAGCGACTGCGTCCGCGGAAGAGCGCGGTGATCGGGCGCTGGGTAATCATGATGGCGATCATGAAGACCGTGGCCCAGAAGGCCGAGAGCCCCGGCGACAGGCGCTCCACCATCAGGCACCAGACCAGCACGATCACCGGCAGGATAAAGTGCAACCCCACCATCACCGTGGGCCGCGTCTGCGGCAGTTCGATCACCTCGGAATTGGGGTCGTCCAACTCCAGCTCCGGGTAGTTGGCGCCGACCTTGAGCAGGCCCACGTAGACCACCGCCAGCACCACCGCCACCACCCAGGGGGTGGCAGCGCCCAGCAGCGGCTTAAGCCAGCCCAGGCCGTAGTAGACGCCGAAGGAGAGCGCCATCAGCGCCAGCAGGCCGGTGAGGAAGCCGATCACCTTGTTGAGGAAGGGACGCGCCGGGTTACTGGAGGGCAGCCCAGACATGCCGGCCTTGAGGGCCTCCAGGTGGACGATATAGATCAGCGCGATATAGGAGATCAGCGCCGGCAGGAAGGCGTGCTTGATCACCTCCACATAGGAGATGCCCACGTACTCCACCATCAGGAAGGCCGCGGCGCCCATCACTGGCGGCATGATCTGGCCGTTCACCGAGGAGGAGACCTCCACCGCCCCGGCCTTGTTGGCGGAGAAACCGACCCGCTTCATCATCGGAATGGTGAAGGTGCCGGTGGTCACGGTATTGGCGATGGAGGAGCCGGAGATCAGCCCGGTCATGCCCGAGGCCACCACCGCCGCCTTGGCGGGGCCGCCGCGGTAGTGACCCAGCAGCGAGAAGGCCACCTTGATGAAGTAGTTACCGGCCCCGGCCTTGTCGAGCAGGGCGCCGAACAGCACGAAGAGGAAGACGAAACTGGTGGAGACCCCCAGGGCGATGCCGAAGACCCCTTGCGTCGTCAGCCACTGGTGGTTAATCAGGCCGTAGAGGCTCACTCCCCGATGGGCGAGGATGCCCGGCATATGGGGCCCGAACAGCGAATAGACGATAAACACCGCGGCCACGATCATCAGCGGCGGCCCCAGGGCGCGGCGGGTCGCCTCCAGCAGCAGCAGGATGCCCACCACCCCGACCACCACGTCCTGGGTCAGGGGTGCCCCGGGCCGCTCGGCGAGCTGGGCATAAAAGAGGAACATATAGGCGCCACAGAAAGCCGCGACCCCGGCGAACAGCCAGTCCTGCAGCGGAATGCGCTCCCGGGGCGAGCGCTTCAGCGCCGGATAGGCCATAAAGGCCAGGAAGAGCGCGAAGGCCAGGTGAATGGAGCGCGCCTCGGTGGCATTGAAGACCCCAAAGCGGAAAAGGTAGGGCAAGGGAGACGCGATCCACAACTGGAACAGCGACCAGGCCGCGGCGATGCCCACCAGCAACTTGCCGGGCGCCCCCAGCGGCTTGCGCGCCCCGGAGTCGGTGGAGGCCACCATCTCCTCCAGGTCGACTTCCGAGCCCTGCGGTCTCTGCTTGTCGTTTGTCATAAGCGGTTCCTGCCTGTTTGTTCCAACCACCGAATCAAGGGGTCTGCCATGGTGTCGTGCCTGTCCCTAAAGAATAGCGGGCATTAAAAACCCGAATGCGCGACCCCCGGAGGGTGCCGCGCATCCAGTATCGGAAGGGGGACCTTCCTGGTTAGCGAGCCGGGATCACTCGATCCAGCCACGCTCACGATAGTAACGGGCGGCCCCGTCGTGCAGCGGCGCGGTGAGGCCGTCGGAGATCATGCTCTCCTCGTCCAGGTTCTCGAAGGCCGGGTGCAGACGCTTGAAGCGATCGAAGTTCTCGAACACCGCCTTGACGGCCTCGTAGACGATCTCCTCGTCGACACCCTCGTGGGTGACGAAGGTGGCGGCGACGCCGAAGGTCTCCACGTCCTCGTCATTGCCGCGGTACATGCCGCCGGGAATCACCGCGCGGGTGTAGTAGGGGAACTCCTCGACCAGGCCATCGATCTCCTCGCCGGTCACCGGCACCAGGCGCGCATCCACGGTGGTGGTGGCTTCCTGGATGGAGCCGTTGGGGTGGCCCACCACATAGACCATGGCGTCGATATTGTTGTCGGAGAGGGCCGCGGCCTGCTCGGCGGCATCCAGCTCGGAGGCCAGGGAGAACACATCGGTATCCCAGCCCATGGCGTCCATCACCACGTTCATGGTGTTGCGCTGGCCGGAGCCCGGGTTGCCGATATTGACCCGCATGCCGGGGAAGTCGGAGATATGCTCGATGCCGGAGTCGGCCCGGGCCACCACGGTGAGCGGCTCGCCGTGCATGGTGAAGACGGCACGCATCTCCTCCCAGGCACCGTCGTCCTCGAAGTTGGCCTCGCCGTGATAGGCGCGGTACTGGACATCGGACTGCACCACGCCCATGTCCAGCTCACCGCTGCGCATGCCGTTGACGTTGGCTACGGAGCCACCGGTGGAAGGGGCGTTACAGCGAATGTTGTGCTCGTCGCTGCCCCGGTTGACCATCCGGCATACCGACTGGCCGACCACATAATAGACGCCGGTCTGGCCCCCGGTACCGATGGTGATAAAGCGATCCTGGGCCACCGCCGGCGCAGAAAAGGCGGCCGCGCCCAGCAGGGCACCGGAGACGGCGGCGGCAGAGAAGACATGACGTTTCATCTAGACACCTCTTGGCATGGTTGGTCCCCTAGGCGCCTCGCGGCGAATACCCGCCACGGACCGACGCCAATATTCGGGGTTCAGCATGAAGATAGTTCACCCACGGCGAAGGCGCAGCCCCAGGGCCCCGCCTCGATTCAACGTCGCCCCTCTCGAGGGCGCCACGCCGGCCATAAGCTCTTTTTAATAAAGCCTAATTTTATACTGATTCAAACGTTTAACGCACGCCGAGCCGAAAACGCCGACGCCGCCACCGAATCCACGGTAGCGGCGTCGAGCCCCGCTATGACATAGCGAGGGTATCAGCACCCAGCAGGCATCAGCCGGCCTTGGTGATCAGCGCCTGCTTGGCGCCCTTCATGGCGGTGAACTCGGCCTCATAGAAGAACTCGCTCTCTCCCAGCGCCGGCTCCAGATGATTGAGCCAGGTAGCGTGCTCGTCATACTTGGCGAAGAAGGGGCGCTGCACCCAGTCACCATCGCGGCCCTGGATAAAACGCAGCACGAAGACCTTCTCGCCCTGGATCTCCGTCACCCCCTGGATCTCCACCTTGCCCGGGTCGGCGGACATCGACGGGCCGCGGGCGGTGCGCGCCAGGCCCGGCACCCGCTTCATCGCCTCGCGATAGATCTCCCAGGCACGCACCAGCGGCACCTCGAAGTAGTGGCGGGCGCCGGTGTCGCGCTCGACGAACATATAGTAGGGAATCATCCCCAGGCGTACCTGGGTGGTCCACATCCTCGCCCATTGATCGGCGTCGTCGTTGATGTGCTTGAGCAGCGGCGCCTGAGTGCGGATCTCGGCCCCGGTGGCGCGGATGCGACGGATCGCCTCGCGGCAGATGGCGGTATCCATCTCCTTCCAGTGGTTGAAGTGCGCCATAAAGGCCACATGCTTGCCGGCCGCCGTCAGCTCGCGGAACAGCGCCAGGATATCCTCGGCGTCCGGGTCGGTGACGAAGCGATACGGCCAGAAGGTCAGGCTCTTGGAACCGATGCGGATATCCTGGACATGCTCCAGCTCCGGCGCCATCAGTCCCTCCAGGTACATCCTCAGGTGCTTGGCCTTCATCACCATGGGGTCGCCGCCGGTCATCAGCAGATCGGTGACCTCGGTGTGCTCGGCCAGGTAGCGATGCAGGGAGTCGGCCTCGCTGGAGGCGAACTTCAAGTCCTTGTC
Organism: Bisbaumannia salifodinae; assembly: GCF_055388505.1. The sequence goes on from NZ_AP043781.1 coordinate 3,341,091, forward strand.
GCCGACGAACTGCGCCCAGCGGAAGCAGAAGGTGCAGTAGCTGTGGCACACCTGGCCCTGGCTGGGGAAGAAGAGCACCGTCTCGCGGTACTTGTGCTGCATGCCGGGCAGCGGCTCGCCGTCGAGCAGCGGCAGGTTGAGGTCCATCTGCCCCGCCGGGTGGGGATTGAGCTCGCCGCGGATGCGCTCCACCACCGGCTTGAGCTCGGCGGCGGAAGCGTCGCGGCGCACCAGGGCGGCGACCTCGTCGAAGTGCTCGGGACGCAGCATGCCACGCTGGGGAAAGGTGAGCTGGAAGACCGGGTCCTCGGGGACGGCGTCCCAGTCGATCAACTCGTCGATCACGTACTCGTTGACCCGGAACGGCAGCACCTGGCTGACCACCTTCATATCGAAGCGCAGCGCCTCCGGCAGCGCCTGGATCGCCGCGATCTTGTCCAGCTGGCGATGGGTGTAGACCTTGAACTGGCGGGCCTCGAAGGCTTCGGCCTCGGGGCTGCCGAGTTCGATGTTCACTCGCTGGTTCATGCCTTCTCCTCTTTGTCTGTCACGGCCGGGCCGCCTCGACGAGGGCGCGGGGCGGCCGTCTCGCCTCAAACAAGGGAGGCAGACAGGCCATGGCGTCACGGGGGAGGGCTATTGATACAGATTTGCGCCGAGGCTTGCAAATTTCCGCATCATTTTGCAACAAATGTCACGACAAGACGGCACTTTCGCCACATTTCGTTCATCGCGGCGGGTGTCGAATCAACTTGGTAGAAAGGCGCCGTAGCCGCGGCGCCCCCACCAGTATCAGGATGAAAGCCGCCGGCCAGGCCACATAGAAGGCGCGCCACCAGCGCCCCAGGAAACCCTCCCCAAAACCGGTATTGACCCCGGTGATCAGGAACGTCATCAGGGTCACCATATAAATCGACATCAATACCGAAAACACCACCGAGGCATAGCGGGGCGGGAACAACATTCGGCGCCTCCATGATCGTTAACTAGCTCATTATTAGACCAAAAGCCTTGTCGCCTGAACAGGCGCCTTGCGCAGGATCGAGGCGGCGCGCCACACTGACTCGAGTGGTCAGTGTGATCGAGGTGTCCATGCTGAAGATCGAGTGTCGTCAGGGCGATATTACCCGGCAAACCGATATCGACGCGGTGGTCAATGCCGCCAATGCCCAACTGCGCCCCGGCGGTGGCGTGGCCGGGGCCCTGCATCGCGCCGCCGGCCCCGAGCTGGATGCGGCCTGCCGATCCCTGGCGCCGATCCAGCCCGGCCAGGCGGTGATCACCCCCGCCTTCGCCCTGCCCAATCGCTATGTGATCCATTGCCTGGGGCCGGTCTACGGGGTCGACGAGCCCTCCGACGAACTGCTGGCGGCCTGCTATCGTAACGCCATGGCACTGGCCGAGGCTCATCGCCTCGCCTCCCTGGCCTTCCCCGCCCTCTCCACCGGCGCCTTCGGCTACCCCATGGCGGAGGCCGCCCGCATCGCCCTGACCACGGTGACGGAGGCGGGGCGCCAGTGCGTGCACCTGCGCCGAGTCCGCTTCGTGCTCTTCGACGCCGCCACCGCCGAGCTGCATCAACGACTCCTCGACGAGCTGACGGCGTCCCCCTGACTCCCTGCCCTGGCACCGCCATCCGGCCGGCCGCGACCCGCTATCAAGAACCCTGATACGGGCTATGGCACGCCATGGCTTGAGGTGACTGCATCGCTTCCTTATAAGTGTATACAGCTTGTGTTGTTCATATTATCGACACAGCGTTGTCATTTTTCGACTAGCTACCGTATACAAGATCGGGAGTCCCCACCTTGGACCAGGCTCCCGGAATAACACCAAGACTGGAGCTGACTGATGCATAATCACAAGAAACTCGCCCTCGCCGCCGCCGCTTCGACGCTGCTGCTCAGCCAGGCCGCCTCCGCCGCCCTCTACAGCACCACCAAGGTGGAAGCCCTCTACGGCTGGGACTACGAGGCCCAGGCCGGCGCCGGCTTTACCATTGACACCGAGGAGCACGCCATCCTCACCGTCGTCAATGCCACCGGCTGGACCCATGGCGACAGCTTCTTCTTCGTCGACTTCACCAACCTCGATCAGGGGGCCCAGGACGAGCAGGATCGCGGCAGCGCCCACGCGGAATGGAGCCTGCGCGGCAACCTCGGCTCCCTGACCGGCCTGGATCTTTCCGCCGGCCCGCTCAGCGACGTCTACGCCATCGGCCAGCTCGATCTCGACCGCAACTCGGCGACCCGCAAGACCACCCACCTGGCCGGCCTGAGCTTCGACTTCGACGTGCCCGGCTTCAGCTTCGTCAAGCTGCACACCATGTACCGCAATGACGAGAGCGCCGCGGCCCGAGGCAGTTCCGAGCAGTACACCCTGGTGTGGAACGCCCCCTTCACCATCGGCTCCGCCGACTTCACCTTCGAAGGCTTCCTCGACTACATCACCGAGGAAGGCGACCTCGAGGCCCAGCTGCTGACCCAGCCCCAGTTGGTCTGGCATGCCACCCCCAACTTCGGCATCGGCCTCGAATACCAGTACTGGGAGAACAAGTTCGGCCTCGACGACACCGACGAGTCACTGCCGCAACTGATGGTTCGCTGGACTTTCTAAGGCTCGCACCTCTCGATACTGTCCACACGACGGCGACCCCTGGGGGCCGCCGTCGTGCCATTCGACGTCCGGATCCGACGCCCGAGCCCCGCTGTGCTAGAGTGGTTAGCCCACTCACTATTGGGATAGCGGCGTGCCTCTTCGCGATCTTCTGCTGGGCCTGGCGGTCATCGCCATCTGGGCCCTGAATATCATCGTCATCAAGGTGGGGGTGGCCGAGCTGCCGCCGCTACTGCTGACCACCCTACGCTTTATGCTGGTGGCGGCGCTGCTGGTGCCCTTCCATCCGGTGGCGCGGCATCAGCTGCCCTTCCTGGCGCTGCTCTCGGTGACCTTCGGCAGCCTGCACTTCGCCCTGCTGTTTATCGGCCTGGGCCAGGCCGAGGCGGGCACCGGCGCCCTGCTGGTGCAGATGGGCACCCCCTTCGCCACCCTGCTGGCGGTGGTGTTCCTCAAGGAGCGCCTGGGCCCGCGGCGCCTGGCGGGGCTGGCGCTCTCCTTCGCCGGCGTGGTGGTACTGGCCGGCGGCCCCACCCTGCCCTCGCCGCTGCCGCTGTCCATCCTGCTGCTCAGCGCCCTCGGCTGGGCCATCTCCCAACTGTTGATCAAGCAGGGGCCGAACGTGCCGCCCCTGGCCCTGGCCGGCTGGGTGGCGCTGTTCGCCATTCCCCAGGTGGCGCTGGGCTCCTGGCTCTTCGAGAGCGATAACCTGGCGGCGCTGCGGGGGGCCGGCTGGGCGGGCTGGGGCGCGGTCTTCTATACCGCGGTGATGTCGTCCATCGTCGCCTATGGACTCTGGTATGGGTTGCTACGCCGCCACCCGGTGAATCGGGTGGTGCCGCTGACCCTGCTGGTGCCGGTGGTGGCGGTCTTCCTGGGCGTCTGGCTGCTGGGCGATGGCCTGGGCATCCATAAGCTGGCCGGCGGCGGGCTGGTGGTCGCCGGTATCGCCCTGATCGTCCTGAAATTCGGCAGTGGCAAAAAGAGCGCCAAGCCGCCGCCAGCGGCGGACTAACGTATAACGCCGGTATCGCCCTGATCGTCCTGAAATTCGGCAGTGGCAAAAAGAGCGCCAAGCCGCCGCCAGCGGCGGACTAACGTATAACGCCGGCATCGCCCTGATCGTCCTGAAATTCGGCAGTGGCAAAAAGAGCGCCAAGCCGCCGCCAGCGGCGGACTAGCGTATAACGCCGGTATCGCCCTGATCGTCCTGAAATTCGGCGGCGGCAAGGCCCGCGCAAACAGCACCGCCAGCGGCGGACTAACGTATAACGCCGGCATCGCCCTGATCGTCCTGAAATTCGGCGGCGGCAAGGCCCGCGCACAACAGCACCGCCAGCGGCGGGCTAAGTCATAACGCCGACATCGCCTTGATCGTCCTTAAATTCGGCGCCAACAAGAAGACACGCCAGCCCCGCCGCCTGGGGCGGGCCGATTAACTCTCGGCGGCACAGCTGGCGGCGGCGCCGGGCCAGCTGACGCAGTCGCCGATACCGATGTCCCTATCGGCGAAGTAGCCGGCATTGACCTCCAGGGCGGCGCGGTAGGCCACCCCGGCCGGGTAGGCGCGACACTGGCCGGGATCGTCGCTGTCGCAGGGGGTCATGGTGTGGATGGCGGCGATGCGCCCGGCGGCATCGATAAAGGCGATATCCAGGGGGATTCGCGTGCGATACATCCAGAAGCCGCTTTCCGGGGGCTGCAGGCCGTCGTAGAGAAACAGCATGCCGGCCTCGGCGCCCAGGTGATCGCGCTCCATCAGGCCACGGCGCCGCTGGGCCGGGGTCTCGGCCAATTCCACCTCGAGCCGCTGCGGCCCCCCGGCGGCATGAATCGCCAGGGTGGCCCGGGCCAGGCGCGCGTCCACCTCGGCGGCCCGAGCGGGCCGCATGCCCAGGGCCGGCATCAGCCCCAGGGCCGGCAACAGCGCCAGCCCCTTGACTACCTCACGACGGGTCGTCGTCATCGCTCTCTCCTTGTGATTCCCGTGGCATCGGATGGATGCCCGCCGCCAACAGCGACACCGTCACCGCCTCGCCCCGCGCCAGGCCGTTGCGCCGCGCCGCATGGGTGGCGATCTCGAAGCGCAGGCTGTCGTCGGTATGCGGGAAGCTCAGGGTGATCAGGGTGATTCCCCCCAGCACCACCATCTCGCTGACGGTGCCGCTCACCGGGTTCTCCCGCTCGCCCCGGGAGGGGCGGTCGCGGCGGTGCAGCAGCACATCCGAGGGGGGAATATACCAGTGAACCGGACCGCACACCGCCGGCGTGGCCAGGTTCAGCCGTAACGGGCCCCACTGCAGCCAGGTGGCGTCCCCGGATGTCCGGATTTCCCCCGCGAAGACATTATGCTTGTCGAGCAGCCGCGCCACCTCCGGCGAGGCCGGCCGGCGGAAGAGCCGCTCCGGCGGCGCGCTCTGCAGGCTGCGGCCGCCATGCAACACGCAGAGGCGGTCGGCCAGGGCCGCGGCCTCGTCCAGGTCGTGGGTCACCAGCAGGATGGGGATCTCGATGGACTCCCGCAGCAGGGCCAGCTCGCGCTGCAGGCGCCGGCGGGTGACCTGATCCACCGCCGAGAAGGGTTCGTCCAGCAGCAGCGCCCGGGGCTCCCGGGCCAGGGCCCGGGCCACCGCCACCCGCTGGCGCTGCCCCCCGGAGAGCTGCGCCGGGTAGCGATTCTCCAGTCCCGCCAGGCGCACCCGCGCCAACCACTCCCGGGCCAGGGCCTCGCGCTCGCCGGCGTCGCGATGGCCCATGGCCAGCATCACGTTGCGCAGGGCGGTGAGGTGGGGAAAGAGCGCATAGTCCTGGAAGACCAGGCCGATGCGCCGCCGCTGGGGACTGAGGCAGACGCCGGTGGCGGCGTCGAACCAGGTCTCGCCGGCGCACTGGATGCGCCCCCCCGCCGGCCGGTAGAGGCCGGCGAGGGCGCGCAGCAGGGTGGTCTTGCCGCTGCCCGAGGGCCCCACCAGGGCGAGCAGTTCCCCGGGGGCGCAGTGCAGGTCCACCGCCAGGGGGATCGGGGCGGCCTGATCCAGGCGCACCCGCAGGCCGGTCTGCGCCGGAATCCTAGACATGGGGTCCTCCCCGGCGCCGTGCCAGGCCATAGACCACGCCGATGGTGACGAAGGAGACCGTCAGCAGCATGGCCGACATCACCGCCGCCCCGGACTCGTCGAAGGCCTGCACCCGGTCGTAGATGGCGATGGCCAGGGTGCGGGTCTCGCCGTCGATGGCGCCCCCGACCATCAGGATCACCCCGAATTCCCCCAGGGTATGGGCGAAGGTCAGGGCCAGGGCCGAGATCACCCCGGGCCAGACCAGCGGCAGCTCGATGCGCCACAGGGTCTGCCAGGGCGACAGGCCACTGCACCAGGCCGCCTCCCGCAGATGCGGCGGCACCCCCTCGAAGGCGCGCTGGATGGGCTGCACCGCGAAGGGCAGGTTGACCACCAGGGAGGCGAGCAGGATGCCGCCGAAGGTGAAATTGAGGCCGCTGCCGGTGAGGCGCTGCCAGAGGGCACCGAAGGGGGCCTCGGCGCCGAAGGCCAGCATCAGGTAGAAGCCCAGCACCGTGGGCGGCATCACCAGGGGTAGCGCCACCAGGGCCTCGCATAGCGCCTTGCCGCGGAAGTGCCGGGTAGCCAGGGTGCGCCCCAGCCAGAGCCCCAGGGGCAACAGCAGCAGGCAGGTGGCCAGGGCCAGCCGCAGGGAGACGCTAAGCGCCGTCCACTCCATCAAGGGACCTCGCTATCCGGCAGGGCGAAGCCGTAATCGGCGAGAATCGCCCGGGCCTCGGGCCGCTGCAGGTAGGCATAGAAGGCCCGGGCCGTCTCCCCGGCGCCGCGGATCAATACCATGCGCTGGTTGAGGGGGGCATGCCAGCGTTCGGGAATCAGCACATGCTCGCTACGCTCCACCAGGGCCGGCGCTAGCACCAGGGAGTAGGCCACCAGGCCCCCCCGGGCATCCGCGGAGAGGGCGAACTGGGCGGCCTGGGAGACGTTCTCGCCGAGAATCCGCAGCGGCTCGCTCGGCGCCCACAGGCCGGCCTGCTCGAGGGCCTGCCGGGCCGCCACCCCATAGGGGGCATGCTGGGGGTTGGCCAGGGCCAGTCGCGCCCGCCCTTCTCCGGCCTGATAGGCGGCGATGGCCTGGCGTGCCCCGGCCAGCGGGTCCTCCAGCTCGGGCAGGTCGCCGCGGCCCGGGCGCTGCAGCCAGGCCAGTCGACCGCGGGCATAGATCACCCCGTCGTCCTCGGTGTGGCCCGCGTCGTGCAAGGCCAGCACCTGCTGCTCATCCGCCGACAGGAAGAGCTCGAAGGGCCCCCCCTGGGCGATCTGGCGGCGGAAGTTGCCGGAAGATCCATAGTTGAAGCGCAGCCGTTGGCCCGTTTCCGAGGTAAAGCGCTCGGCCACCTCCGCCAAGGCGAACTGCAAGGACGAGGCCGCCGCCACGATCGCCCCCCCCGAGGCCTGAGCCAAGGCGGCCGGCATGGCCAGCATGGCCAGCAGCAGCAAGCGTTTAAGCAGCATCGTATCTCTCCCGAGCAAGAACTCACCCAAGACTTGACCAGTCGGTCAGCTTAGTCAAGCCGGGTCTCAAGGCGGCCACCATGATGCCATGTCGCAGGAGGCTTCGCCCGCGTCGCCATCAGGCCGCTCGCCAACGGTCAGGTCGTTAGGGTCGAAGGCGGCGCCAGAGGCGCCTAATGCAGGGATCCCCGATAACGATAACGAGAAATATCATGCAACTGCGCTTCCGTTCCCTCCGTACCCTGGTGGTCAGCCTCGCCGGGGCCTGTATCCTCGCCGTAGCGGCGGCCCTGGTGCTCTATTCGCTGCTGGCCGGCAGCCGCACCCAGGCCGTGGTGGCCGACCAGACCCGGCAGCTACTGGAATCGAGTATCCATCAGCGCCTGGCGGCCCTGGCCGAGGCCCAGGCCAATCGGATCCAGGGCGAGCTCGACCGTGCCCTGACCCTGGCCAGCCAGCTGGCCCAGGCCAATGCCCTGCTGGGCCAGCGCGAAACGGATGGCCGCCCCTCGCTGCGCCTCACCCGCGAGGAGGTCTCGCGCCTGGCCCGCCAGACGGTGGCCGAAAACCCGGCCCTGCTGGATGCCTATATCGCCTGGGAGCCCGACGCCTTCGGCAGCGATGCCCGCTTCGCCGGTCGCCAGACCGGCATCGACGACGACAGCGGCCGCTTTCGCCCCTGGTGGGTGCGCGAGGCGGACGGCAGCCTGCGCCTGGCCCCGCTCAACGAGTCACTGATGGAGAACGAGGCTCCCCTGGGCAATGGCCTGCGCCGCGGCGAGTACTATCTCTGTCCCCGGGAGAGTCGCGCCCCCTGCGTCATCGACCCCGCCGCCTATGACTACGCTGGGGTGATGCGCATGGTCACCTCCTTCAATGTCCCCATCCTGGTGGACGGCGAGTTTCGCGGCATCGCCGGGACCGACCTGGCGGTGGACTTCACCCAGGAGCTGCTGAGCCAGGCCAATGACGCCCTCTATGACGGCGCCGGCAGCATGGCCCTGGTGGCGTCCCGGGGCAGCGTGGCCGCCGATACCGCCGCCAGTGGCGAGCTGGGGGATGCTGCCCGGGCGATCTTCGGCGAGGCCACCTGGGACCATCTGCGGGCGGCCCAGGAGAGCGGCGAGGCCCGGCAAACCCTCACCGACGAGGGCATGATCGAGCTCTACTGGCCCTTTGAGATCACCGCCCAGGAGGCCCCCTGGGTACTGATGGTGCGTCTGCCCCAGGCGGCGGTGCTGGCGGAATGGCAGGAACTGCAAGCGACCCTCACCGATCAGGGCCGCCGGGACACCCTGGGCATGATCGGGGTGGGACTGCTGGTGGCCGGCCTGGGCCTGTTGGCGATCTGGGCACTGGGCGGGCGTATCGCCCGGCCCCTGCGCGAGCTGGCCGAACGCATGGACGAGATCGCCAGCGGCGACGGCGACCTGACCCGGCGCCTGCCGGTCACCGGCCGCGACGAGACGGCGACCCTGGCCAGCCGCTTCAATGCCTTCGCCGACAAGATCCATGACGTCCTGGTGGAGGTGCGCGGCAGCAGCGATTCGGTGCGCCTGGCCGCCGAGGAGATCGCCGACGGCGGCCAGGACCTGGCGCGGCGCACCGACGATGCCGCCGCCAGCCTGCAGCAGACCTCCGCCTCCATGGAAGAGATCACCGGCACCGTGGAACAGACCGCCGAGTCCGCCCGCCAGGCCGACGGCCTGGCCAAGGAGGCCGCCGAGGCGGCCGCCCGGGGTGGCGAGGCGGTGGCCCGGGTGGTCACCACCATGGACGAGATCCGCGACTCCTCGCGGCAGATCAGCGAGATCGTCACGCTGATGGACGGCATCGCCTTCCAGACCAACCTGCTGGCGCTCAACGCCTCGGTGGAGGCAGCCCGGGCCGGCGAGCAGGGCCGCGGCTTCGCGGTGGTGGCCGGCGAGGTACGCAACCTGGCCAGCCGCAGCGCCGCCGCCGCCCGGGAGATCAAGGCGCTGATCGAGGCCTCCGCCCAGCGCACCCAACAGGGCGCCGACCAGGTGCATCGGGCCGGCGAGACCATGCGGGCTCTGGTGGAGCATGTCGAGCGGGTCAGCCAGGGGCTCGGCGAGATCCGCGCCGCCACCGGCGAGCAGAGCGACGGCATCGGTCAGGTCAATATCGCCGTGGCGGAGCTGGATCGCATGACCCAGCAGAATGCCGCCCTGGTGGAGGAATCCAGCGCGGCGGCGGCCCAGTTGAAGGAGCAGTCGACCCAGCTGGCACGAATCGTCGGCGGCTTTACCCTCGCCGAGGCGACCCCGGCCTGGCAACCACAGGCAACGCTTCCTCCACGTCTTCTGCCCGAGGAAGCCTGAGCCACGCCTGGCGCCGCCCGCTCCACGGACTAATCAGGAGTCGGGTGGCCCTCGCCCTCCTCGGCCTCGCGGCTCAAGGGCTGCAGCAGCATACGATCCAGGCGCAACCAGCGCGGGTCGCGGAAGGCGTGCAGGCCGATGGTCATGCCCTGGTGCCCGTCCCGGGGCTGGGCGCGGTAGGTGCCGAAGAGGCGATCCCACCAGGGCAGGTTGAAGCCGAAGTTGCTGTCGGTCTCGTCGCGATGCCAGGAGTGGTGCACCCGGTGCATGTCCGGGGTCACCACCACCAGCCGCAGCCAGCGGTCGAGGCCGGATGGCAGGCGCACATTGCCGTGATTGAACAGCGAGGTGGCGTTGAGCAGCACCTCGAAGAGCAGCACCGCCAGGGCCGGTGCCCCGAGCGCCAGGATTGCCGCCAGCTTGATGCCCATCGACAGCAGGATCTCCAGGGGATGGAAGCGCAGCCCGGTGGTCACATCGATATCCGGGTCGGCATGGTGCATGCGGTGCAGCCGCCACAACAGCGGCACCTTGTGAAAGGCCCAGTGCTGGGCCCAGATCACCCCGTCCAGCACCACCACGGCCGTCCCCACCGTCACCCAGAAGGGCAGCCCCAGCCAGCCCAGCAGCCCCCAGCCCTGGCTCTCCACCCAGGCGCCCAGGGCCACCGCACCGGCGGGAAACAGCAAGCGCACCAGCAGGGTATCCACTGCCACCACCCCGGCGTTGTTGACCCAACGCCACGCCTTGCCCACGCTCAGGGCCCGGCGCGGCGCCAGCAGCTCCCATAGCGCCATCGCGACCAGCACACTCATAAAGGCCACCAGTCGAACCGGGGCCTCCAGGCCCAGCAGGGTCTCTGCGTTCATCGTCTCTCCCGTCTCGTCTCACCGCCCCGATGACACGCCGCGCCTTGGCGCCCCACCCAGGCCATCGGACCGCTTACACCCGGCCGGCGGCCAGCAAGCGCACCCCCAGGTGACGCGCCAGGCCCTCGGCGCCGGCCGTCATCATGGCATGGTGGTTCCATGCGAACAGCGGCCGGACCAGGGGCGTGGCCAGGTTCATCCAGCGGGGCGTGGTACGCACCCGCCACAGGTAGCGCACCCGGGTAATGCCCTGGGCCTCATCCAGCGTCCAGCGCCCCAGGCCCTCCAGGTCGCCCCGCACCTCGGCCTCGATCAGCCGGGGCGCCTCGGCACGGGTCACCCGGGCCTCGAAACGCAGCCGATACCCCAGACGGCTGCGCCACAGGAAACGGTAGCGCCGGCCCTCGCCCCGGGGCAGGGCCTCCACCCGGCATAGCCCGGGCCACCAGTCCGGCCAGCGGCACGGCTCGCGGAGGGCCTCATGAACCCCCTCGATAGGGGCGGCGAGGCACCAGAGGGTGACGAAACGGTAGTCGGCCATGGCTCAAGGGGCGAAGAGCCCGGTATCCAGCACCGGGTCGAGCACCACGTCCTCCAGGCGCACCCGCTCCAGCAGGCCGCCAGCCGCGTCGCGGCTGACCACCCGGTGCGGGAAGAGGCTGTCGACATCGAGCCAGAGCTCGTAACGGGCCACCTCGCCGGGGGGCGCCGTGCCCTCCACCAGCAGATACCAGAGCCGTTGCCCGTCCAGCACCACCTCCTGGGGCGCCTCCAGGCGGCCGTGTCGTTGCAGGCGCTGCACATCGCGCAGCAGGCTGGCCACATCGGACTGGTCGATCCGGTGCCCCCGGGCGCTGCGCACCAGGCGGTGATCGGGGCGCAGGCTCAGGCGGGGACCCCGGGTACCGAAGGGCCAGACCTGGACCCGGTGGGTATCGGGACGATAGACCAGCACGGCCCCGGCGAAGGGGGTGATCATGTCCAGGCGGATATGGCCGGGATCCTGGTAGTGATAGCGAAGGCGCTCCTCACCCTCCGGCCCCTGGCCATGCAGCGTCAACTGGTAGGCGGTGAGTCCCTCGACCCGCGCCAGCGTCTCCGCCAGCGGATCCGGCGCCGCCGCCGGATCCAGGGAAAGGGACAACAGTAACTCGGCGAGCATGATGCCATCCTCGAGTCGCTTCGCCTTCAGCATAGCCGCGGGGATGGTATGGTAGTCGCCCCCTATCGCCGAGTACGAGTCCGCCCGCATGAAATACCTGGGAGCCCATGTCAGCGCCGCCGGCGGCGTCGACCGGGCGGTGGCCCGCGCCGTGGAGATCGGCGCGGATGCCTTCGCCCTCTTCACCAAGAACCAGCGCCAGTGGCGCGCCAAGCCCCTCGAGGAGGCGACCATCGCCGCCTTCCGGCGCGCCTGCCGGGAGCATGGCTTCGCCCCCGAGCAGATCCTTCCCCACGACAGCTACCTGATCAACCTGGGCCACCCGGACCCGGAGGGCCTGCGCAAGTCCCGGGACGCCTTCGTCGACGAGTTCCAGCGCTGCGAGCAGCTCGGCCTGACCCTGCTCAACTTCCACCCCGGCAGCCACCTCAGGAAGATCAGCGAGGCGGAGTGCCTGAACCGCATCGCCGAGTCCATCAACGAGGCCCTGAGCCGCACCCGGGGCGTCACCGCGGTGATCGAGAATACCGCGGGGCAAGGCACCAACCTGGGCTGGCGCTTCGAACATCTGGCCGAGATCATCGCCCAGGTGGAAGACAAGTCCCGGGTCGGGGTCTGCCTGGATACCTGCCACGCCTTCGCCGCCGGCTATGACCTGCGCACGGCCGAGGCCTGCACCGCCACCCTGGACGAGTTCGAGACGGTGGTGGGCTTTCAGTACCTGCGCGGCATGCACCTCAACGATGCCAAGAGCACCTTCGCCAGCCGCGTCGACCGCCACCATAGCCTGGGCCAGGGCAATATCGGCCTGGAGGCCTTCACCACCCTGATGCGCGACCCGCGCATCGACGGGATCCCGCTGATCCTCGAAACCATCGAGCCGGCGATCTGGCCCGAGGAGATCGCCTGGCTGCGCGCCCAGGCCGCCTGAGGAGGGCTCCACTATAGTGGGGGAAAGCGCCCCTCCACTGGAGCCCCCCTGTCCCGACGACGAGGCCTATCAGCCGCAGCAGATCGCCCGCCGAGTCCAGGCGCTGGGGGTGACCAAGGCCCAGGCCGATGCCCCCACCCTGCTGGTGCTGGGGGTGCTGGGGGTGCTGGGAGTGCAGGGGGTGCTGGGAGTGCAGGGGGTGCTGGCCGGGGCCTTTATCTCCCTGGGCGCCCTCTTCTTCGCGGTGGTGGTCACCGGCTCCGAACTGGGCTTCGGCCCGACGCGCTGGCTCGGTGGCCTGGCCTTCTGCCTGGGCCTGGCCCTGGTGGTCATCGCCGGCGCCGAGCTCTTCACCGGCAACAACTTGCTGGCCATGGCCTGGGCTAGCCGCCTGCTGCGCCACTGGGGGCTGGTCACCCTGGTGGGCGGCACCCTGCTGCAGAAACAAAAAGCCGCCACCCCGAGGGGTGGCGGCTCTATCGACACTGGTGGCCCGCTCGGTCATGGGACCGGGCGGCAAGCGTCTTACTTGGTGGCAGCCTTGGCGCTGGTGGCGGTGGCCTTGGAGGCGCTCTTGACGCTCTCTTCCACCAGCTTCTGGCCTTCCTGCAGGAACTCCTGGTTCATGGCCACGACCTTCTCGGCGTCGCCCTTGAGGCGCTCGCTGAGGTCCTTGGCGACCTTCTGCTGGCCTTCCACATAGCTGCGCAGGCCATCGGCGTCCTTGACGTCGAGCATGGTGCGAGCCTGGGTCAGGCTGAGGTCGGAGTAGGCCTTGACGGCATCGAACTGGGCGGCCACCAGCTTTTCGGTGTAGTCCAGGCTCAGGGCGGCGTAGGCACGCGCCGGGCCGAAGAACAGGGAATCGAACTGCTGAGCGGCTTGGTCGAAGCTTGAAGTAGACATCGAACACCTCCTGGTGGTCTTGGGTAACGGAGGGAAAACCCCTCCTGTTGCGTTGCAGCATAGCAAGGCGTTTTGTGCAGTGCAACATTTACCATCGACCTTTTCCATCTCCCGCCACGAGGCCACTAACGCCTCTCGATCGCAAAAGACAATAATTTTCAACCAAGGGGTTTCATGAGACACTGCGGGATCCCCTCTCCGGCTACTCAGACGCACCGCCATGCATGACCTCCAGGAACTCCACGCCTTCGCCACCGTGATGGAACACGGCAGCCTCGCCCCCAGCGCCCAACAGCTGGGCGTGGCCAAGTCGACCCTGAGCCGCCGCATCAGCCAACTGGAAGCCCGCCTCGGCCAGCCGCTGCTACGCCGCCAGGCCAATCGCCTGATTCCCACCGAGGCGGGCCTGCTGTTCCACGGCTACTGCCAGCAGATCCTAGCGCTCGCCGAGCAGAGCCAGCGCCGCCTGGATGAGTTACGCGAGGAGGTCAGCGGCCAGGTCGCGGTACGGGTGCACCAGACCCTGGCCCGCGCCTGGCTGGCACGCCATATGGATACCTTCCTGGCCCGCCACCCGGGCATCCAGTTGACCCTGGGCCACCCCGCCCAGCCACCGACGGGGCCCGACGACGAGGCCATCTGGATCTGGGTGGGCCCGGTGGCGGAGTGCGGCCTGCGCCAGGAGACGCTGGGGCGACTGACCCAGGGGCTCTATGCCCACCCCGACTACCTGGCCCGCCATGGCACGCCGAGCCACCCCCGGGAGCTGGCCAGCCATGCCTGGGTCGACCTGCTGGGCACCACCCGGACCGGCCTGACCCTGCAGCACCCCCACCGGGGCGACTACCACTTCACCCCGCCCCATTCGCGATTCAGGGTCGACCAGAGCACCCTGCATATCGATGCCATCGCCCGCGGCCAGGGCCTGGGCGTGATTCCCCACTGGCTGGCGGCGGGTCGCGAGGCCCATCATCCCGGCGAGTTAAGCCTCTGCCTGCCCGACTGGCAGCCGTCCAGCCTGACGGTGAGCCTGCTTTACCCCTACGGTCGCCAGTCCCGCAAGGTCACCGCCCTGCTGGAATTCCTGCGCCAGCAGGTGCCACCGGCCTGGCGCAGCGACGGCGCCAGGGAAGCCGGGGCACCGCCGCCCAGCCCCGGCTCGGCCTGGCGACCGCCGCTGCATCACTAAGCGCCGGGCCCGCCTTAGCGGTAGGCATCCTCCAGGTCGCTGACCCGCAGCGCCCCGCGCCCCAGGCCCTCATAAAGATCCAGCATCCGCTCGACCCAGGCGTAGACCGGGTCGGCGTTGGAGACCAGGTCCGCATTGGAGACGCAGCGCGCCCACATAAAGGCGCCGAAGACCAGGTAATCGGCGGCCGCCGGCGCCGCCCCATCCAGGTAGTCACCGCCCTCCAGTTGGCCGCGCAGCGGCTCCAGGGCCCGATCGAGCTGGGCCAGCCCCTGCACCGGCGAATGGAACTCCTCCAGGCTGCGCCCGAAGCGCTTCTCGCGGCTGGCCCGAAAATAGTCCCGGTCGCCGGGATCCACCGCCTGGTAGAGGTCCATGATCAGGGTGCGCAGGATGGCCGGCGCCAGGGCCCGCTCCGCATAATGCTTGAAGAAGCGTGCCCGGGCCTCGGCCGGCCCCTCCCCTAGCAGCGGCGCCTGGGGATAGGTGCGCTCCAGATAGCGCAGGATCTCGTAGCTGTCGCCGATCACCGCCTCGCCATCCACCAGCACCGGCACCGCCTCCTGGCCGGAGAAGGCCAGGGCCTCCTTGTCCCGGAAGCACCAGGGCCGCGTCCGATAATCGAGCCCCTTGTGGGCCAGGGCGTACTTGACCCGCCAGCAGTAGGGCGAGAAGCGCAGCCGTTCGTCGCGGCCGCGCAGGTCATAGAGCCATCGCGTCATGTTTCCTCCGGATATCGCCAGTTCTCGGAAATTTCCCCCATATTTTCTGGAGCCTACTCGCCCTCCGCCGAGCTCGCCATGGCCAGCGCAAAAGTTAGTTAACTAAACACCAATTCATCCGCGACCATCGGTCGCAGCCCTTCCCCGCCCGGGATACCGAGATAGCCCCTTTCATCACTGGCATTCCCGCCCCAAGCGTGTACATTGGAAATAATTTCCACCAAATAATTATGGATGGATGCCTGCCCTTAAGGGGCCCAGAGCATCATCCCCGTGCTTTCCGGTGACCCATACCATTTCCAACTTCGATAACTCCAAGGAGACTCAAGCATGCAGACCAAGGCCGTACTCGGACTCAAGGAGGTCAATGCCATCCTCGACGCCGCCCAGCGCGAGGCCGAGGCCAATGACTGGCACATCACCGTCGCCGTCGCCGACGACAGCGGCGAGCTGCTGGCCCTGCGCCGCCTGGACGGCGCCGCCCCCATGACCGCCATGGTCAGCGCCCAGAAGGCGCGCACCGCGGCGCTGAGCCATAAGGAGACCCGGGTCTTCGAGGATATGATCAATGGCGGGCGCAACGCCTTCCTCTCCGCCCCCCTGCAGGGGCTGCTGGAGGGCGGCGTGCCGGTGATTATCGATGGGCAGGTGATCGCCGCCGTGGGCGTCTCCGGGGTCAAGTCCGACCAGGACGCCCAGGTGGCCAAGGCGGGCATCGCCGCCATTATCTGAGCCAGGAGCATCCCTCGAGAGACGACACCGCCCCCGCTGCCAGGCAGCGGGGGCGGTGCGTTATTGGCGCCGAAAGCCGGCCGCTAACGGCGCTTCAGCTCGCCGTGGAGCGCCTTGAGGATGGTGTAGCACATCAACAGCATGACGATGGAGAAGGGAATCGCCGTCGCCGTGACCCCGGCCTGTAGCGCCGAGAGGCCGCCGCCGAGCAGCAGCACGATGGCGATCAACCCCTCCACCGTGGCCCAGAACATGCGCTGCGGCCGCGGCGCATCGATCTTGCCGCCGGCGGTGATGGTATCGATCACCAATGAACCGGAATCCGAGGAGGTGACGAAGAAGACCAGCGCCAGGATGATGCCCAGGGTCGACATCAGGCCGGTCAGCGGCAGCTCATTGAGCATGCCGAACAGCGCCAGTTCCGGGCGGTAGGCATCGATCACGTATTCCTTGACCAGGCTGTTGGCGGGGTCGGCATAGAGCTGATCGAGCGCGATGCTGCCGAACACGCCCATCCAGATAAAGATGAACAGGCTGGGCACCAGCAGCACGCAGATCACGAACTCGCGCACCGTGCGCCCCCGGGAGACCCGGGCGATAAACATGCCGACGAAGGGCGCCCAGCTGACCCACCAGGCCCAGTAGAAGACGCTCCAGGACTGGCGGTAGGCATCGTCGTCGCGGCCGAAGGGCGCCGAGAGCGGCACGAACTCCGTCACATAGGTCGACAGCCCCGTCCAGAAGCCGCTCAGGCCCACCAGGGTCGGGCCGGCGAACAGCACGAAGATGAAGAACAGCACGGCCGCCACCATGTTCCACTCGGAGAGCTTCTTGACGCCCCCATCGAGCCCCCGCCATACCGAGACCAGGGCCGCGGCCGTGACCAGCAGGATCACGATGACCTGGGTCGTGGTACTGATATCCAGGCCGAAGACGAAATTCATCCCCGCATTGGCCTGCTGGGCGCCGAGCCCCAGCGCCGTGGCCAGGCCGAAGAGGGTGGAGAAGACCGCCAGGATATCGATGGCATGGCCCCACCAGCCCCAGACCCGCTCGCCGAGGATCGGGTAGAAGGCCGAACGGATCGAGAACGGCAACCCCTTGTTGTAGGTAAAGATCGCCAGGGCCAGGGCCATCACCGCATAGACCGCCCAGCCATGCAGGCCCCAGTGGAGGAAGGTGCCGGCCAGGCCCAGGGCCGTGGCGTCGGCGATGGCGTCCGGGTTTAGGGCCCCGTCGGCGCCGAAGGGCGAGGGGATGCCCAGGGGCAGGGAGACGTTGGCATGGTAGACCGGCTCCAGCACGCTGAAGAACAGCAGGGCGATGCCGATACCGGCGGTGAACAGCATGGCGAACCAGGAGAGGTAGCCATAGTCCGGCCGGGCCGCGGTCCCGCCCAACCTCACCGAGCCGTAGGGCGAAACGACCAGCCCGAGACAGAAGAGGATAAAGAAATCCACCAGGCCCATGAAATACCAGTCCAGGCTGCCGGTGGTGAAGGCGACGATGGACTGGAAGAGTCCCCCCGCCCGCTCGGGAAACAGCAGCGTCAGCACGATGAAAATGATCGAGGCCAGCGCCGAGACGATAAATACCCGATTGTGAATATCGAAGCCAATGGGCCCCAGTCGCCCCTTGATATTGTCCTGGCCGACCACATAGTCGGTCTGCATATCGCTAATCTCGGCATCAGTCGCCGAGTCGCTTGTCGTCCTCATAAGAGACCTCTCCTTATTGTAAGATTTTGAACATCTAATGGAAAAGACGCCGCCCCCAAGCCGAGGCGCCAAGAGGCGGGTAGCGTCTCGAATGGCGGATCAAGGCAGTGGCTCGGTTCGTTATCGGAGTGTGGGTAGGTCATGGGGAATGCCTCTTATATTGTTATGGCCATGGGTGTGTCAGGGTGCTGAACGTCGTCGACCAGGCCGGCCTGCCGCAGGCGAGCCATGACATCGGGCTTGGCCCAGGCCAGGTAGAGACGCCCTCCCCGCTCTCGGCAGCGCCGGGCCTGCCGCTCGAGAAGATGGATACCGCTTAGGTCGATGAAATTGATGCCGGCGGCCAGGATCACCAGGTTCGGCCGCTCGAAGGCGTCCAGGCGCCGCGCCACCGAATCGCAGGCGCCGAAGTAGAGGGAGCCGTCGATCCTCACCACGTCGCAGGTCGCCTCGTCGAGGGGCGCGTGAAGCGCCGCCGGAGCCTGGTGCAAGGCGGCGGGCACCACCGGGGGACGGGTGGTGCGCCGCAGGTAGAGGGCCAGGGAGGTCAGCACCCCCAGCAGGATGGCGACCTCCAGGGCCAGCAGCAGGGTGCCGACGAAGGTGATCAGCAGCACGCTCAGCTCGTTCTTGCCGGCCCGCAGCGCCTCGGCGATGGCCCGGCGGTCGATCAGGTTGATGGCCACCAGCAGCAGCAGGCCGGCGATGGCGGCGGTGGGAATAAACCGCAGCCAGGGGGTGGCCAGCAGCAGCATCGGCACCAGCAGCAGGGCGGCCAGCATGGCGGCGCGGGAGGTCCGGGCCCCGGCGCTGGCATTGAGTCCCGAACGGGTGAAGGAGCCCGAGGAGACATAGGCGGAGAAGAAGGCGCCGCCCAGGTTGGAGAGCCCCTGGCCGATGAACTCGCGATTGGCATCGATGCGCTGGCCGGAGCGGCTGGCCAGGGCCCGGGAAATGGCCGCGGCCTCCACCAGGCCCAGCAACCCCAGGGCGATGGCCCCCGGCGCCAGCAGCGAGAAGGTCTCCAGGGAGAGTTGCGGCAGCACCAGGGGCGGCAGGCCCGCCGGTACCTCGGCGATACGCGGGATCTGCTCGCCGCCCGGGTCGATGGCCTGGGCCAGCAGGGTGGCCAGCAGCAGAGCCAGCGGCATGGCCGGCCAGCGTGGCCGCCAGCGGCGGCAGGCCAGGCACAGGCCCAGGGTGACGACGGCGATCAGCGCGGCCCCGGGGCGGATGGCGCCGAGCCCCGCCAGCAGGTCCGCGCCGCCATCGAGCAGGACCTCGGCCTGGTCGCGGGTCAGCCCCAGGGCGGCGGGGAGTTGGCTGGCGGCGATGATCAGGGCCGCGCCGGCGGTGAAGCCGACCACCACCGAGTGGGAGACCAGGGCCACCAGCCCGCCCAGCCAGGCCACGCCCAGCAGCAGCTGGAAGAGGCCGGTCAACAGGGTCAGGGTCAGGGCCAGGGCGATAAAGGCCTCGCTGCCCGCCTCGGCCAACGGCGCCAGGGTGGCGAAGAGGGCGATGGAGAGCGCCGCCGTGGGGCCGCTGACCATCTGCCGGGAGTCGCCGAACAGCGCCGCCAGCAGGGTGGGGATCACGGCGGTGTAGAGGCCGTACTGTGGCGGCAGCCCCGCCAGCAGCGCATAGGCGATGCCCTGGGGCACCACCAGGATGGCGCCGGTCAGGCCGGCGATCAGGTCCGCCTTGAAGGCACCCGGCGCCCCGCCGGGGCTCCACCATGGCCGCTGCGCTAACAGCGGCCGGCGCATGCGGGGCAGCCAGGCCATCAGGAGGCCTCGGTGTCCACGACCGGGAAGCGGGCCCGCCGCTCCAGGTCATCCAGGTCGATGGTGTTGCGCATGTACTGGGTGCTGGCATCGAAGAACGGCTGGTGATCCCAGGGGGTCACCTTGCCCTTCATCAGGGCGCGGGCGACCAGCTTGCGACGCCGCTGGCTGGCCAGCACCTCCTGGTGCAGCTTCTCGGTGTCCCAGCGGCTGGCGACCTCCTCGCGGAACTGCTTGCAGCGGTCCAGGTGCTCGGGATCCTCGGCCAGGTTGTTGAGTTCCCGGGGATCGGCCTCGAGATCGAACAACTGGTCGGGGTCGGGGGCGGAGTGGACGAACTTGTAGCGTCCGCGGCGGATCATCAGCAGCGGGGCGATGGCGCCTTCCCCCAGGTACTCGCCTATCACCTCGTCATGACCGCCCGTGCCGGTCAGGTGAGGCAGCAGGCTGCGGCCGTCGATGGGCACTGCGTACTCGGGGGCCTGGCCGTCATTGGCCAGCTCGGCGAAGGTGGGCAGCAGGTCCATGGTGGAGACGGACTCCTTGACCCGGCCGGCGGTGAAGCGCTTCGGCGCATGGACGATCATCGGCACCCGGGCGGAGCCCTCGAACCAGCTCATCTTGTACCACAGCCCCCGCTCGCCGAGCATGTCGCCGTGGTCACCGGAGAAGACGATGATGGTGTCCTCGGCCAGGCCACTTTCCTCGAGGGCCTGGAGCACCTTGCCGAGCTGGTCGTCGACGTAGCTGATCGCCCCGTAATAGGCATGACGGGCATTGCGGATCTGTTCGTCGCTGACGGTGTCCTCGTCGCACTGATAGACGTGGCGCAGGCGCTGAGAGTGCGGGTCCATCAGCTCCCGGGAGTAGGGCACCTGGGGCATATCGATGGCGTCGTGCTCGTAGCGATCCCAGTACTCCTGGGGAATGGTGTAGGGGTCGTGGGGGTGGGTCAGCGAGACCGTCAGGCAGAAGGGGCGCTCCCGGTCGCTGCGCGCATAGTCGTAGATGAATCGCTGGGCGCGGAAGGTGACCTCGTCGTCGAAGTCGAGCTGGTTGGAGCGCACGCAGGGGCCGGCCTGGGTCACCGAGGACATGTTGTGGTAGTAGGTCGGGCGCTCCTCGAAGTTCTCCCAGTCGACGAACCAGCCATAGTCGGCCGGATAGATATCGGACGTCAGGCGCTCCTCGAAGCCGTGCAACTGGTCCGGGCCACAGAAGTGCATCTTGCCGGAGAGTGCGGTCAGGTAGCCGGCATCGCGCAGGTAGTGGGCGAAGGTGGGCGTATCGGCGGGAAAGTCGGCGGCGTTGTCGTAGCCACCGATGCGCGACGGTAGCTGGCCCGCCATCAGGGTGAAGCGCGACGGCGCACAGAGGGGGCTGTTGCAGTAGGCGGAATCGAAGACCACGCCTTCCTCTGCCAGGCGCGACAGGTTCGGGGTCTTGACGACCTTGTGGCCGTAGAAGGGCAGCGAGGGGGCGGCCATCTGGTCGGCCATCAGGAACAGGATATTGGGGCGCTTGGCGGTCATGGGGCCTCCTCTGGAGTGTCATATGGGCCGGGGCGTGGCGGCCATGACAGTCTCTCTGCTAATCTGAAGGCCTGTAAACTCGGTGATTTTTAATGCATAGGATAAGCTTGGCTAATGTCGCTACTCGGCCGTAGGGTATCGCTCAACAGTCTGCGGGTCTTCGAGGCCGCCGCCCGCCACCTCAGTTTCACCGCGGCGGCCCGGGAACTGCACTCCACCCAGTCGGCGGTCAGCCAGCAGGTGCGCGGCCTCGAGGAGCAACTGGGGATGCCCCTGTTCGAGCGCATCTACCGCGGCGTGCGGCTCACCGAGGCCGGCGAGGGGCTGTTCGATGCGGTCCAGGAGGGCTTCGCCACCATCGAGCGGGCCATCGACGCCCTGCTCAACCGCCAGCGTCACCCGCGGGTCAATATCCTCACCGACTTCTCCTTCGCGGCCTACTGGCTGATGCCGCGACTGCCGGCCTTCCGCCGCGACCATCCGCAGATCGACGTACGCATCATCACCCGTCAGGTCGGCGAGATGCGCCCGGATCCGGAAGTGGACGTGGCCATCCTGTTCTGCGACGAGCGCACCCTGGCCGCCGGCGTGCCGCGACTCTTCGCCGAGGAGGTGTTCCCGGTGTGCAGCCCCGGCTTCCTGGCCCAGCATGGGCCCATCGACTCCCTGGCGCGCCTCGCCGAGGTGCCGCTGCTGACCCTGACCAGCGAGGACAAGGCGGCCTGGCAGGACTGGCCCGGCTATTTCCAGCGCCTGGGCGGGATCGCCCACCGGGAGAACGCCGAGCTGATCTTCAACAACTACACCCTGCTGATCCAGGCGGCGATCGCCGGCCAGGGGGTGGGGATGGGCTGGCGGGGCCTGGTGGACGAGGCCATCGACAACGGCATGCTGGTGGGGCTGACCGAGCTGGCCCTGCATTCGTCCCAGGGCTATGGGCTGATCGATATGCAACCCACCGCCGCCGGCGAGGCCAAGGCCACGCTGATGGCCTGGCTGCTGGAGGCGGCGGGCGCGGGGCGCTAACGGCGCTTTAGCTCGCCATTGAGCGCCTTGATGATCGAGTAGCACATCAGCAGCATGACGATGGAGAAGGGAATCGCCGTCGCCGTGACCCCGGCCTGTAGCGCCGAGAGGCCGCCGCCGAGCAGCAGCACGATGGCGATCAACCCCTCCACCGTGGCCCAGAACATGCGCTGCGGCCGCGGCGCATCGATCTTGCCGCCGGCGGTGATGGTATCGATCACCAATGAACCGGAATCCGAGGAGGTGACGAAGAAGATCAGCGCCAGGATGATGCCCAGGGTCGACATCAGGCCGGTCAGCGGCAGCTCGTTGAGCATGCCGAACAGCGACAGCTCGGGGCTGTAATTGTCGATCACATAGTCCTTGACCAGGCTGTTGGCGGGGTCGGCATAGAGCTGATCCAGGGCGGTGGCGCCGAACACCCCCATCCAGATAAAGATAAACAGGCTGGGAATCAGCAACACGCAGATCACGAACTCGCGCACCGTGCGGCCCCGGGAGACCCGGGCGATAAACATGCCGACGAAGGGCGCCCAACTGATCCACCAGGCCCAGTAGAAGATCGTCCAGGCCTGACGATAGGCATCGTCGTCGCGGCCGAAGGGCGCCGAGAGCGGCACGAACTCCGTCACATAGGTGGTAAGTCCCGTCCAGAAGCCACTCAGGGCGATCAGGGTCGGGCCGGCGAACAGCACGAAGAAGAAGAACAGCACCGCCATGGCCATATTGATCTCGGAGAGCTTCTTGACGCCCCCATCGAGCCCCCGCCATACCGAGACCAGGGCCACCGCCGTCACCAGCAGGATAATGATGACCTGAGCGGCGACATTCACCTCCAGCCCGAAGACGAAATTCATCCCCGCATTGGCCTGCTGGGCGCCGAGGCCGAGTGAAGTGGCCAGGCCGAAGAGGGTGGAGAAGACCGCCAGGATATCGATGGCATGGCCCCACCAACCCCAGACCCGCTCGCCGAGGATCGGGAAGAAGGCCGAACGGATCGAGAACGGCAGGCCCTTGTTGTAGGTGAAGAGCGCCAGCGCCAGGGCCATGACCACATAGACCGCCCAGCCATGGATGCCCCAATGCAGGTAGGTGCCGGCCAGGCCCAGGGCCGTAGCCTCGGGAATCGCCTCGGGGTTCAATGCCCCATCGGCGCCGAAGGGCGAGGGGATGCCCAGGGGCAGGGAGACGTTGGCATGGTAGACCGGCTCCAGCACGCCGAAGAACAGCAGGCCGATACCGATACCGGCGGCGAACAGCATGGCGAACCAGGAGAGGTAATGGTATTCCGGCCGAGCCTCGGGCCCGCCCAGCCTCACCGAGCCATAGGGCGAGACCACCAGCGCCAGGCTGAAGAGGATAAAGAAATCCACCACGATCATGAAATACCAGTCCAGGCTGCCAGTGGCGAAACCGACGATGGACTGGAAGAGGCTCCCCGCCCGCTCCGGAAACAGCAGAGTCAGCAGAATAAAGACCACCGAGGCGAGCGCCGAGACGACGAAGACCCGGTTGTGGATATCGAAGCCGATGGGGCCCAGTTGCCCCTCGATATTGTCCTGGCCGACCACATAGTCGGTCTGCATATCGCTGGCCGCGGCGTGCGACGCCGGATCGCTCGGGTTTGTCATCGGAAGTCCCTCGAAACCAAGATAAGGCACAGTCTAGGCGGCTG
Source organism: Bisbaumannia salifodinae (assembly GCF_055388505.1). The sequence goes on from NZ_AP043781.1 coordinate 3,364,833, forward strand.
ACGGTGCGGCGTCTCCGCGGCCTCCCAACGCCACTTGGCCGCTTCCCTCCGGGAGCGCACTTGATTAGCCTCCTTACGGGTTGCCGGGTATGATTCAGGGGCCTGCCAGCGTCCCGGGCCCCTACCCACATCCGTCGAGGTCTTGATGCCCCTGCTCTATCTGCTGCCGCCGCTAGGCACCGTGCTGATCTGGTCCGGCAACATGACCATCAACCAGCTCAGCGTGGGCGCCATCGCCCCCAGTTCCATCGCCTTCCTGCGCTGGCTGCTGGCCCTGCTGGTGCTGACCCCCTTCCTGCTGCCCGCCGCCTGGCGGGCCCGGACCATCATCCGCCGCGAGTGGCTCAAGCTCGCCGTGCTGGGTGCCCTGGGCATGGGCCTCTGGCAGGGGCTGGCCTATATGGCCGCCGAGACCACCAGTGCCACCAATATGGGCATCCTCGCCGCCATGGTGCCGCTGCTGACGGTGCTGCTCAGCGCCCTGATCCTGCGCGAGCCGCCCACCCTGGGCGGCGTCATCGGCGGGGTGATCGCCCTGTTCGGGGTACTGGTGCTGCTGGGCCAGGGCGACCCGCGCAGCCTGCTGGCCCTGGAGGTGGCCAAGGGCGATGCGCTGATGGTGGTGGCCGCCACCTGCTACGCCGGCTACGGGGTGATGCTCAGGCGCTGGTCCCTGGGGCTGTCGCCCTGGGTGCTGCTCTATGCCCAGGTGGGCTTCGCGGTGTTGCTGCTGTTGCCGGGCTACCTGCTCGGCCCCATGACCCCGGTGGATGGCGGCAATGTCTGGCTGATCCTCTATGCCGGCATTCCCGCCTCCATCATCACCACCTTCCTGTGGATGCGCGCCATCGGCCAGATCGGCGCCAGCAAGGCGAGCATCTTTATCAACCTGATGCCGCTGTTCAGCGCCCTGATCGCCATGGCCTTCCTCGGCGAGTGCCTGGGCGCCCACCACCTGCTGGGGGGCGGCCTGACGCTGGCCGGGGTGCTGATGGCCCAGACATTGACGCAGCCCTTGTCTCGCACTGTCGCCACGCAAGACCAAGGATGATGGCTCGCCGACGATGACTGCGAACGGCCGACTCTCGAGAGTCGGGAGATGTACGGCATAGCATGCATCTCCCTGAGGGAGGTGAATCAGGCGGCGCTGGGCTGGGTGGCGGGACGTGAACGGTTGTAGATGCTTTCATCGAGCTCGTTTTCGCTCTTGCCGACCAGGACCGACACCATCAGATCACCACAGACATTGACGGTGGTGCGGGCCATATCCAGGATGCGATCGATACCGGCGATGATCGCAAGACCTTCCATCGGCAGGCCGACGGTTGTCAGGACCAACGACAGCATGATCAGGCCGGCACCCGGTACCCCGGCAGTGCCGATCGATGCCAAGGTGGATGTCATGATGATCAGCAGGTAGTCGGAGAACGCCAGATCGACGCCAAAGGCCTGGGCGATAAACAGCGCACAGACCCCTTGGTAGAGGGCGGTGCCGTCCATATTGATGGTCGCCCCCAGCGGCAGTACGAAACTGGAGACCCCCTTGGAGACACCCATCTCCTCCCGTGCGGCTTTAATGGAGGCAGGCAGGGTTCCGGAACTGCTGGTCGTGGTGAAGGCCACCGCGGCGGGATTGATCAGGCCCTTGAGGTAGCGCACCGGATTCAGGCGCCCCAGGCCACTGACCAGGCCGGAATAGAACACCATCACGTGAATGACACAGCCGAGATAGGTCACGGCAACCACCTGGATCAGCGGCAGCAGGATGTCCATACCATACGTGCCGGCCACCCAGGCCATCAGGCCGAACACACCGTAAGGGGCCAGTTTCATCACCAGTTCGGTCAGCTTGTACATGCCTTCCGCCAGGCTTTCGAACACTTGCACGGCCGGTTTCGCCTTCTCGCCACACAGGTTCAGCGCGATGCCCAATCCCAGGGCGAAGACGATGATTTGCAGGATATTGCCGGTTGCCAACGCATCGACCGGATTCGTCGGAATCATGTTGAGCAGCGTCTCGACCAGGGTAGGCGCCTCACTGGCGGCAACGGCGCTGTCGGCCGCCACCATATTGACGCCCTCACCGGGTGAGAAAAGCGTGCCCATGCCAAGACCGATACTGATGGCGACCGCGGTGGTACCGAGGTAGAGCACCACGGACTTAAGGCCGATGCGCCCCAGCTTGCGAGTATCCTGCATCGAGGTGACGCCGACGACCAGCGAGCAGAACACCAGCGGCACGATAAGCATCTTGATGGCGTTGATAAAGAGGGTGCCGATCGGCTTCAACAGCTCGGCATCGGGGCCCAGGATCCCCCCCGCCAGCATCCCGAGGGCCATGCCGATCAAGATTTTCTTCCACAGTGCCAGCTTGCTCCAGAAACCGGCACGACGCGTCTCTAAGGTTGCATGTTCCATTGGTTTTCTCTTTCGTTGTCGTTGTGGTCATTCCGCTTGGGCGACAAGCACCGACGGGCGGCGACACTGCGGACCAGTGAGTCGCCCGCCAGGGCTCGTTCTCAGCCTGTTATCCAGCAAGAACGGTGCCAGTCCACGAAAACACGGAGCAAGTCATTGTTTTAAATGAACTAACCTGAGAAATGACGGATACTGACGTCGACCTGAAAGCTATAACCAGGGTAATGAAAGGGCCACCAACTCCTGAAAATTTTCCTAATTTTCAAATGGTTAAATAAAAACAAAACCAGGGTTATAACTATAACCCTGGTTATGGTGAGTGATACCAGTTCATCACGACTGGGATTTTTTCAGTCGCTTGCTCAATGCCGGCTGGGAAATCCCCAGCAGCCGCGAGGCCCGGGACTGATTGCCCTGCGCCCGTTCCATCGCCTCGGCCACCAGCATATCGGCGACTTCCTGCAGGGTCGGCAGCGGCTGATCGGAAGCGAAGAGGGGCATGGCAGGGTCCGCGTCGGACTCCAGTATTGCGCCTCCCTGCCCGGCCGCCCGGCGAAACACGTCCATTGACAGCACGCCCCCACGATGGCGACCGAGGGCATCGAAACAGAGGGCGCGCAACTCCCTGACATTGCCGGGGAAGGCATAGTTGCGTAGCAGTGCCACCAACGCCTTGGGTACCGGAGGCTTGCTCCGGCCCAGGTCCTCGGCGGCTTCGGCGAGGAAGTGATCCAGTAACAGCGGGATGTCCCCCTGGCGCTGGCGCAGCGGTGGCAACTCCACCTGATGAGTGCGCAAGCGATAATAGAGATCCTTGCGGAACTCGCCGTCACGCTGCTTCTGGTCCAGGTCCTGATGGGTGGCCACCAGCACCCGGGCATGGATACGCTTGGGCCTGTCGCTGCCAAGGGGGTAGTACTCCCCTTCCTGCAACAGACGCAGCAGCTTGACCTGTGAAGCCAGGCTGAGGTCGCCGATCTCGTCCAGCAACAGGGTGCCACCACCGGCCTGCTCGATCATGCCCGCCCGAGCCTTGTCGGCGCCGGTAAAGGCGCCACGATGATGACCGAACAGGGTATCGGCGAAGATGTTGTCATCGAGGCCGGCGACATTGACGCAGACCAGCGGTCCACTACGCCCGCTCAACGTATGGATGGCCCGGGCAATCGCCTCCTTGCCGGTCCCGCTCTCGCCGGTGATCAACACCGGCTGGCTGCTTGCCGACACCGTCTCGAGGTACTGGAACACCGAGCGCATGCCCTTATCCCGGGTAATGATGTCGGCGAATACCTCCGGTCGGTCCAGGGTGTCGCTGAGAAACCGCCGACGCATCTCCTGGTTTTCCAGCCGCATCTCCTGCATCCGGATCGCCCGGTGAATGCCATCGAGCAGGCGGTTCTCTTCCGTTGTCTTTATGAAATAGTCATAGGCGCCAAGGCGAATACAGTTAACCGCGGTTTCCAGTTGGTTCAGGCCGCTGATGATGATGACGCCGATATCCGGGTGCTCTTCGACGATCTGCTGCAGCAGGGCTTCACCGGACAGATGGGGCATGGTCAGGTCGAGCAGCACTAGTCCAATCGGATTCTCGGCGATCATCTGCATCGCATCGCGGCTGTCCTGGCACTGATAGAGGTGATTGATCCCTCCCTGAGTCTCCAGTATCAGGCTGAAACTGCGTAGAAACGAGGCCTCGTCGTCGACCAGCAGAACGCCGAAGGTTGGATAGAGATTACTGCTCATTCGGTCAAGTTTCCGGGTTGATCGGTAATGAAAGCATGGCGCGGGTTCCATGGCCGGGCTCGGAGTCATAATCCAGCGTGCCACCATGCTCCTGTACGATGCTCAGGGATACCGAAAGGCCGAGCCCCATGCCGCCCTGTTCCCTTTTGGTGGTAAAGAAGGGATCGCTGAGCCGCGAGAGATTTTCCGGGTCGATACCCTGTCCTTCATCCCGTACTTCGAGACACAGCCGATTCTTGTCAGCCTCATATTGCGTCGTCACGGAGATGGCGCTGTCGCGGGAGTCCAACGCCTGGCAGGCATTGACGATCAGGTTGATCACCACCTGCTCGATCTTCTGGGCGCTGCCTCGGAACCGCGGCGCCGACTCGTCGTAGCGGACCCGGAAATGGTCGGTGGACTGGCGAATGGTGCTGTCGACCAGGCGGATGGCGGCGGCCACCACTGCATTGAGATCCACCGAGTCGTTCAGGTCGACCGGCCCCTGCCGAGCGAAATCACGCAGGTCATCGACGATCCGGCGGATACGCTGGGCACCGGTGGAGATATCCTCCAGCATCCGCGGTATCTCTTTGCTCATCCGGCTGTAGGGTAAGTGACCGAGCACGAAATCGCCATGCTGCTGAAAGAACGCCTCGTAGGCCTCCTCGCTATCACGCAGCACCGCCTTGAGCATCGACAGGTTCATCAGCACCAGGCTACAGGGGTTATTGATTTCGTGGGCAACCCCCGAGACCAGAACTCCCAGGGAGGTCATCTTGTCGGCCTGGACCAGCTTCTGCTGCTGGATTTTCAGTTCCTGCGCGCGTCGCGCGACTTCACGGGTGAGCATCCGGTTCCAGATGACGATGCCCCCGAGCACCAGCAATAACACCGCCGATATCACTGCCGCGACCTGGCCAATCTTCTTCCATGGCACGCCCGACGTCTCCAGCGGGCCCAACCACTGGTCGTAGATCGCCTGCTGGCGTCCGGTGTTCTTGAGAATCGCCAGGCCTTCGCTGAACTGCGCCAGCAACTCCTCGCGGCCCTTGGCAACACTGTAGCCGTAGCGCCGCGCACCGAAGGTCTTGCCCACCGGCTCGATATTCGAGAGCTCCAGTTCACGCCCCAGATAGAGCCCCGGCAGGTTGGCGACCAGGGCGTAGTCATGCTTGCCCGAGGCCAGCATGCGCAACGCATCGGCATGGGTATCCGCCGGAAACAACAGAGCACCGACATCGCTCTGCAGCATCAGGTCGTGCATGACGCCGCGCTCCTGCACGATCACCTCCTTGCCCCGAAGCTCCTGCAAGTCGGTGACTTCCGCCTGCCCCTGACGGGCAAAGATCGACTGATGCACGATGGCATGGGGCGGCGCGAAATCGTACAGCTCGGCACGTTCGGGTGAATAGGCCATCCCCTGCAACACGTCGATGTCGCCCGCCTCCAAAAGCTGACGTATCTCGGCCCAGTTCCCAAGCCGAATCTCGACGTCGATGCCCATCACCTCGGCGATGGCCCGCGTCAGGTCGGTGTTGTAGCCGTCCGGCTCGCCCTCTTCGTTGATAAACTCGTAGGGTGGATAGTTGTGGTCGCCGCCGACGACGATGACATTCCGTTGATCATCCGCCTGGCCGTGGACGGCGGCATCGGCAGTGCCGTCCAACGACAGCAGCAGCCCCAGCAGGCAGCCCAACGCTCCGCGTAGCAGGAAAGCAACCATTACTTAGATCCAACCATGAGGCTGCGACAGCACGGCGCCCCTGATTGCGTTTGATCCCATATCAATCCCATCGATGGTCTTAGCGCGAGTGCGCGGCATATCGGCGATCCTTTCTCTCCTCAAGCGTAGCCATCTGAATAGTATGGCCCGCCTGTATCGTCGCCATCGCATCATACCTTCATGTGACGACATGATAACGGTGGAATAACGGCGCGACCCGGGGCCCATGATAGAATCCGCTCAATTCCCCCCGCTCAGGAGTCGCCGCCATGTCCCTCGACGAACTGCACCTCAACCTGCGCAACCTGACCGTGGAGGACTATCCCCAGCTCAAGACGCTGATGGACAAGGTCTATGACGATATCGGCGGGGCCTGGCCCAAGCTCACCATCGACAAGCTGGTGCAGGAGTTCCCCGACGGTCAGTTGGTGATCGAGGACGACGAGGTGATCGTCGGCGTGGCCCTTACCGCCCTGGTGGACTACGACACCTTCTCCAACCCCCACAAGTACGACGACCTGATCGGCTCCCGGGAGGTGATCCTCAACGAGCCCGAGGGCGACGCCATGTACGGCCTGGACGTGCTGATCGACCCGGCCTACCGAGGCTATCGCCTGGGCCGGCGCCTCTATGAGGCGCGCAAGGAGCTGTGCCGCTCGATGAACCTGCGGGCGATCCTCGCCGGGGGGCGCATCCCCCAGTACCACGAGTACGCCGACGCCCTCTCCCCCACCGAGTACATCGACAAGGTGGCCCGCCGCGAGCTCCACGACCCCATCCTCTCCTTCCAACTGGCCAACGACTTCCAGGTCAAACGGCTGCTGCGCAAGTACCTGCCGGAGGACGAGAAGTCCCAGGGCTTCGCCACCCTGCTGGAGTGGAACAATATCCTCTTCGAGCCCGCCGAGCGGGTGTTGGAGTCGCGCAAGACCCAGGTGCGGGTCGGCGCCGTGCAGTGGCAGATGCGCGAGTTCGACTCGGTGGAATCGGTGCTCCAGCAGGTGGAGTACTTCGTCGACGCCCTGTCCGGCTACCAGAGCGACTTCGCGGTCTTCCCGGAGCTCTTCAATGCCCCGCTGATGGGCCTGCAGGACCGCGCCGCCCAGCAGGACCAGATGGCCGCCATCCGCTTCCTGGCCGGCTTCACCGAGCAGTTCAAGAGTGAGCTGTCGCGCATGGCGGTGGCCTACAACATCAATATCGTCGCCGGCTCGATGATCGAGGCAGGCGAGGACGACCGCCTCTATAACGTCAGCTACCTGTGCCACCGGGACGGCACTCTGGAGCGCCAGCACAAGCTGCATATCACCCCCCAGGAGCGCCGCGACTGGGTGATCGAGGGCGGCGACGAACTGCGCGTCTTCGACACCGACGCCGGCCGGGTGGGCATCCAGATCTGCTACGACGTGGAGTTCCCCGAGCTCTCCCGGCTGCTCGCCGAGCAGGAGATGGATATCCTCTTCGTGCCCTTCTGGACCGATACCAAGAACGGCTACCTGCGGGTCCGCCACTGCGCCCAGGCCCGGGCCATCGAGAACGAGTGCTATGTGGTGCTGTGCGGCAGCGTCGGCAACGTGCCCTCCATCGAGAACCTGGATATCCAGTACGCCCAGTCGTCGGTCTTCTCGCCCTCCGACTTCGCCTTCCCCCACGACGCCGTGCTGGCGGAGACCACCCCCAACACCGAGATGATCATGTTCTCGGACCTGGACCTGACCCGCCTGACCGTGGTGCGCAACGAGGGCTCGGTGACCAACCTCAAGGATCGCCGCAAGGACCTCTTCGACCTGCGCCTGCGCGACTGGTCGTGGAAGTCCGGGGGCCGGCAGGAGGAGGCCTGAGGCCATGCTCGGGCGGCTGCGCCACTGGCGGGAGCAGCGCTTCGCGGCCCGCCACCCCTTCCCCGACGCCGACTGGGCGGAGGCCCGGGCGCGGCTGCCGCTGCTCGCCGCCCTCGCCGACGACGAGGCGGCGCTGCTGGGACGGCGCGCCTGGCACTTCGCCCACCACAAGCGCTTGAGCCTGCACCCCGAGCTCGCCGCGACGACGCCCTTCGATCCGCCCGCCCGACTGGCCCTGGCCGCCCAGGCCTGCCTGCTGACCCTGGGCTGGTCGCAGGCGGAGCACCTGGAGGCCTTCGCCAATGTCCACGAGATCCTGGTCCTCCCCGAGGCCTTCCAGCGCCGGGTGGAGGAGATGGACGAGGTCGGGGTGATGCACGAGTACGACGACGAGCGGGCCGGCGAGACCTCCTACCAGGGCCCGGTGGTGGTGGCCTTCCCCGACCTGATGGAGAGCGGCGACTTCACCGGCTTCAATGTGCTGATCCACGAGCTGGCCCATAAGCTCGACCTGGGCAACTCCCAGGACGTGGACGGCTTCCCGCCGCTGCCCCGCGACATCGACCCGAAAGCCTGGCACCGTGAATTCAGCGCCGTCTGGGACGATCTCCAGGCGCGTCTGGCGCGTGGCGAGGAGACGCCCATCGACGACTACGCCGCCAGCCATCCCGGCGAGTGCTTCGCGGTCTGCTGCGAGTATTTCTTCACCGCCCCGGACACCCTGAGCCAGGCCTACCCCGGCCTCTATGCCCTGCTGCGCGACTACTTCCGCCAGGACCCCTTGGCCCGGCTGCCCCGGGGCGAGTCGCCGGGCCCATGAGCCGCCGCCTGGTGCTGCCCCTGTTGCTGGTGGCGCTGGTCGCCCTGGGGCTCGCCTGGCAATGGCTGGCCCATAGCGGCCTGCTCGAGGCGGCGCGCCTGGAGGCCCTGGCCCGGGGCGGCCTGGCCTGGCGCGACAGCCCCTGGGCGCTGCCCACGCTGATGGCGATCTACGCCGGCGCCTGCCTGGTGATGTTCCCGCTGAGCCTGCTGGTGGCGGTCACCGGCCTGCTGTTCGGCCCCTGGTGGGGCTTCGGCTATGCCCTGGCCGGCACCCTGGCGGCCTCGGCGCTGACCTGGTGGGTGGGTCGCCGCCTGGGCCGCGAGGCGCTGCTGCGCCACGGCGGACCGCGCCTGCGCGGCCTCTCCCGCTACCTGTCGCGGCGCGGCATCCGCACCATGACGCTGATCAACCTGCTGCCCCTGGCCCCCTTCACCCTGACCAATATGCTGGCGGGTGCCTTCCGGCTGCGCTTTCGCGACTACCTGATCGGCTCCACCCTGGGCATCGTCCCGGGACTCGCCGGGGTCACCCTGCTGGGCAGCCAACTGGGCCAGCTGATCACCGCCGAGAGTCGTCAGGAACTGCTGTGGGGCGGCCTCGGCCTGCTCGCCGGCATCGCCCTGCTGGCGGGACTGAAGCGCTGGGCGGAGCGGCGCCGGCGACGCTGAACGCCCTACTTCGGCTCCACCTTGTCCTCGTCCTCCCCCGGCCAGCCGCCAGGAGCCGCTCTGGGGTCCGGCCAGGCCGAGCGCCTACTTCGGCTCCACCTTGTCCTCGTCCTCCCCCGGCCACCAGGCGGGACGCTCCCGGTCCCACTCCGTCTGCACCAGCTGCCCCAGCACCCGCCCCCGGTGGCGCAGCATCAGCCACTCGGCCCCCAGGCGGTGACGCATCCATTGCCAGCCGTTCTCGTCGGCGCGGGTGAACGGGCCGCCCCGGACGATGGCCCGCCGGTAGACCGCCAGGCAGCGCTCGGCGCAGCGTGCCTCGTCGTAGGCCGCCGCCGTGGTCAGGGCCCCCTCCCGCAGGGGACGCCGTGCCGCCGCCTCACTCAGCGCCAGCAGCGCCGTCGCCATGGCCTCGGCGTCGTCCTCGGCCAGCAACTGGCCGTTGTGCCCCGAGACCACCACCTCGCGCACCCCGGGCGCATCCACGGCCACCACCGGCAGGCCGGTGGCCATGGCCTCCACCAGCACCATGCCCTGGGTCTCGCTATGGGAGGCGAAGGCGAAGAGATCCATGGCGTGGTAGGCATCAATCAGTTCCTGACCCTGCAGGCGCCCGGTGAAATGCAGCCGCGCCGCCACCCCCTGGCGCTCGGCGCTCGCCGCCAGGCCGTGCCGCGCCTCCCCCTCGCCCACTACCAGGCCATGCAACCGCGGCTCCCGCGCCAGGGCCAGGGCCAGCGCCTCGCCGAGGAAGTCGAGGTTCTTCTCCCGGGCCAGGCGGCCCAGGTGACCGATCACCGGGGCCCCCTCGGGAATCCCCAGGCGCCGCCGCCACGCCTCGCCCTGGCCCCGGGCGAAGCGCGCCGTATTGACGCCACTGGGCACCACGCTGAGGTGGGGGTTGGCGCCGCGCTCCAGCAGCAGGTCGCGAATGCTCTCGCTGGGGGCGATCACCTCGTCGCAGAGGCGGGTGTACTGGGTGGCCAGGGCAATGGCGAAGCGCTGCATGCGTGGCGAGTCCCCGGGCACATAGTGGGTGTAGTGTTCGTAGAGGGTGTGATGGGTAAACACCAGCGGCAGGCCATAGGTCTCGGCGGCCCGGGCCGCGGTATCGCCCAGCAGGAAGGGGTGATGGGAATGCAGGATATCCGGCTCGAAGGCCTCGATCTCCTCGTGGAGCCGGCCGGGAATCGGCACCGGTAGCGAGAAGTCGCTGCCGTTGAAGTGCTGCACCGCGGCCACCCGCACCACGTCCGGCTCCGCCGCGGGCTGTCCCGCCAGACGCGGCGCCACCACCCGCACCCGGTGGCCCTGGGCCTGCAGGCGGCGGGTCAGGCGCAGCACCGATTCGCTGACCCCGCCCACGATGGGCTGGTAGGTATTGGTGAACATCATCACCTTCACGGGCACTCTCCCTGGGACGCAACGACGAGGTCCGGCCGCGGCGGCACGCGCCGGGGGGCTCTGCCGTTCAAGATAGTCGACGCCGGCACGCCGCCGCGCCGGTACCCGGCGGAGACACCCATCAGACCAATAAAAAATGGCCTGATGTCCAGAACTTGGGGGCGTCCTCCCGGGTCGGACGGCCTGCTAGACTGGCGGGGTTTTCCCACTCAGAGAGGAGATCGGCATGGCACAACGCATCGCGGTGATTCCCGGCGATGGCATCGGCAAGGAGGTGATGCCCGAGGGCGTGCGCATCCTCGAGGCGGCGGCGCGGCGCTTCGCCATCGACCTGGAACTCGAGGCCTTCGACTTCGCCAGCTGCGACTACTACCTCGAGCACGGCCAGATGCTCCCCGACGACTGGTTCGAGACCCTCGAAGGCTTCGATGCCATCTACTACGGCGCCGTGGGCTGGCCCGAGACGGTGCCGGATCACGTCTCCCTGTGGGGCTCGCTGCTGCAGTTCCGGCGGCGCTTCGACCAGTACATCAACCTGCGCCCCTGCCGTTTGCTGCCCGGTATCCAGAGCCCATTGGCGGGCCGCGAGCCCGGTGACATCGACTTCTATGTGGTGCGCGAGAACACCGAGGGGGAATACTCCAGCGTCGGCGGCAAGATGTTCGAGGGCACCGAGCGGGAGATCGTCATCCAGGAAACGGTGATGACCCGTCACGGCACCGACCGGGTGCTGAAGTTCGCCTATGAGCTGGCCCGTTCACGGCCCAGGAAGAAGCTCACCTCCGCCACCAAGTCCAACGGCATCGCGATCACCATGCCCTGGTGGGACGAGCGGGTGGCCGCCATGGGCGCCCACTACCCGGAGGTGGCGGTCGACCAGTTCCATATCGATATCCTCACCGCCAACTTCGTGATGCACCCGGACTGGTTCGACGTGGTGGTGGCCAGCAACCTCTTCGGCGATATCCTCTCCGACCTGGGCCCGGCCTGCACCGGCACCATCGGCGTGGCCCCCTCGGCCAATATCAACCCCGAGGGGACCTTTCCCAGCCTCTTCGAGCCGGTACACGGCAGCGCCCCGGATATCGCCGGCAAGGGAATCGCCAACCCCATCGGCCAGATCTGGTCCGGCGCCATGCTGCTCGAGCACCTGGGGCACCGGGAGGCCGCGGACGCCGTCGTTAGCGCCTTCGAGGCGGTGCTCCGCGACGGCGACAAGCGCGTTCTTACACCGGATGTGGGAGGCACCGGCACCACCGAGGCGCTGGGACGAGCCATCGCCAGTCGGCTCTAGGCTCACGCCACGCTCAATAGTCACTCGCCGCGGCAGCCCGAGACGACGACGCCCCGCGATGGCAGGGCGTCGAGGCGTTCCGGTGCAAGGAACGTTTCAGCCGGCGAGTTTCGCGGCGATACCGGCGACATGCTCGCCCTGGAAGCGCGCCAGTGCCAGCTCGGTCTCGCTGGGTTGGCGGGAGCCGTCGCCGCCGGCGATGGTGGCGGCGCCATAGGGCGAGCCGCCCTTGACTTCGGAGATGTCGAACTGCGCCTCGGTGCCATAGCCGATGGGCACGATCACCATGCCGTGGTGAGCCAGGGTGGTCCAGGCGGTGAGGATGGTGGTCTCGTTGCCGCCGCCGGTGCCGGTGGAGGTAAAGACGCTACCCACCTTGCCACGCAGGGCGCCCTCGGCCCAGAGGCCGCCGGTGCGGTCGAGGAAGTTGCGCATCTGGCCCGACATGTTGCCGAAGCGGGTGGGGGTGCCGAAGATCACCGCATCGTAGTCGGCCAGTTCCGCGGGCTCCGCCTCGGGGGTGTCGAAGTCCTGCTTGCCGCCGGCCTTGGCGAAGGCCTCGGCGTCCATGGTCTCGGGCACCCGCTTGACCGTCACCCGACAGCCCGCCACCCCGCGCGCCCCCTCGGCGACGGCCTTGGCCAGGGTGTCGATATGCCCATACATGGAGTGATACAGCACCAGCACTTGAGTCATGATTGCGGCTCCTCTCGAGGATTCGATAGCGACCTTGCCTGCTGGAGTCTAGTCGACCGGCAGCGCTCCCCCTATGCGGCCTTGGCCACCTCTAGTCGGGAGGCTTTTTATGCTAGCCCTGCTGCGCTGCCTCGCGGGCCTGCCGCCACTTGCCGGCGACGAGGGCGTGGGACGCCCCGGGGTCAGCGTCTTCGCGCCCCTCCGCTGAACGGCCCGGGAGTTACAGGATGGCACCGGCTTTTTCATCGCCTCGACCCCGACGCTTGTCGTCGCCAGCAAAGCTGGTGATGGTGCCGACACAGAACGGCAAGCACAGAAGGCGCCCTATGCTCAGTCAATGGATCGATCTTACCCTCGCCGAGCGGGTCCCCGAGGCCGAAGGCCGGCTGCCCTTCGGCCGCTACCGGCTGCTGGGCCCGGGCATCCTCGAGCTGATCCCCAGCGAGCGCCAGGCCCAGGCCCGGGCCTGCGTGATCTCGGTGGGCGTGCATGGTAACGAGACCGCCCCCATCGAACTGCTGGGGGAGTTGCTGTCGCGCCTGGAGGCCGGCAGCCTGCGCCTGGGCGCCCCGACCCTGCTGATCCTCGGCAACCCGCCGGCCATCCGCGCCGGCGAGCGCTTTCTCGACACCAACCTCAACCGCCTCTTCCAGCGCGGCCAGGATCGCCACGGCGACGAACCCGAGCGGGCCCGCACCCTGATGGCGGCGGTGGACGCCTTCTACGCCCGCCACGCCGGCAGCCAGCGGCTGCACTATGACCTGCATACCGCCATCCGCGACAGCCGCTTCCCGCGCTTCGCGGTGGAGCCCCATGCCGAGCACCACACCGGCGCCGAGCAGTGGCGCTGGCTGGCCGCCGCCGGCCTGCAGGCGGTGCTGCACCAGCATCAGCACAGCTGGACCTTCTCCCACTATTCCAAGCACTACCACGGCGCCCAGGCCTTTACCCTGGAGCTGGGTAAGGTGGCCCCCTTCGGCCACAACGACCTGGTGGCCCTACGCCCGATGCGTGCCCTGCTCGAGGCCCTGGTGGAGGGCCGCGAGCCACCGGGGCAGGATCCCGACGCCCTGGCCTTCTTCCGGGTCGAGCATGAGCTGATGCGCCATTCCCGGGACTTTAGCCTGCACTTCGCCGACGATACCGCCAACTTCACCGAATTCGCCCCGGGCAGCCTGCTGGCCAGCGACGCCGAGGCCGGCGACTTCCGGGTCGGCGATACGCCATTGGCGGTGGTCTTCCCCAATGCCAAGGTGGAGATCGGCGCCCGCGCCGCCCTGTTGGTCAGGCCGAGCCCGGTGCCGGAGGCCAGCATCCAACCCTAACCAAACGCCCCCAGGCAGAAAATAAAACTGACAGACAACAATAAGTTAGAGGATAGCTATTTATGACCCCCACCCCAACACTAGACAAAAGTCGCATACCGACGACTCGGCCATACTCTGTCAGGGGATGCCAGGGCTGGTAGAATCGCCAGCCTTTCGCATCCGCCATGCTGAAATCGCCATCCCCGGATGGCCATCCCGACCTGGAGCCGAGTTATGGCCGCAACGCCGTTACCGCTGGAAGTTCGTAATATCAAGAAACGCTTCGGCGACGCCGAGGTGCTCAAGGGCCTCTCCCTGCAAGCCAAGAAAGGCGACGTCATCACCCTGATCGGGGCCTCCGGCTCCGGCAAGAGCACCTTCCTGCGCTGCATGAACCTGCTGGAACAGCCCGACGAGGGCGACCTGATCGTGCATGGCGAGGAGATCCGCTTCAAGCACACCAAGCAGGGTCGCGAGCCCGCCGACTGGAAGCAGGTGGTGCGCATGCGCGCCAAGCTCTCGATGGTCTTCCAGGGCTTCAACCTCTGGTCCCATATGACCCTGCTGGAGAACATCATCGAGGCCCCGGTGCATGTGCTGGGCAAGCCCAAGAAGGAGGCCATCGACCAGGCCCACGCCCTGCTCGAGCGGGTCGGCCTGTCGCATCGCGCCAAGGCCTATCCGGCGCAGATGTCCGGTGGCCAGCAGCAGCGCGGCGCCATCGCCCGGGCCCTGGCCATGGACCCGGAGGTGATGCTCTTCGACGAGCCCACCTCGGCGCTGGACCCGGAGCTGGTAGGCGACGTGCTCAAGGTAATGCGCGACCTGGCCGAAGAGGGCCGTACCATGGTGGTGGTGACCCACGAGATGAGTTTCGCCCGGGACGTCTCCAGCCAGGTGATCTACCTGCACCAGGGCCTGGTCGAGGAGGCCGGCGCGCCCCGCGACGTGCTGGACAACCCGCAATCGCCGCGCCTCCAGCAGTTCCTGGCGCCCAAGTACTGAGCGGGAGACGACCATGCTAGACCTTCACGGCTACGGCCCGCGGCTGCTGGAAGGCGCCGGGGTCACCCTGCAGCTGGCGGTTCTGTCGCTGATCCTGGCCCTGGTGCTGGGCCTGCTGGCGGCCAGCGCCAAGATGTCCCGCAACTGGCTGCTGCACAAGACCGCGACCCTCTACACCACCATTATCCGCGGGGTCCCCGACCTGGTGCTGATGCTGCTGCTGTTCTTCGGCGGCCAGATGGGCCTCAACCTGCTGACCGATACCCTCTACGACCACACCGGGCTCGACTGGTACGTTAACCTCAACGCCTTCGCCGCCGGGGTGCTGACCATCGGTTTCATCTTCGGCGCCTATATGTGCGAGACCTTCCGCGGCGCCTTCCTGGCCGTGGAGCATGGGCAGATCGAGGCGGGCAAGGCCTACGGCATGAGCAACTGGCTGGTGTTCCGGCGCATCCGCTTCCCGCAGATGATGCGCCATGCCCTGCCGGGGCTCTCCAACAACTGGATGGTGCTGCTCAAGACCACCGCCCTGGTCTCGATCATCGGCCTGACGGACATGGTGCGGGTCGCCGCCGAGGCCTCCCGCGCCACCCATGAGCCCTTCACCTTCCTGATTCCGGTGGCCGTTATCTATCTGTTGATCGCCAGCGTCTCCGAGTGGGCCTTCGCCCGCCTGCAGAAACGCTACGACGTCGGCTTCGGGGAGCACTGACCATGGAACTCACGACCTGGCTCAATGAGCTGCTATCCGACAACCTGATCTTCACCCCCCAGACCCTGGGCTACTACTGGGAAGGCCTGGTCACCACCACCCAGCTGGTGTTCCTGTCGCTGCTGGCGGGGCTGGTGCTGGCGGTGCCCCTGGCCATCGGGCGCAGCTCCGGGCGGCGCTGGATCAGCCTGCCGATCTACGCCTACACCTATGTGTTCCGCGGCACACCGTTGCTGATTCAGCTCTATATCATCTACTACGGGGTGGTGTTCTTCGACGGCATTCAGGAGACCTTCCTGTGGCCGATGCTGCGCGAGGCCTTCTATCCGGCGCTGATCGCCTTCACCCTCAATACCGCGGCCTATACCACCGAGATCTTCCGTGGCGCCATCAAGGCGACCGCCAGGGGGGAGATCGAGGCGGCCCGGGCCTACGGCATGTCCAATGCCCTGATGATGCGCCGCATCATCCTGCCCAGCGCCTTCCGCCGCGCCCTGCCGGCCTACGGCAACGAGGTGATCTTCATGCTGCATGCCAGCGCCATCGCCAGCGTGGTGACCCTGATGGACCTCACCGGGGCGGCGCGCTTCGTCTATGCGCGCTTCTATGCGCCCTTCGAGGCCTTCCTGTTCGTCGCGGCGATCTACCTGTGCCTAACCTTCGCCATCCTCTACCTGTTCCGTTACCTGGAGAAGCGCCTGCTGGCCCACCTCAAGCCGGCCTGAACCCGCCGGCCCAGGCCGGCGTCAAACAAACGTTGGGAAATTGGCTCTATCCCCCTTCCGGGGCTCGCCAAGCTGCGTTACCGTGGCCTGGATCGATAACCCCGGTTCAATCCCCTATAACAACAGGGAAACGCACCATGAAAAAACTGCTTACCATCTCTCTCCTCGGTGCCGCCATCGTGGCCGGCACCGCCCAGGCCCGTGATTACGACCATGTCCGCTTCGGCGTCGACGTGCCCTACGAGCCCATGGAATACCGCACGCCGGAAGGCGAGCTGATCGGCTTCGATATCGACCTCGGCAACGCCCTCTGCGAGGAGATGGGCATTACCTGCGAGTGGGTCGAGCAGGAGTGGGACGGCATCATCCCCGGCCTGCTGGCCCGTAACTACGACGCCATCATGTCCTCCATGTCCATCAACGACGAGCGCCGCCAGACCGTGCGCTTCTCCGACTCCTACATCACCATTCCCGGCGCCTGGTTCGCCCCCGCCGACAGCAGCCTGGAGGAGATCGACGAGGAGAGCCTGGCCGGCAAAAGCATCGGCGTGCAACGCGGTACCACCTACGACAACTACGCCACCGATGCCTACGGCAGCATCGCCACCATCAACCGCTATTCCACCGCCGACGACATGGTGCTGGACCTGGATGCCGAGCGCCTGGATATCGTCTTCCTCGAGTTCGTGGTCGGCCAGTCCACCCTGCTCAACAGCGACGACGGCGACTACCGGGTGGTCGGCGAGATGGTCACCGAGCCCGAGGAGTACTTCGGTGAAGGCTTCGGCATCGCCTTCCGCCCGCGCGACGAGGCCCTGGCCGAGCGCTTCAACGAGGCCCTGGCCACCCTCAGGGAAGACGGCACCTACGACGAGATCCTGCAGCGCTACTTCGGCGACGAGTAAGCCCGACGCCCGCTCAACCCCCGGCCAAGGTCGGGGGTTTTTTGTGCCCGGCCGGCGCCTTAACCATGGGCGCCGGGCAGATGGGCGCCCTCCCCCGCTGCGGGCAACTCGTCCTCGCCCAGGGGCCGGGAGAGCTCCCGAAGAATCCCACAGGCCTCGGCCTCGGCCTCGCCGTTGCAGCGCGCCCGCAGGGCCACCAGGGCCGTTTCCAGGGCCTGGAGCTGGCGAATCCGCGCCGCCACATGGGCCAGGTGCGCGTCGATCAGGCCATTGACCTCGTGGCAGGGCCGCTCGGGATGGTCGTGATAGGCCAGCAAGGTACGGATCTCCTCCAGGGTCATGTCCAGGGCCCGGCAATGGCGAATAAAGGCCAGCCGCTCGGCATGACGCTGGTCATACTGGCGGTAGTTGGCGGCACTGCGGGCGGGGGCCGGCAGGAGCCCCTCCCGCTCGTAGTAGCGAATGGTCTCCACCCCGCAGCCGCTCTGGCGGGCCAGTTCTCCGATACGCATCCTCGTCCTCCTCGGCTTATCCCCTGGGCTTACTCCCAGGGCTCCCTCTCCCCTCTTGACCCTGTAGTGGCTACAGGGTGTGTACTCTGAGCCTACCCCAAGCTCACCAGGGAGTCACACGGATGACCACCTCCTGCTGCGGCGGCCGCCCCCAGGCGACCACCGACAAGACGCCACTACCCGACGATGCCCGGACCCTGCGCCTGCATATCGCCGCCATGGACTGCCCCACCGAGGAGGCGCTGCTGCGCCGCGCCCTGGCCGACGAGCCGGGCATCCTGGCGCTGCGCTTCGACCTGATCCGCCGGGTGCTGACCGTGGCCCACGACGGCGCCGATGAAGCCGGCATCCAGGCGCGGATCGCCGCCACCGGCATGAGCGCCGAGCCGCTGGAGGATGCGACCGCCAGCGCCCCGGCCTCGCCACCCGCCGAGGGCTGGGGCCGGCTGGGCCTGGCCGCCGTCCTGGCACTGGCCGCGGAGCTGCTGCACTGGTTCACCCTGGCGCTGGCCTGGGCACCGCCCCTGCTGGCCCTGGCCGCCATCGGCCTGGCCGGGCTGACCACCTGGAAGAAGGGCTGGATCGCCCTGCGCCACCGCAGCCTGAATATCTATGCGCTGATGAGCGTGGCGGTGACCGGGGCCCTGCTGATCGGCCAGTGGGCCGAGGCGGCCATGGTGCTGGTGCTCTTCACCCTGGCCGAGCGCATCGAGGCGCGCTCCCTGGGCCGCGCCCGGGACGCCATCCGCGGCCTGCTCGACCTGGCCCCGGCCACGGCCCGGGTGCGCCAGGACGACGGCGACTGGCAGGAGGTGGCCGCCGAGGCGGTGGCCATCGGCAGCCGGGTGCGGGTGCGCCCCGGCGAGCGGGTGCCCCTGGACGGCGAGATCCTCAGCGGCCGGAGCGCCCTGGACGAGTCGCCCATCACCGGCGAGGGCTTGCCCAGGGACAAGGGACCGGGGGATGCCGTCTTCGCCGGCACCATCAACCAGCAGGGGGAGCTCGACTACCGCACCACCCGGCGGGCCAACGACACCACCCTGGCGCGGATCATCCATGCGGTGGAGGAGGCCCAGGCCAGCCGCGCCCCCACCCAGCGCCTGGTGGATCGCTTCGCCGCCGTCTATACGCCCCTGGTGTTCGCCCTGGCCATCGTCACCGCCCTGGCCTGGCCGCTGTTCGGCGGCGCCTGGCTGGAGGGCATCTACCGGGCCCTGGTACTGCTGGTGATCGCCTGCCCCTGCGCCCTGGTGATCTCCACCCCGGTGACCATCGTCAGCGGCCTGGCCGCGGCGGCCCGTTCCGGCATCCTGATCAAGGGCGGCCACTTCCTGGAGCAGGGCCATCGCCTGACCTGGCTGGCCTTCGACAAGACCGGCACCCTCACCGAGGGCAAGCCTCGACTGCACCATTGGGAGGCCTGGGACACGCACGACAGCGGCGAGTCGCCAGCGGGGCTGGCCCGGGCCCTGGCCGGGCGCTCCAATCACCCGGTCTCCCGGGCCCTGGCGGCGGCGCTATTCGAAGAGCCATTCGAGGAGCCATTCGAGGAGCCATCCGCAGCGCTTTCCGACGGGCTGGCCGAGACCCCAAACGCCGTCGTCGAGCGTCCCGGCCTGGGCGTGAAGGCGAGCCTCGGTGAGCGTCGGCTATGGCTGGGCAATCGCCGCCTGGCGATGGAGCATGGCGTCGAGGCGAGCCTCCTGGAGGCGCGCCTGGCGCCCCTGGAGGCCCAGGGGCAGAGCCCGGTGATCCTCGGCGAGGCCAACCGTCCCCTGGCGCTGTTTGCCGTCAGCGATCCCCTCAAGGCCGGCAGCCGCGGGGCGATCGCCGCCCTGCACCGCTTGGGCATCCAGACCCTGATGCTCTCCGGCGACAACCGCCATAGCGTGGCCGCCATCGCCGCCGAGGCCGGCATCGACGAGGCCCGGGGGGAGCTGCTCCCCGAGGACAAGCTGCGCCTGATCGAGGAGAAGGCGGCCAACGCCAGCATCGGCATGGTCGGCGACGGCATCAACGACGCCCCGGCCCTGGCCCGGGCCGATATCGGCTTCGCCATGGGCGGCGCCGGCAGCGACACCGCCATCGAGACCGCCGACGTGGCGCTGATGGACGACGACCCACGCAAGCTGCCACGCTTCGTCGCCCTCTCCCGGGCCACCCGGCGGGTGCTGATCCAGAACATCGCCTTCGCCATCGCCATCAAGGTGCTCTTCCTGGGGCTCGCCTTCAGCGGCCACGCCACCCTGTGGATGGCGGTCTTCGCCGATATGGGCGCCAGCCTGCTGGTGGTGGCCAACGGCCTCAGGCTGCTAAAGCAGGCTCCGGATAAATAGCCCATCGAGAGGCCATCGCTAGCTGTCGTGTTCCGAATGACCGAAGTGGTCATGGATTACGCCGTGGGGAATACGGATGTCTTCACCGGCGATGGTGAGTTGACTGAGGCTGGCCGGGCCGGAGCCACCAATGACCCCGACCGGTCAGCTATCAGAAACTGCTGGCATCCTGCTTCTCCGCCCGTTTGCCGGAACCTTGTTTCTGACCATCCTCGCTGGCCGGCTCGGACGCTCGCGGCTCCTGATTGTCGCCTCTGGCTTTCACGCCATCGGGCAGAAGCAGGGTGCGGGTCGGGAAGGCCACTTCCGCACCATGGCTCTCGATGATGTCGCTGATCTTGAGCAGCACATCTTCTTTGACTTCATGGAACCGGACCCACTGGGTGGTTTTGGTGAAGGTGTAAACCATGATGTCCAGCGATGACGCATTGAAAGCCAGGAAATTCACAATCAATGTCTTATTGGCCGCAATATCCTCATGCTTCTTAAGCATGTCACGAATCTCATCCACGATCTCCTTCATGGCATGGACGTCCGCGTAGCGTATGCCGATGGTTTCCGAGATACGGCGGTTGGTCATGCGGGACGGGTTCTCCACCGCTATGGTGGTGAAGGTGGCATTAGGGACGTAGAGCGGACGCTTGTCGAAGGTACGAATAGTGGTGAGTCGCCAGCCGATATGCTCCACCGTACCTTCAATGTTCCTGTCAGGCGAGCGCACCCAGTCGCCCACCTTGAAGGGGCGGTCCAGATGGATGATGAACCCCCCGAAAAAGTTTGCCAGCAGGTCTTTAGCCGCGAAACCGACGGCGATACCGCCTACACCACCAAAGGCCAGTACGCCGGAAATGCTGAACCCGAGGGTCTGCAATACGGTCAGAACCGCGGTAATGATCACTACCACCCGCAGCAGCTTGCTGATCGCACTCACCGTGGTGTAATCCATCGGTTGACGAACTTTCATCGGAGACGTCAGGATCTTTTCCGCCTCTTTTACCAGCCTGAGCAATGCCCAGACCAGCACCCAGACAAAACCGACCTGCAGCAGTGTGCCGTTAGCCCTGAAGATTTCGGCGTCGGAGAAGTGATGGGCAACCTCCGACGCCCAATAGACGCCCTGCAACCAGATAAACGCCTCAACCGGCTTGCAGACGGCATGGAGAACCGCATCGTCCCAGAGGTTTTGGGTTGCGCTGAATTTATTTTCCAGCACGGCGATCACACGGGATGCGATAAATGCGGCGGTAGCCGTTGCGAACACCAGCATGAAGACCAGAATACCGGCGCGCCATCCCTCCGAAAGCATTCCGAACTCTTTGATCCAGCCATTCAAAACGCTTAACGTTTCTCCGAGCATCTTTCCCTCTAGACGACATTATTTAATGGACAAACACCCATGCCTCCGGCACCAAGCATTCAAACATTCCCGCAGCGCTCTGACCGTGCACTTGAATAACATAACACACCCATGGGTTTCGCATCCTGATTTAATGGGTGTAAATAAAACCTCTATGTGCGCTGTCGGGATGGATCGCGTGTTCACAGGGGACACGGCTCCCTCCGGTTACAAACTAGAGGGAAGCCTACCCGAGCCGGGGAACCTCAGGCAACAGAGACGACGTAGACGATACACTTCCGCTAGATAGTACATCGTTTCCACATCGCCAATCCTCGCCGCGATTTCCAGATAAGGCATGCTCATCATGCGTTGGTGGGCATTGTATGGCCGCATTCCCTCGTCCTTGGCGGCCTGGCTCTCGGGATCCAGGGCCCAGGCGCTTATCGGCAGCACCAGCAGGACGATAAGCAGCCAGCGTGGTATAGGCGCTAACATGACGGATCAGTAACCAAAGCGTGGCGGAAAGCGCGAGAGCGGGGGCTCGCGGCCGATCCATTTTTCTTCTGCGAGAACTTCTGCACCTTCGACTTGAGCATCAGTTAGCCGATCTCTATATAACCGTTTCGCACCACGTATTTGCCCAGAACCTTGAGTTTCAATATCGATGGCATGCAATACTGCCCAGCCTTCTATTAAGTCTTCCTCACATGAACAAACGGGGTCGTCCTCAGGCTCCAAGTAGCACATGGCAATCCCAAGGCGGGCGTCATAGCTCCCATTATTCGAGCCTTCTTGAACCCAGTCCCAAGCCTCATCATATGCTTCTATATCACCTAAGACTCTTGAAAGGCTTTCCATCCCTGGCACATAGCCCTGCTCCGCCGCTTGGCGAAACCATGCCTCGGCGGCGCCAAGCCGGCGGCTATTGGTCAAATACCAGCCGCGTCCGTTAAGGATCTGCCTGCCCAGGAGGATCTGAGCCTCGGGCTGGCCGGCCTCGGCGGCACGCTCCAGCCATTCGCCGGCCCGGCGCGATGCCTCGAACATGCGCTGGATATGGTACATCGCCAGCATGGCATCGGGATCGCTGGCCTCGGCCTGGGGCTGGGTAATGGCCAGGGCGGCATGGTGCCAGTCCTCGAAACCCTCGGGGCAACGGTCGCCGGCGGTACAGGCGCCGCCCTGGAAGAGCCGCAGCATGGCATAAGGGTCGCCCTGTTCGGCGGCTTGCAGATACCACGCCATGGCCCTTAGAGACAGACCGCGATCCAGCAGGCGGGTCGCCTCCCCCAGGTAGTACATGGCCTCCACATCACCGGCTTCAGCGACGGGTTCCAGATAGGGCTGCATTTCGATCCACTCGGACATGCCCCATAGTCGCATCCCCTCATTCTTGGCGGCCTGGATCTCGGGATCCAGGGCCCAAGTGCTTATCGGCAGCACCAGCAGGGCGACGCTCAGCAGGCGTTGCATAGGTCCCGGCATAATCGATCAGTAGCCAAAGCGCGGAGGGAAGTTGGAAAGCGGCGGCTCACGGCCGATCCATTCGCGCTCTGCCAAGGCTTCGGCTTCCTCTTGCTCTTCCCGTGAAAGTTGGGAATGCAGCTGTTCTAGTATGTACTTTGCCGTATTGTCACTAGTTTCTTCCACGACAGCATAAAGAATTGCCCAGCCTTGAATAGGATCCGCCTCTTCTCTGCAATACTCTTCCCTCTCCGGGACAATCAGGCATTCTCCATGGACCACCCTGGAAACTCGAGATCCAAGCAATGAAGCACGCTTTCCCCAAGACCATAGCTCGGAATATTGTCCTTCTCTCTCCAGAACGGCGGTTAGAGCTACCATCCCGGGCACATACCCCTGCTCTGCCGCTTGGCGGAGCCATTCCTCCGCGGCGCCAAGCCGGCGGCTATTGGTCAAATACCAGCCGCGTCCGTTAAGGATCTGCCGCCCCAGAAGGGTCTGGGCCTCGGGCTGGCCAGCCTCGGCGGCGCGCTCCAGCCATTCGCCGGCCCGGCGCGATGCCTCGAACATACGCTGGATATGGTACATCGCCAGCATGGCATCGGGATCGCCGGCCTCGGCCTGGGGCTGGGTAATGGCCAGGGCGGCATGGTGCCAGTCCTCGAAGCCCTCGGGGCAACGGTCGCCGGCGGTGCAGGCGCCGCCTCGAAACAGCTGCAGCATGGAGTATGCATCGCCTTCCGCTGCGGCTTGTAAATACCACTCCATGGCTGCCCGGGTCAGCCCCATCATCTGCTGTCGCCGCTCCGCCTCTCCCATGTAGTACATGGCCTCGACATCGCCCGCTTCCGCGGCTTGCCGAAGATAGGGCATGGCCGCCGTGGAATGTCCGATATTATAGAGCCGCATCCCCTCGTTCTTGGCGGCCTGGGTCTCGGGCTCCAGGGCCCAGGCGCTTATCGGCAGCACCAGCAGGGCGATGCTCAGCAGGCGTTGCATAGGTCCCGGCATAATCGATCAGTAGCCAAAGCGCGGGGGAAAATTGGAAAGCGGCGGCTCACGGCCGATCCATTCGCGCTCTGCTAAGGCTTCAGCTTCCACTATCTCTTCATCTGTCAGGATGTCACGATTTCGCCGCATATTGCTTATTGCTGACTGGTTACTTGCCTCCATAGCCATAGCATGCAAAATTGCCCATCCTTTAATCTTGTCTTCCCCTCCCTGACATCTTTCTCTTCGCGCTGGATCAAGGTAGCACCACCCCACACCAAACCGCCTATCCATATGCCCTGCCTGTGATGCGACTTGCATCCACTCCCAGGCTTCTTCGTAACGCTCTTGAGAAATCAGCACATCCGCGACTTCACTTATTGCTGGAACATAGCCTTGCTCCGCCGCTTGGCGAAACCATTCCTCCGCGGCGCCAAGCCGACGGCTATTGGTCAGATACCAGCCGCGTCCGTTAAGGATCTGCCGCCCCAGAAGGGTCTGGGCCTCGGGCTGACCGGCCTCGGCGGCGCGCTCCAGCCATTCGCCGGCCCGGCGCGATGCCTCGAACATGCGCTGGATATGGTACATCGCCAGCATCGCATCGGGATCGCCGGCCTCGGCCTGGGGCTGGGTAATGGCCAGGGCGGCATGGTGCCAGTCCTCGAAGCCCTCGGGGCAACGGTCGCCGGCGGTGCAGGCGCCACCTCGAAACAGCTGCAGCATGGAGTATGCATCGCCTTCCGCTGCGGCTTGTAAATACCACTCCATGGCTGCCCGGGTCAGCCCCATCATCTGCTGTCGCCGCTCCGCCTCTCCCATGTAGTACATGGCCTCGACATCGCCCGCTTCCGCGGCTTGCCGAAGATAGGGCATGGCCGCCGTGGAGTGCCCGATATTATAGAGCCGCATCCCCTCGTTCTTGGCGGCTTGCACCTCGGGCTCCAGGGCCCAGCCACTGCTGGCCAGGCTTAGTAGTCCCATTAGCAGAATAGGGCGGATAAATTTCGTCATCATCTTAGGTATCCGTATCCCGATAGGTGACATAGGTACCTCTTGGCGAGGTGGCACGTTGACAGTAACTATCTACTTCAGAGCCCAGTCGTTGAGCGATGAAATCATAATTGTTACGAGCTTCATCCGCTTGGTCACTATTAGTACTTACCTGCTTCATAAACTGATCCAGCCGATAACGATTCTGGCAATAGGCCCTGCCCCAGCCGCGTGCCTCGTCATAGGTGCCATCCAGCGACATTCGCGCCACCGCACGCTCGAAGAGGTGCTGGGCCGTGGCACGGCTGTAGTGGCGGCTGGCGGTATAGCCTTCCTCCAACCAGCCCAGGCAGTTGTCGATGGCGATCTGCTGCAGATCGATGGCCTGGTCGCGGTCGAAAGGCTCGTCGTCGATGGTATAGCCGCTCCTGCCGGGCGGGCTTATCAGGGTATTGAGTAAGGGTCCCAGCGCTTCTGGATACAGGTTCCTGATCCAGGTAGCTAGCTGAGCCGCTTGTTCAGGGTTGCCTGCCGCATCGACAATAGCGTAAGCGATCACCCCCGCCCGTTCGCCCTGGGTCATCAGGTCGTAGAGACGCTGGATGCCGTCCAGGCCGCGGGCGGCGAGCAGGCCGATATCGAGCAGGGTGGTGGCGCCCAGGTAGGCCAGCCGGCTCATGGCCTGAAAGGCGTCGCGGTCCACCCAGTCGACGAAGGCGTAGTCGTTGTCGCGCAGCGCCTGGCTAAGCATCATAAACCACAGGTCCAGTTGCTTGAGGTCCAGTTCCATGGCGATCTGGCCGCCCACGCCCAGGCCCGCCACGACCTTGGCCTTGAAGTAGGCGACGAACTTGCCCTGGTGAATCCCCAGGCGCAGGCCGAGCTCGCCGCTGATACCGCCTGCGGCTTCCAGGCCCAGCACGGCATGGCCCAGGCTGCGCCAGGCGTTGAGTTCGGCCTGCTGATTGCTCAGGGTCAGCCAGTCGCGGTCGGCCAGTTGCGGGAGTTGCCGGGTGATATCGGCCGGCGGCGCCCAGCGCATGCTGCAGCGCGTGTTGACCCCCACCTTGGCACCGAGAAAGGCCTTGAAGACGCCTCCCTCGGCTTCGCGCTGGACCCTGTCCAGCCCGGTGAGCTTGAGGCCATTGTGATCGAAGCCCAGCCCGGCCTCGGCGGTCAGCGCCAGGGTGGCGCCGGCGAAGCCCTTGGCGACCGCGGCCACTTGCAGCGAGTAGCGGCCTAGGTTGCGGATTTCGTTCTCGCGTTGCGTCAGTACGGCTTCGAACGGCTGGGCATCGCGCTCATGGGGAAGGTGCAGCGTACCCAGGCTGATCTCGCCACGCGCCAGGCTGTAGGTGCCCTTGAGCTCCAGCTCCAGCTTGGCAGCGCCGCTGGGGCGGGCGTCGTGGCGTTCGGAATAGCGCCAGGGCGTACTCACGGAGCCAAGCCCCCTCAGATCACGCTCGATGCTCCCTTCATCGCGGTATTCACGCTTGGTGGATAGCGCGGCGCCGGCCTGGGAATCGCCTTGCCACTCGAAGAACTCCAGTGATGCCTCGCGATCGATCAGGGTCACCGGTTCGTCGAGGTGGATATCCAGCGCCTCGTTCAAGGCGGCGTGGGGCATGCCCACCAGGCGCAGCATCTGGGCCTGGGCACTGGCGTCGAACAGGCGCAGGCGCTCACGGCTGGGCCCGGTGAAGAGAATGCGCTGCAGCGTTTCCGCCCAGGCACTCTTGGCCTCCTCCTGCCGCAGGGAAGCCACGTCATGCCCCTGGGCGTCGAGATAGTCGAAGAAGGCCTCGGGGCGGAAGAAGCCGAGCCGCTCCTCGAACCAGTCGGCGCGTCGCTCGATGCGCTCGCAGCCACGCCGGGCCATCCAGTTGGACAGGGCCGTTTCATTGGCCTCCCAGAGGGTGGCGGGCAGCACGCCGTCTTGCTCCAGGTCACGCAGCAGCGCCGGACGCTCCGCGTCGCGCACGTCGCGCAGCAGGTGGCGAAGGCTAACATGACTCAGCGCCTGCTCGGCACGCGGCGAGCTAAACTCGCGCAGCGGGAAGTCCTTGCGAACCAGGACGTCGATGACCTGGCGGCGATACCCCAGCGCATGGCGCTGGTCGCTGATATCCGCTTGCCAGAACAGCACCCGCCGAGGCCGCATGCGTTCCACCTGTGACTCGGCCAGCTGGTAGAGCACGTCCAGTTGTGCCACCAGCCGATTGAAGTCCGCACGCTCCTCCTCGAAGAGGTGGATGGGCAGTGCCGTGCGCCGCGCGGTGGCCGTGGCCCACTGGTCGAGTTTGGCCTCTATCTCCTCGAACAGTGTCGAGGCCTCCTTCAGCCGGCAATTGTAATAATCGAATGCCTCGAGACCGGGCTCCAGGTCGAGGGAGGTGGCGTCTGTCGATGCATCGGCCAGGGCCCACTCGGGCGTGGCGACCCCCAGGGTGGCCAAGGCCAGAATGCTGTCGCAATAGGCCCGCTGGTCGGCATCGAGACGCTCGGCTTCGCTACTGATGAAGTCGCCGATGACGGCGCAGCGCGAGGAGTCCTTGGGTGACATCGACTCGCAGTCGGCGAGGAAGGCCTGGTATTCCACCAGCGCCTGGCGCACCGGCAGCAAGGTGCCCGGCTGGTCGACGGAGGCGGTATCCTGGATGACGGCGGCCCGGCACTGCCGATAGGTTTCCAGCGCCTGCTCGATCTCCGCTTCCCAGGGCCCATAGTAGCCGCTGCCTTCGAGGAGGTAGCCCTGTTGCCTGGCTTCACGCCGGCCCTGCTCGCGTAGCACACTCATGGCCAGGGTGGCGTCGTCGCGAGCCCGCAGCGAGTGCTGGTACTGGATGCCGGCGTGCTCGCGCTCGTGGGCATTGCGCCGGCCAGGCGCATGCATGGCACGATACCACTCGGCGGCCTCGGCCTCGTGCCTGGCGACATCGGCTTCGTGCTGTTCGTAGCGTTCCCGCTGGGCCTGGCTCAGGAAATTGATCGGGCTGGCGGGCAGGAAACACTCCAGCAACCCGGCCTCCCCGTTGAGGTGCTCCAGGCGCTGGATGGGGTCTTCCACGTTGACCCAGCCGGCCAGTTCCTCGGCGGCATCATGCAGGGCCCTGGCCACCTCCTCGGTAAGCAGCCAGAAGGTGCCGGTCCCGGTGAGATAGAGAATGTCGGCCCAGGGGGCCACTTCGCAGGCCATCGGTTCGGAGACTTCCTGTCCCCCCTCGTACGCAGGTGCCTGGAACTCGGGCAGCAACAGCGGG
The DNA here is from genome assembly GCF_055388505.1 of Bisbaumannia salifodinae. Next base: position 3,392,973 of record NZ_AP043781.1, read on the forward strand.
GCACGTTGGCTGCCAGGCCGTGGGTTCGATGTCATGAGAGGCGCTCCAATTCGCCGGTCTTTTGCACTGCGGTGAGGCTCGGATCGACCAAAATCACTTGAGCGTCCCGCCAGGTGGCATCGCTGGCCTGACAAATCAGCGGCAGCAGCCGTGTCTTGTCCCGCCCGTGTGTGATGCCACCCGTCGCAAGACGTATCAGGCGCTCCAGCCATTCCGGCGGCAGCGCCGGAAGCGGTGTCTCGGTCGCCTGGCTGAGCCACCAGGCATGAGCGCTCTCCTTCAGGGCGAGTTCCAGCTCCTGGGTCAGCGGCAAGGCGTCGGCGTTGCCGGGGCTATCGGCGGGCTGCCAGGCCAGCCAGTGCCGTTGCGGCGTTGGCGTGACGACCTGCCCCAGCGGCCCGCTGAACTGGGCGTAAGCGGTGTCGCTGCCGGCGGCCAGCAACGCTGTCCCGGCGGCGGGATCCTGAATATTCACCAGCGACTGGCCGCCGTGAGAATCGTCGAGCACGAAGAATCGCCGCAGGTGATCGGCCAGGTCAGTCAGCGGGGTGGCGTGTGCCGGCTGGAAGGCCCAGCCCCGGCGCTCTCCCGTGCATAGCGCACCGAGGGCCTGCCAGGCGTCGCTGCCGACCTCCAGTTCGACGAGCCAGGGGCTCGCTTCCAGCAGTGGCGCCAGGGGCGTGCCGGCGAACAGGGTCAGGTAGTCACGCCAACCGGGCTGGCCCACCAGGGCGGCGCAGGCCTCGGGATAACGGCGCGGGTCGAGCACCAGATAGGCCGGCCGCCGTGGGTCAACCCAGGCCGCCAGCCCCCCGCTGCCCCGGGTGCGCTCGGGGAGTTGGCTCAACCAGCCAGGCATGGGCAATCCTCTCGGGCACATTGGGTGTCGCTGATCTTGCCGCACAGCGGCATCAGGGCGGCCTCACTCAGTTGGAAGTCCTTGAGCCTGGGCAGGGCCGTGGGCGGAATCGCCTCATGGCGCTCCGCCACGGCATGCCCCGGCAGCAGCGGGGCCTCGACGGCCTGGCCACTGCCCAAGCCGGGGCTGCCGCCGGCGTTGATCTTGACGCTGGGGCCGACGAGGGTCACGCCGCCGCCATCGAGCTTGAGGAAGCTGCCGCCGGCGTTCAGGGTCAGCTCACTGCCGGCCTCCAGCACCACCTTATGGCCGGCCTTGATATGCAGCTCGCGGCCGCTCTCGCTGAGCCAGGCCTGGCCGGCCCGGACGTGCAGGCTGCCCTGGACGATCAGGTGCTGGCTGCCGTCGGTCTGCTCATGGCGATTGCCGTGCACGCTGTGGTGGTCGTCGTTATCCACCTCGGCGATCCGGTCACGGTGGATCGACAGGAAGCTATCGTTGCCGATCGCTTCGGTGCGATCGTTATTGGTGAGCAGCTCCAGGTCACGCTGGGCGTGCAGCCAGATCTGCTCCTGGTCGGCCTGGTCCTCGAAACGCAGCTCGTTGAAGCCCTCGCCCTGGTGGCTCTGGGTGCGCAGCACGGTGCGGGTCTTGTGCTCGGGCAGCGCATAGGGCGGGGTGTTGACCGCGTGGTAGGTGCGCCCGGTGATCAGCGGCTGGTCCGGGTCGCCCTCCAGGAAGGAGACGATCACCTCGTGGCCGATGCGCGGGATGGCCATGGCGCCATAGCCGCCGCCGGCCCAGCCCTGGCTGACCCGCAGCCAGGCACTCGCCGTCTCGTTGGGCTCGGCGTAGCGATCCCAGGGGAACTGCACCTTGACCCGGCCGTGCTCGTCGCAGTGGATCTCCTCGCCCTCGGGGCCCACCACGAAGGCCACCTGGGGGCCGTCGACCCGGGGCCGCCGCGGCGGCTCGGGGCGCCAGGCGCGGTCGGCGGGGGCCAGCACCAGGGTGTTGGCGAGGGTGGTCAGGCCGTCGGCCTGGGCGGCCTCCTCCTCCAGGGCCTGGGGCTGGCTGCCGGTATGGACCGCCGCCAGCACCTGCCAGTCGCGGTTCACCTCATCGAGGTCGTGGCCCTCGAGGGTGAAGCGGGTGCCGGGAGCCAGCTCCGGCAGGTCGCTCTCGGCCTCGGCGGTCAGCGCCTGGCGGCGCAGCGCCTCGAGGCGGATGCGGGTAAAGGCCGTGCCGGAGGCGTCCGCCTTGTAGCGGCCCGGGTAGTCGTAGTGCTCGTAGTCGTCGCGTTGGGCGTGCTCATCGAGCCCCGCTGCCTGGTGCTCATGGAGCTGTGAATAAGCCGGCTGCTTGAAGGAGTAGTCCTTGAGCACGGCGCTGGCCGGGGCCACCCGCGAGACCTGCTTGAGCTTACGCAGATGGCGTTGTGGCGGGGTACCGCCGGCGCGGCCATGGTAGGTCCGTGGCCCCAGGCCGCCCAGCACCTGGGGGTCGTCGGCGAACACCAGGCGGTGGGTGCCGCCTTCGGCGTTTTCGAACTCATGGAAGAAGCACAGCCCCTCCTCGGCGGCCAGGCGCTGGATAAAGGCCAGGTCGCTCTCGCGGTACTGCACGCAGTACTCGCGCTCGGCGGGCTCGCGGGTCACGGCGAAGGCCACGTCGGTGAGGCCGCGCTCCTCGCACAGGGTGTTGATGATGGTCAGCGGCGAGACGCCCTGGAAGATCCGCGAGTTGTGGCGCAGGCCGAGGCGCCATAGCGCCGGGCGAACCTCGAGGTGATAGAAGGTGCGGCGGTGGCCGCGGTCGCCGCGTGCGAACTCGCTGACGATGCCGTGGATGCGGCGCAGCGGCTCGCCATCCTGCCACACGGTCAGGCTGGCCTGGCGGTCGAGGAAGGCCTCGGCACTCAGCTCGCCGTCGCGGCTGGCGAACTGGATTTCCAGGCGGAAGGGCGCCGAGAGGGCCTCGTCGAGGGTGAAGTCGACCACCGCCAGGTCGAGGTCGGCGGTGCCGGCGAGGCTCAGGGTAAAGTGCAGTCCGCTTGCGTGGGCCATTCGGCGTCTTCCCTCCTGGAAGTCGAGTCACGTGGCATCTTCCGGCCACGACGGCTCAGCTTAACGTCTCTGATCGCTGAGGCAAGGGCGACGACAGGCTGACGCCAGGGCGCGTCTCCCCGCCCTGGCGTCAGCCGGCACACCGCGACGATGGCCGCCCGCGGGCGGCCATCCTGGAGCTTACGACTCCAGCGGCGCGCGCCAGTCGTCGGAGCCGGAGGTGCCGGCCACGGTGTGCTCCCAATCGATCTTGCGATAGGCCAGGGAGACGTCCATCAGCTGGGTGAACTCGGACTGGGTGGCGTCCTGGGCATGCGGCATGCGCAGGTTGATATCGACGATGGTGGCGTCGGTCAGGGAGGTGGTGAAGAAGTGCTCCTGACGGCCCTCCACGGAGGTGCGGTACCACTTCAGCTCGACGGTCGGCAGCATCTCGCCGGAGGCCAGGGCGTTGTACATCAGCGGCACGGCCTTGTTGAGGGCCACGGTGAAGATAAACGGCTTGTGGGCACGCTGGCCGGCGGGCTGGCCGGACTGCGGGTCGGTGGGCACGGTGACGATGTGCTTGAACTCCTGCACCAGCATCTCGTCTTCGTGGCCTTCCACGTAGATGTTGCCCACGGAATCCGGGGTGAAGGCGCCGGCGGTGATATGGCCCTGGGTCTGACCGTGGATGCTGATATAGCAAGGTGTCGGCATGAGTCTGCTCCTTGACGGTATAAGAAAAAATGTCCTGGGGACGCCAGTTATAGAGCAGAGGTCATGCCATAAATAATAAAGCCATTTATAATCAATTTATTATAGAAATCGCCTCTGCCAGAACGTCCCGAACGGGCAAGAAGTGGCCTGAAAATCGGGTCATTTCTTGCCTGCGGGCAAGAAATGACGGGTATCCGGAATAGATGGTTGATCGCCCCGAGGCAGCAGTTCGGAGCAATCAACATCCTCTCCGGATTCTCTGGTTGAAAATAATGGGTATCCGGAGGAGGAAGCCAAGCAGGCGCTGAATAGCGGCGATGCGCCCATCGACGAATTGGCCGAGGAGGAGGGTTCCGCCGACCCGAGCTTCTTCCGGCGGCTGTTCGGTCGTCAGGTCGGCCTGACGCCGTCACGGCGTAGACGATGAGCACACCGAAGGTCAACTCGGGGCTGTAGCAGTGGTCGAGAAGGCTCCGTCAAGGAGGATCGGAAGGGAGCCGGCCTGCCCCCGTCGAGAGATCCTTCGCCTGCTGCATCAGCCAGTTGGAGAAGCGTGCGATGCGGGGATCCGTGTCGGGCGAGTCCTTGGTGAGCAGCACGTAATCATACCCCGTTGCCACCATGCCTAGGGGCGCGATGAGTCTTCCTGCCTGCAGGTCATCGTTGACCAGTGGTAGCGGGCCGATCGCGGTCCCTAGGCGGTCGACGGCCGCCTGCAAGGCGAAGAAGAAGTGATCGAAGAATTGCTCGCTGGTTGGCGAGCCGCGATAGCCGCTTTCCCGCTGCCACTCTCGCCATGCCTCTGGCCGAGTGCGGCTGTGCAGCCATCTCGCCCGAGAAAGGTCGCGGCCAATGACCGTTTCCCAGCAGTCGGGGGCGCAAACCGGCCCGGCGAACTCGGCCCATAGTCGGGTGACGACGTCGTCTTCAGGCAAGACGAAGTTGGTGTGGCGAATCGCGGCGTCACATCCGTCCGCGAGCAAGTCGATCGGGCCTCCTGCCAGCCGCAGGTCGATATTGAGATCGGGGTTCAGTGTGCGAAATGTTCCCAGTCGGGGCATGAGCCAACGCATTCCCAGGCTGGGTTCGCAGGAGATGGTCAGGATGGGGGAACTACCCTCATGCCGGCGCAGTGCTTCGGCCGCCTCGTCCAGGCGATCGAGCATCTCACCCGCGACCCGTTGCAGCCGTTCTCCCGCCAGGGTCAGGTATACCCTGCGGTGGCGGCGGACGAAGAGCTGGACCCCCAGTCGTCGCTCGAGTTGGGCAACGGCTCGGCTAATCGCCCCATGGGTCAGGTGCAGCTCTTCGGCGGCGCGAGAGAAGCTCTGATGACGGGCAGCCGCTTCGAAGGCTGGTAGTGGAGCCAGTGGAGGCAGGTGTCTCTTTCTGTGAAGATCGCTCACAACATGTCCGAGTAATTTTCGATTTTCCGCATGCCTGGTCGATTTCATACTTGTCCCGAAGACAATGCAAGGGAGGAGACATGTTCAACATTGCCCAGACCGAGATTCTTGCCGTCGCTGTGATCACCTGTCTGGCCGTTCTCAGTCCAGGACCCGATTTTGCCATGGTCACGCGCATCGCGGTGATACGTGGGCGACGCGCCGGCGTATGGTGCGCGATCGGCATTGGCTGCGGCGTTTCTGTCCACCTGACTTATACCCTGTTCGGGTTGGGCGTGGTGTTCGCTGGGGAGGCTTGGCTTCTGACGACGCTGCGCTATCTGGGGGCCAGTTACTTGATTTGGTTGGGCATTTCAGCGTTCTGGCCCGATATCAAGGCTCGTATGTTGGGGTACGCCAACGAGAGCGCGAGTGACGGCGGGGAACCTGCATCGGCGAAGCAGGCCGATGGTGGTTCCGCATTCTGGATGGGCTTTGCCTGTAACGCCCTCAATCCCAAGACCATGCTGTTCATCGTTTCCTTGTTCAGTCAAGTTGTCTCGCCACGAACGACGCTCGGAGCCGAGCTTGGTTATGGTCTCTATGTCATTGCCTGTCACATGGCCTGGTTCTCCGTGGTGGCCGCCTTCCTCACCTTACCGATCATCCAAGCACGTATCCGCAGGACCAGGAGATGGATCGAGAGAGTCGTCGGTATCTGCCTGTCGGGACTTGGGGTCAAGTTGCTGGCCAGTGGTTGAACGGCTGCTCCATCTGGCGAGCGACGGCCAGGCATGGCGAAATCAGCCGAAAAGCGGAGTTCACGAGCTTGTTAATGAGCACTCTGAGACTGATTTCAACGCGGCATGGCCTAACGCAGTAGTTTGTAAACACCCTCTAAATGGCCGAAAGGGCCTGGCAAGGGAATGGCGCCCAAGGGGAAGGGGCTGCATTGCGGTCAGCACAGAGCAAGGATGCCATGGAGTTTCTTTTCTATCTGGTACTCGCTGTCGCCATCATCGCGTACCTGCGGTCAAAGCGACGGAAACGCCCACATCGCAACGTCACAGGCGTTATGCGGCGTAGGGAGCCCCAATATGGCATTCAGTGAATCAGAAAAAGCCGCCCTGCTGGAGGTGAAAGGCGTCGGGCCTACGGTAGTCAAACGCTTTGAGGCATCACTGAGCAAGGCCCTGGAGACCATCACAAGTTGCCGCCAGGGACTAAGCGAGCCGATGGCAGGGATGCTGATCGTAGACGCGAATATCAGATTGCCTACCGAGCGCTTAAACAGGGCGGCCCAGTTCCCATGCAGCGCTATCGAACAAAGTACCGAAGGGACGCATGACCAACTTGCCCGATAACATTCTGCACTTGCCGGAATATCAAGTTCTTGGCGTTAAGTCGGAAGAGCATGACATCCACTTTCAGGTAGACGCACCTCATCCAATCGCCTGCGAGGAATGTGGCGTTGAGAGTGAGTTCGTTCGCTTCGGTAAGCGCGATGTCGCCTATCGAGACCTCCCTATCCATGGCATGCGGGTAACCCTCTGGGTAGTGCGGCGCCGCTACACGTGCCGGGCTTGCGGCAAGACGTTCCGCCCCGCGCTCCCGGAAATGGTGGATGACCATCGCATGACTCGGCGGCTGTACAGCCACGTCGAGAAAGAGGCCTTCAATCACCCCTATGCCTACGTGGCCGACACCACGGGGCTCGACGAAAAGACCGTTCGCGAGATATTCAGGAAGAAGGCCGAGTTCCTGAGCCGCTGGCATCGTTTCGAGACGCCTCGTTGCCTGGGCATCGACGAGCTTTACCTGAACCGCCGCTACCGCTGCATCCTGACCAATCTGGAGGAGCGTACCCTACTGGACCTGCTGCCCGGTCGCCAGCAGGACGCGGTGACGAGGCGCCTTATGAACATGGCCGACCGCCACCAGGTCGAGATCGTCAGCATGGACATGTGGAAGCCCTACCGGGCTGCCGTCAAGGTGGTGCTGCCACAGGCCCGTATCGTGGTCGATAAGTTCCACGTCGTGCGCATGGCCAACGAGGCGCTGGATAAGGTCCGCAAGGGCCTCAGGAAAGAGCTGACAGCCAACCAGCGCCGAACTCTCAAGGGTGACCGGAAGATCCTGCTGAAGCGTGCTCACGACGTTTCAGATCGCGAGCGGCTCATCATGGAGACATGGACAGGGGCCTTCCCTCGGCTCCTTGCGGCCTACGAACACAAGGAGCGGTTCTACCACATCTGGGACTGCACCACTCGTCGTGATGCCGAGAAGGCGTTAGCTCGCTGGATTGACGATATCCCGCAGGGGCAGAAGGAGGTCTGGAAGGATCTCGTCAGCGCCGTCAGCGGCTGGCGTGAGGAGATGCTGACCTACTTCGAGACTGACATCCCGATCACCAACGCCTTCACGGAGTCGATCAACCGGCTGGCCAAGGATAAGAACCGCGATGGCCGGGGTTATTCGTTCGAGGTGATGCGGGCCCGGATGCTCTACACCACCAAGCACAAGAAGAAGTCGCCGCAGACCAAGGAATCCCCGTTCCTAGGCAAGGCCACTATGACCTACAGCATGGGGCTCCCCGAGCCAGAGAAGAACTTCGGCGTCGATCTATCAACCTTCTGGGAGGATTAAGGGTTTGAAAGGGCTTGAGGGCCCCTTCAACCAGTTAATCCGGATACCCGAAATGACCCGACCTTTTGTTTCTAACGGGTTAACGAAGGTTTCGGAAGTTACAGAGGGCCCCTCAACGCGCCCCAGCCTCTCGGCGCTCGACGCCCCGACGCATAAAGTTGAGGATCCAGCGGGCCATCAGGGCGTCGTGCACCGGGGCATTGAGGGAGGCCTGCCCCTCGTTGACCCGCGCCTCGCCCACCAGGTCGCGGCGCAGGGCCATCAGGTCCCGGGAGTAGGGCTTGGCGAACTCCGGGTGGCCCTGCACGCCGAGGAAGTGCTCGCCGACCTGCATCAGGTAACAGGGGCAGAAGTCGCTGCCCCCCAGCACCCGGGTATCGGGGGGCAGGCGCACCACCTGGTCCTGGTGGCTGACCACCAGGTTCAGCTCGGGCTGCCAGGGCGTCATCCACTCGGCCCGCTCGTCCAGGCGATTGAAGGAGACGCCGACACCCCAGCCCTTGGCGCTCTTCTCCACCGCACCGCCCAGGGCCTTGGCGATCAGCTGGTGGCCGAAGCAGATGCCCACCAGGGGCTTGCCGGCCCGCCATAGCTCGCGCACGAAGGCCGCCAGGTCGTCGACCCAGGCCAGGCCGTCGTTGACGCCGAACTTGGAGCCGGTGGTCAGCCAGGCGTCCACTGCCTCGACCTCCTCGGGAATCTCGCCGTCCAGGCAGCGCCAGACGCAAAACTCCAGGTCGGGCTCGACGCCCGTGAGGAGCGCCTCGAACATCGCCGGGTAGTTGCCATGGGTGGCACGCAGCTCCGGCGCCACGTCATCGCATTGCAGCAGTCCAATATGTAACGCCATCCTGCCCTCCTTCTCGTTCCGGAGCGAGGCCATCGGATCCTTCTAGAGACTGCCCTCCACCGCCGCCACGAAGACGGCCCGATAGGCCTCGGCGTCGTGGGCGATGGGGTTGCTGGCCGCGGAGGGGTCCGCCACCGCCATCTGGGCCACCTTGTCGGCCTGGCGGGCATCGATGCCCAGGGCCGCCAGGGTCGGCGGAATCTTCAGCCGCTCGCGCAGCTCCAGCACCCAGTCGATCACCGCCGCCGTGCCCGGCTGGCGCAGGTCCAGGTAGCGCCCCAGGCGCACCATGGGCTCGCCGATGGCCCGCTCGTTGGCACGCAGCACATAGGGCATCAGCACCGCATTGAGGGTGCCATGATGGGCATCGTAGAGGGCCCCCAGGGGGTGGGCCAGGGCATGCATGGCCCCCAGGCCGCGCTGGAAGGCGGTGGCCCCCATCATCGAGGCCACCAGCATGTTCATACGCGCCTCCAGGTCGCCGCCATCGGCATAGGCATGGAGCAGGTGGTCGCGGATGCGGCGCATGCCCTCCACGGCGATGCCCTCCGCCATGGGGTGGTAGTTGGGGGAACACCAGGCCTCCAGGCAGTGGGACAGGGCGTCCATGCCGGTGGCGGCGGTGATCGACGGCGGCAGGCCGGTGGTGAGTTCGGGATCGAGGATCACCGTGGCCGGCACCATGCCGGGGTGGAAGATAATGCGCTTCACATGGGCCTGCTCGTCGGTGATCACCGAGGCGCGGCCCACCTCGGAGCCGGTGCCCGCGGTGGTGGGAATCGCCACCACCGGGGCAATGGCCGCGGCGTCCGCCTGGCGCCAGTTGTCGCCCACGTCCTCCAGGGACCATAGCGACAGCCCCTCCCGCTGCCCCGCCATCAGCGCCACCGCCTTGGCGGCGTCCAGGGCCGAGCCGCCGCCGAAGGCGATCACCCCGTCGTGGCCCCCGTCGCGGAAGGCGGCCACCCCGTCCAGCACATTCTTGCCGGTGGGGTTGCCCTTGATGACGCTGAAGAGGGCGACGCCCAGCCCGGCGCCACGGCAGGCGGCCAGGGCATCGTGGACCATGGGCAGTTGCTCCAGGCCCGGGTCGGTGATCAGCAGCGGCGCCGCCATGCCCAGGGCCCGGCAGGCCTGGGGCAGCTCGCGGATGCGTCCGGCGCCGGTGAGGATCCGCGCCGGATAATTCCAGCTGGTGGTAAAGCGACTCATCTCGTGTTGGCTCATAGCGACCTCGCTTCTCCCGCTTTCCCCTTCAAGCTTAGGGCGTCAGGCATGTTTCAGATGGAAGGACTTGGGCCGGGTCAGGGTCTCGTAGCCGACCCGGGAGAGGCTACAGCCGCGCCCCGAGCGCTTGACCCCGGTCCAGGCCAGCTCGGGATCCAGGTAGTCGCAGCGGTTGGCGAACACCGTGCCCGCCTCCAGCCGCGCCCCCAGGGCCGCGGCGGCCTCCAGGTCGCGGGTGAAGAGCGCCGCGGTGAGGCCGAAGTCGCTGTCGTTCATCAGCCGGATCGCCTCCTCGTCGTCCTCCACCGCCATCACCCCCACCACCGGGCCGAAGCTCTCCTCGCGCATCACCCGCATCGTGTGATCGACCCCGGTGAGCAACTGGGGCGCCAGGTAGGCGCTGCCCGGCCGCGACAACGGGTAGTCGCCGGGATCGATCCAGGCCCGGGCGCCGGCGGCCACCGCCTCCTCCACCTGGCCGCGCACGAAGTCCGCCGCCGCCGGCCGCACCAGGGGCCCCAGGGTGGTGGCGGGGTCGGTGGGGTTACCGAGCCGCAGCTGGCCGAGCCAGGCCAGGGCCCGCTCCAGGAAGTCATCGAGGCGCTGGCGCTGCACATAGATGCGCTCGATGCCGCAGCAGCTCTGCCCCGAGTTGAAGAAGGCGCCGTCCATCACCCGGGGCACGGCGCTGTCCAGGTCCACGTCACCGCGCAGGTAGGCGGGATCCTTGCCGCCCAGCTCCAGGCCGGTGGCGATAAAGCGCCCGGCGGCATTGCGCTCCACCATGGCGCCGCCGGCCACCGAGCCGGTAAAGGCCACCTGGGCGATGCGCGCATCGCGGATCAGCGCCTCGGTGGTGGCATGGGCCAGGTGCAGGTGCTGGAAGACCCCTTCGGGCAGACCGGCCTCGTCGAAGGCCTGCTGCAGGCGCTCGGCACATAGCGGCGTCTGGGCGGAGTGCTTGAGGATCACCGCATTGCCCGCCATCAGCGCCGGCACCAGGGCGTTCACCGCGGTCATAAAGGGGAAGTTCCAGGGCGCGATGATCAGCGACACCCCCAGGGGCTCGCGGCTGATATAGCGGGTGAAGCCGGGCTTGTCGGGCAGGCGGATGGGCGCCAGGGCCGACTCGGCCAGGGCGATCATGGTCCGGGCGCGCTCCTCGAAGCCGCCGATCTCGCCGCCGGCCACGGCGATGGGGCGGCCCATCTGCCAGGTCAGCTCCTCGGCCAGGAGATCGCGGCGCGCCACCATGGCGTCCACCATGGCGGCGCAGTAGCGGCCGCGCTCGGCGAGGCTCAGGGCCCGCCAGTCGCGCTGGGCGGCCACCGCCCGGTCGAGGGCCGCCTCGACCCGGGCCCCCTCGGCCAGCTCGCGCTGCACATAGACCGAGCCATCCACCGGGGAAATCGTTGTCTGCAGGGTCATCGCTTGTCCTCGTCCGTTTCGATGGATCATCGCGCACTAAAGTGCGCTCCCACGTCGACTGGGGAAGTCGCGTCCATGCCGGGGCGCTTAAATAATCTCGAAATAGCGATCCAGCTCCCAATCGGTGATATGGCGGCGGAACTGCCGCTCCTCCCACTCCCGGGTCGCCGCGAAGTGCTCGACGAAGGCATCGCCGAACAGCGCCCGGGCCGGCGCCGAGGCCTTGAGGCGCTGGGCCGCCTCCCACAGGGTGCGCGGCAGGGCCTGATGGGCGGGATGCTCGAGCTCGTAGGCATTGCCGCGCACCGCCTCGTCCGGCTCCAGGCCCTGTTCGATGCCGTAGAGGCCGGCGCCGATGGCCGCGGCGAGCGCCAGGTAGGGGTTGGCATCGGCGCTGCCCAGCCGGTACTCCACCCGCTGGGACTTGTCGCCGCCGGGAATCACCCGCAGCGCCGTGGTGCGGTTCTCCACCCCCCAGGTGGCGTCGGTGGGGGCCCAGAAGCCGGGAATCAGCCGGGTATAGCTGTTGATGGTGGGCGCGAACATGGCCAGAAATTCCGGCATCAGCGCCTGCTGGCCGGCCACGAAATGGCGCTGGATGGCGCTCATCCCGTGGGGGGCGTCGGCATCGAAGAAGGCCGAGGCACCGCCGTCGGCGTGGCGCAGCGACAGGTGGATATGCCCGCTCTGGCCCGGATAGTCCGGCGACCACTTGGCCATGAAGGTGGCCATCAGGCCACGGCGCTGGGCCCACACCTTGGTGAAGGTCTTGAACAGGGCCCCCTTGTCGGCGGCGGCCAGGGCGCCATCCACGGCGATCGCCGCCTCCAGCACCCCGGGGCCGGTCTCGGTATGCAGCCCCTCGATGGGGAAGTCCATGGCCTCGGCGAGCCCCAGCAGCTCGTGGTAGAGCTCGCTATGCACCGAGCTGCGCAGCATGGAGTAGCCCATCATGTCCGGGGTGAAAGGCCTGAGGTGGCGAAAGCCCTTCTCGCGCACCGACTCCGGGGTCTCCTGGAAGAGGAAGAACTCGTACTCCAGGGAGCCGAAGGCCTCGAAGCCCAGGCCCCGGGCCCGCTCCAGCACCCGGCGCAGCAGCCCCCGGGGGCAGAGCTCGGCGGCGGGGCCGGTGAACTCGGCCAGGAACAGCAGCATCTCGCCCTCCGCCGGCACGCCCCGGCAGCTCTCCGGGACGATCCGCAGCGGCGCATCCGGGTAGCCGGTGTGCCAGCCGGTGAAGCTCACGTTGTCGTAGAGTTCGTCCTTGCTGTCCCAGCCCAGCACCACGTCGCAGAAGGCGAAGCCCGCCTCCAGGGCGTGGAAGAACTTCTCCTTGTGCATGTACTTGCCGAGCATCACCCCGTCGATATCGAACATCCCGACCTTGACGTGGCTCAGGCCACGCGCCTCGACGATGCGCCGGGCATCCGCCGGCGTCTTGACCGCTCTCGGTTCCAGTCGACTCATGGCGCCTCTTCCCGATGATGGTGATCGATCGGCGCCGCGGCCTCGCCGCGACGCCCGGACTCAGGCATAGCGATAGGGAGGGCCCGCCTGCTGCATGGTCTCCCGGTAGGCCTTGAGGATCTCCACCAGGCGGGCGTTGCGCTCGCCCTGGGCGGCGATCTCGTCCCAGAAGGCCAGGGCCTCGTCCTCCAGGGTCTGCCACTCCGACTCGGGAATCGAGGTCAGCTCCAGCTTGCCGCCGGTGGTGCGGTAGTGGGCCTCGCCCCACCAGTACCAGTGCTGGCGGTAGTAGTGGGAGCTGTCCATGCACAGCTTGAACAGCGTCTTGAGGTGCTCCGGTACCTCGTTCCAGCGTTCGCTGTTGGCGAAATAGGAGCCGGACCAGGCCCCGGAGATGTTGTTGGTGAGGTAGTAGCTGCTGACGTCCGCCCAGCCCACGGTGTAGGCCTCGGTGATCCCGGCCCAGGCGATGCCGTCCAGCTCCCGGGTCTGCATGGCCACCTCGATGTCCTCCCAGGGCAGGGTCACCGGCACCACCCCGAAACGGCTCAGGAAGCGCCCGGCGGTGGGGAAGGTGAAGACCCGCTTGCCGCGCAGGTCCTCGAGGCTGCGGATCGGCTCCCGGGTGACGAAGTTGCAGGGGTCCCAGGCCCCGGCCCCCAGCCAGGTCACCCCCTCCACCTCGCCGTAAGCCTCCTCCCAGATCTCGCGCAGCCCGTAGTGCTCGAAGAGCACCGGCACGTCGAGGCTGTAGCGGGAGGCGAAGGGGAAGTAGCCGCCGAACACCGAGACATCCACCGGGGCGGCGATGGAGTCGTCGTCGCTCTGCACCGCATCGATGGTGCCGCGCTGCATGGCCCGGAACAGCTCGCCGGTGGGCACCAACTGGTCGGCATAGTAGAGCTCGATCTCCATCTCGCCGTTGGCGGCGCGATTGAAGGAATCGATGGAGGGCTTGATGACATGCTCGGCCAGGGCCGGGCCGGCATAGGTCTGCATGCGCCAGCGAATCGGGCTGCGCGACTGGGCATGCACATAGGGGGCGCCGACCGCGGCCGCCCCCAGGGTGGCGGCGGAGGCCAGGCCGGCCTGCTTGAGGAAATCGCGTCGATTGGTCATGGGTCTCTCCTGACATGGGTCGTTGTTATGCCGCGACGTCTGCTGCTGAGGGGCGGGTCCTCCTTGTCGTTAGTGGCTGAACTAGCCGTAGTAGAGCTCCGGCAGCCAGAGCGCCAACTGCGGGAAGGCGGTGATCAGCGCCAGGCCCAGGACCATGATCGCCACGAAGGGCCAGACGCTGCGGTAGATGTCCGAGAGGCTGACCTCCGGCGGTGCCATGGCGCGCATCAGGAAGAGGTTGTAGCCGAACGGCGGCGTCATGTAGGCGATCTGCACGGTGATGGTGTAGAGCACCCCGTACCACACCGGGTCGAAGCCCAGGCTGATCACCAGGGGCACATAGAGGGGCGCCACGATCACCAGCATGGCGGTGTCGTCGAGGAACATGCCCATCAGGAGGTAGGAGAGCTGCATCATCAGCAGGATCTCCCAGGGGCCCAGCCCCAGGTGGTCGAGGAAGACGTTCTCGATGGCGCGCACCGCCCCCAGGCCGTCGAACACCGCCCCGAAGCACAGCGCGGCGAGGATGATCCACATGAACATGCAGCTGATGGCCAGGGTGCGGCGCACCGTGACGTCGATCACCTCCCGGGTCAGGCGCCCCTTGATCAGCGCCGCCAGGGTGGCGGCGAAGGCGCCATAGGCGGCGCTCTCCACCAGGCTGGTGATCCCCATCAGGAAGAGCCCGGTCATGGAGAAGAAGATCAGCAGCGGCAGGATGCCGGCGCGCAGCAGCTTGAGCTTCTTGGCCAGCCCCAGGTCGCGCTCCTCGGCGGGCAGCGCCGGCCCCAGGTCGGGCTGGAGGCGGCAGCGGATGGCGATATAGAGCACGAAGAGGGCGGCCAGGATCAGCCCGGGAATGGCCCCGGCCAGCCACAGCTTGCCCACCGGCTGGCGGGCGATCATACCGTAGAGCACCAGCACCACGCTGGGCGGCACCAGGATGCCCAGGGAGCTGCCGGCCTGGATCACCCCGGTGACCATGATCTTGTCGTAGCCGCGGCGCAGCAGCTCCGGCAGGGCGATGCTGGCGCCGATGGCCATGCCTGCCACGCTCAGGCCGTTCATCGCCGAGACCACCACCATCAGGCCGATGGTGCCGATGGCCAGGCCGCCCCGCAGCGAGCCCATCCAGACATGGAACATCTCGTAGAGGTCGCCGGCGATGCCCGACTCGGAGAGCATATAGCCCATGAAGACGAACAACGGCAGGGTCAGCAGCGGGTACCAGTTCATCAGCACGAAGCTGGCGTTGAAGGGCATCTCCACCCCGCCGTCGCCCCACAGCAGCAGCGCCGCCGCGGCCCCCACGAAGCCGATCACCCCGAACACCCGCTGGCCGGTCAGCAACAGCAGCATCATCGCCGAGAACATGGTCAGGGCGATCATCTCGTAGCTCATGCCGCGTCCTCCTCGTCGATGGCCCGGCCCAGGGCGCGGGCCAGGTCCTTGAGGAAGGTGGCGACGGCCTGCAGCAGCATCAGCACGATGCCCAGGCACATGATCAGCTTGATCGGCGCCAGGGGCGGCGCCCAGGCGGAGTAGTTGCGCTGGCCGTACTGCAGGGAGTAGTGGGTGCTGGAGATGCCGCCCAGCAGCAGGGTCACCAGGAAGACGATCAGGAAGAGGATGGTCAGGGCATCCACCAGGGCCTGGGTACGCGGCGACCACTGGCTGTAGAAGAGGTCCATGCGCACATGGGCACCCACCTGCATGGCGTAGGCGCCGCCCAGCAGGTAGTAGGCGGTGAGCATGAACTGGGACATCTCCACGCCCCACAGCAGCGGGCTGTTGAGCACCGAGCGGGAGAAGGAGGCGTAGAGCAGCAGCCCCATCATGGCGAAGACCAGGTACATGGTGACCCGGCCGACGCCATGATTGAGCCGGTCCACCAGGCGCACGAAGCGGATGATCGTTGTGGGCATGGTCGCGGGGCTCCCCGGGCGTCGAGCGTATCGAGACTCAGTCTTGGTCGGGAAATCCGCGGACCGCAAAGAGCATCGGCTTTATCGACGCGGCAACTATCGAAAAAATCGATACTGCCCCGCCGAGGGGCGAGCGCAGGCAGTTTTCGTGCAGAGCCTAGCGGGGGATGGTGATCGCCTCGGCCACCCAGGCATGCCGCCGCCGCAGCTCGGCCAGGAAGTCCCCCTCCAGCAGGCGGCGGGCGTCCCGGGCCAGCTGGCTGGGCAGGCCGCCCAGCTCGTCGCGCCGGCTCACCAGGGTCAGTTGGCGGCGCAGCGCCGGAATCGGCAGCGGCACCACCCGCAGCCGGGTGAGGCCCGCCTGGTGGAGGCACAGGGGGGTGGTGAGGGTCCAGCCCACCCCGGCATCCACCAGGCGCAGCACCGCGAAGGTATTGTCCAGGTGCAGCCGCGCCGGCAGCTCCAGGCGGTTGAGGCGCAGGTGGCGCTCGATGGCCTGGCCGATCAGCGACTGGGGGGCATAGCGCACGAAATCCAGGCGCCGGGCCAGCCAGCGCAGGTTGTCCACCGGTCCGTCCCAGCTCGCCGGCAGCACCAGCACGAAGGGCTCGGCGAGGATGGGATGGCGCTCCAGGCCGTCATAGTCCTCGAGGCGATCGTCGGAGATGATGATATCCACATGGCGGGTCATCAGCGCATGGCCGTGCATATGGGAGAGGCCGGTGGTCAGGGTGTAGTCCCGGGTATGGCGCTTGATCACCTCGATCAGCGGCTGGCCCACGGCGGTGGCCAGGGAGTCCACCAGGGCCAGGCGCACCTGGTGCAGCTTGCCGAAGCTGCCGGAGATCAGCTCGCCGCGGGTACCGCGGGCCTCCTCCAGCAGGCGCCGGGCCCGGTCGTAGAGGAAGCGCCCGGCGGCGGTGGGCTCCAGGGGCCGGGAGCGGCGATCCAGCAGGCAGACCCCCAGGGCCTCCTCCAGGTTGGCCAGGCTCTGGGAGACCGAGGACTGCTTGAGCCCCAAGCTCTCGGCGGCGGCGCTCTGGCTGCCCCGCTCCAGGGTGGCGACGAAGATCTCCAGGCTGCGCAGGTCGAAGCCGAAGCCGCTTCGCATGGTGGTTCTCCCGCTGTTCAGCGACTCTTCAGCCTAGGCCGGCGGGGGCCCACCGGCACGCCTCGCGCTCAACCCTGGCGCCAACGAAGGTGGCGGCGCCGGCCGCGAGTCGCTATGGTCGGGGCCCTGGATTCGGGAGCCCCCATGACAAACGTCGATTCCCGCTGGGTCGCCTGGGCCCAGTGGCTGGCCCTGCTGACCATGACCCTCGATCATCTGGTGCGCCATCTGCTCGGGCCCGGGAGCGCCCTGGCCTGGTGGCCGGAGAGCCTGGGACGCCTGGCCTTTCCGCTGTTCGCCGCCATGGTGGCCTGGCATGGGGGCTTCACCAGCCGCGATCCGCTGCGCTATGCCCGGCGCATCCTGCTGATCGGGATCCTGGCCCAGTGGCCCTATGCGCTGATGCCGCGCCCCGAGGCGCCCTACCTGCTCAATGTCTGCTTCACCCTGGCGGCGGGCCTGGCCTGGGCCCACTGGGCCAAGGGCGCCCTGCCTTGGACCCACCCGGTGGTAAGGGGCGCCTCGCCCTGGGCCCACGGGGAGAGAGGCGCTCTGGCCCGGGACACCCCATCCTGGGCCCACGGGGAGAGAGGCGCTCTGGCCCGGAACACCCCATCCTGGGCCCAGGGGGAGAGAGGCGCTCTGGCCCGGAACACCCCATCCTGGGCCCAGGGGGAGAGAGGCGCTCTGGCCCGGTACACCCCGCCCTGGGCCCACTGGGTAAGGGGCGCCACACCCTGGGCCCACGGGGAGAGAGGCGCTCTGGCCCGGAACACCCCACCCTGGGCCCACGGGGAGAGAGGCGCTCTGGCCCGGAACACCCCACCCTGGGCGGGGCTGGCGCTCTCCCTGGTCCTCTGGTGGGCACTGGGCTTCTGGGTGGAATTCGGCCATGCCGGCCTGGCGCTGGTGCCGGCGCTAATGCTGGCGCTGTCTCAGCAAGCGGCCTCTCCGGCGCAGCGAGGGATGGCAAGCTTGCCGGCGCTGAACCGGAGAGAGGTCGCCCGGGCGCAGCGGTGGATGGCAAGCCTGCCGGCCCTGGTGGTGGTCGCCCTGCTTAACCCGGGACTTCAGGCCAGCCTCTTCGCCCTGGCCGGCGTGGCGCTGGCACTGGCGATGGCCGCTGGCGGCCTGCCCCGCCTGCCCTGGCCCCTGCCCCGCTGGCTGTGGCGGGCCTGGTACCCGGGTCACTTCGCCCTGCTGGCGCTGCTGCTCTGGGACTAAGCGTTTTCATCGGATTGCAATGCGGGATGCCGAAGATACGGGACTGCCCAGTCGTCATTCACAAGGAACCGACCATGACTCAGCAGCTTCCTGGCACCACGGACCCGGTACTGGCCGCCGGCGACGAGCCCCAGAGCAATGCCTCCGACAACGCCTACTTCGGCGATATCCTCGAGACCCGCCTGAGCCGCCGCAGCCTGCTGCGCGGCAGCCTGGCCGCCGCCGTGGCCGGCGCCATGGCCACCAGCCTGCCCTTCGGCGGCGCCTTCGCCGGCCAGGGCGGCCGCGGCCCCAGCCTGGGCTTCGCCGCCATCCCGACCAGCAGCGCCGATGCGGTGGTGGTTCCCGAGGGCTATCGGGTCCAGGCGATGATCCCCTGGGGCACCTCCCTGACCGAGGGGACTCCGGACTTCGCCACCGACAACGACGCCGACGACCAGGCCCATCAGGTGGGCAGCCACCACGACGGCATGCACTTCTTCCCCCTGGACGGCCGCTCCGACGAGGGCCTGCTGGTGCTCAACCACGAATATATCGAGCCGCGCTTTATGCACGCCGCCGCCGCGGGGCTAGCGCTGGACTCCGGCGGCTTCCCCGAGCGCCCCGACGGCAGCCGCGACGCCGACCAGGTGCGCCGGGAGCTGCATGCCCATGGCGTCTCCATCGTGCATCTGCGGCGCGGCGACGACGGCCAGTGGCGCCTGGTCAAGGATGCCCAGAGCCGTCGCGTCACCGGCCTGACGCCGATGCGCCTGGCCGGCCCGGTGGCGGGCAGCGAGCATGTCATCACCCAATACAGCCCGGACGGCAGCATGACCCGCGGCACCCTCAACAACTGCGCCAACGGGGTCACCCCCTGGGGCACCTACATGGCCTCGGAGGAGAACTGGGCCGGCTACTTCGCCAATCGCGCCGAGACCATCGACCGCCGCCAGGCCCGCTACGGCATCACCAGCCGCGACACCAGCCGCTACCAGTGGCACAAGGCCGCCGGCGGCGCCGACGAGTTCCTGCGCTTCGATGCCACCCCGCGGGGTGGCTCCGCCGCCGAGGATTACCGCAACGAGCCGCATGCCTTCGGCTATATGGTGGAGATCGATCCCTTCGATGCCGAGGCCGCGCCGATCAAGCGCACCCACCTGGGACGCTTCGCCCACGAGGGGGTGGTCTTCGCCCCGGCGGTGGAGGGCGAGCCGGTGGTCTGCTACTCCGGCGACGACGCCCGCTTCGAGTACATCTACAAGTTCGTCTCGGCGCGTCCCTATCGGGCCGCCACCGCGGACGGCTCGCTGCTCGACGAGGGCACCCTCTATGCGGCGAAATTCCACGCCGACGGCAGCGGCGAGTGGCTGGCCCTGGCCCCCGGCGAGAACGGCCTGACCCCGGAAAATGGCTTCCAGGACCTGGCCGATATCCTGGTCAATGCCCGCTCCGCCGCCGACACCGCCGGCGCCACCAAGATGGATCGCCCCGAGTGGGGCGCCGTGGACCCGGCCAGCGGCCAGGTCTACTTCACCCTGACCAACAACACCCGCCGCGAGCCGGGTCAGGAGGACGCCGCCAACCCGCGGGCCAACAACACCTTCGGCCATATCATCCGCTGGCGGGAACAGGGCGGCCAGGACGCCACCCGCTTCCAGTGGGAGATCTTCCTGTTGGCCGGCGACCGGGACAGCGGCCGCGATGCGAACGGCGCCCCCCTGGGCGACGACGCCATCCTGGCCTCGCCGGATGGCCTGTGGATGGACGCGGAGCGCCGCCTGTGGATCCAGACCGATATCAGCGAATCGGTGATGAATGACGGCATCTACGAGGTCTTCGGCAATAATCAGATGCTGGTGGCCAACCCCGAGAGCGGCGAGCTCAAGCGCTTCCTGACCGGCCCCATCGGCCAGGAGATCACCGGGGTGACCATGACGCCGGACCGGCGCACCCTCTTCGTCAATGTCCAGCACCCTGGCGCCACCACCGAAGCCTCGGCCTTCGCCGCCGGCGACTACGCCAGCCACTGGCCGGACGGCGGCGATGCCATCCCGCGCTCCGCCACCCTGGCCATCAGCCGCGAGGACGGCGGCATCGTCGGCGCCTGAGGCGCCTCCCGATGGGGCCGATCCGGCCCCCTTCTTCCCGCCGGGGCCTCGCTAGAGGTCCCGGCGGCGTCGTTACGAGGCCGCTCGCCTCACCATCGGACTTGCCCAGGGCGAGGGCGGCGGCGCTAAATAGGCTCTGAGCCAGCGAAACATGGATTGTAGCCACCGATTGTCGTTATGATCTGCATAACAATGTATACATAATAGGATCAGCGGTCGGCCGCGGGAGAGGCCCTCGCCTCGGGCCGACCGCGAGACGATATCAACAAGACGATGATCCGAGGGGCCCTAATGGCAAACCGAAACAAGGATCCACTGGACACCTACCTGCTGCGGGTGCTCTGCCTGCTGCTGGACGAGCGCAATGTGTCGCGTACCGCGATCCTGATGCACCAGTCCCAGCCGGCGATCAGCGCGGCGCTAAAGAAGTTGCGCGAGATCTTCGACGATGCCCTGCTGGTACGCGACAAGGGCGGCATGGTACCCACCGAGCGTGCCCTGGAGCTGCTACCCCATGCCCGCCGCGCCCTGGCCGAGATCGACCGCCTCACCGAATCGCCGGCGGAATTCGAGCCGGCCAGCAGCCGCCAGCAGTTCCGTATCGGTGCCCCGGATTACCTGGCGCCGGTCTTTATGCGCACGGCGGTGCACCTGTTGCGGGACCAGGCGCCCCAGGCACGCCTCTCGGTGCATGCCCTGGGCCCCGACTATGACTTCGAGACGGCCCTGGCGGAGGGTGAGCTGGATATCGTCATCGGCAACTGGCCGGAGCCGCCGGAGCGCATGCACCTGTCGATGCTGCTGGAGGACGAGATCGTCTGCCTGATGGCGGAAGATCACCCCCTGACCGCCGAACCCGCCCTGACCCAGGAGGCCTACCTGGCGGCGGGCCATGTGGTGCCCATGCCCTACTCCCGCAGTCAGCGCGGGGTCATCGACCGCTGCCTGACCAGCCTGCGCCTGGAGCGTCACGAGGTGATCGAGGTGCAGTCCTTCACCCTGGCCCCCTACCTGATCCAGGACAGCGACCTGGTCTTCACCACCAGCCGTCATTTCGCCGACTTCTATGCCCGGCTGCTGCCGCTGACCATTCGCCCCTGCCCCATCGACTTCCCGCCGATGCGCTTCTACCAGCTGTGGCACGACCGCCAGCACCACGCCCCGGCCCATCGCTGGATCCGCGGCCTGCTGACCCAGGCCGGTCGCGAGGTCCAGGCGATCGGCCGCCAGACATAGCGACGCCGCCCGGTGGGCGGCGTCGTGAGACGAGTCGGCCCCTCGAGGGGCCGACTGATCAGGGCTCGAAGCTGAACCGCGGCGCCGGGGCCTCCGGCAGCAGGGCCGCGCAGGCCCGCACCTTCTCCAGCAGCGCCTCATGGGTCGGCGCCACCAGGTTCACATGGGCCAGCTTGCGTCCGGGACGCTCCGCCTTGTCGTAGCGATGCAGGTGAGCATCGGCCAGGGCCAGGATCGCGGCGGCATCGCCTTCGCGGCCGATCACATTGATCATGCAGGTCGGCATCCGTGCCGCGGTATCGCCCAGGGGCAGCCCCTGGATGGCACGCAGGTGATTCTCGAACTGGCTGGTCACCGCGCCGTCCTGGGTCCAGTGGCCGGAGTTGTGCACCCGGGGCGCCATCTCGTTGGCCAGCAGGGCGCCGTCGCGGGTCTGGAACAGCTCCAGGGTCAGCACGCCCACATAGTCGAGCTCGTCGAGCAGCGCACGGATATAGCCATCGGCGGTCTGCTGCACGGCCTCGTCCAGGTCCGGCATGGGCGCCACGGAGTAGCGCAGGATGCCGTCCACATGGACGTTCTCGGCCATCGGATAGAAGACCACCTGGCCGTCGCGGCCGCGCACGGCGATGATCGACACCTCGCGCACGAAGTCGACGAAGGCCTCGACGATCAGCCGCGGGTGGCCGATGGCGCGCCAGGCCTCCTGGGCCTCGGCCGGGTCGCGGAGCACCGCCTGGCCCTTGCCGTCATAGCCCTCGGTCACCGACTTGGCCACCACCGGGCAGCCCAGCTCGCGGGCCGCCGCCTCCAGCTCGTCGGCGTGCTCCACCAGGCGATAGGCGGGGGTGGGGATGCCCAGGCGATCGAACAGTGCCTTCTCCTCGGCACGGTTCTGGCAGACCCGGATCGCCTCGCTGGAGGGGTAGACCGGCGTCTGCTCCTCGATGGCCTGGACCAGGGCCACCGGCAGGTGCTCGAACTCGTAGGTGACCAGGTCCACCTTGGCCAGGAAGTCGGCCAGGTGCTTCTGGTCGGTATCGATCATCACCTCGCCGATGCCGGCACTGGGGTGGCCGGTGGTATCCAGGAAGGTGAAGCGATTACCCAGGGGGTAGCCCGCCAGGGCCAGCATGCGGCCCAGTTGGCCGGCACCCAGAACGCCGATATTCATGCTTGCTTCCTCATTCGCTGGG
The DNA here is from genome assembly GCF_055388505.1 of Bisbaumannia salifodinae. The sequence goes on from NZ_AP043781.1 coordinate 3,415,501, forward strand.
ACGGGGGTCCGGGTTGTCGAGCACCGCCTCGGTCTGCTCGGCGCGGAAGGCCTCCACCGCCTGACGGATGGTGGCGTCCTGCAGGCCGACGATCTGCGCCGCCAGCAGGCCCGCGTTGGTGGCCCCGGCCTTGCCGATGGCCAGGGTACCCACGGCGATGCCGCCGGGCATCTGCACGATGGAGAGCAGCGAATCGAGCCCCTTGAGGGACTTGGACTCCACCGGCACGCCCAGCACCGGCAGGGCGGTCTGGGAGGCCACCATGCCCGGCAGGTGGGCGGCGCCCCCGGCCCCGGCGATGATCACCGAGAGGCCCCGCTCGGCGGCGGACTTGGCGTAGTCGAAGAGCAGGTCCGGAGTGCGATGGGCGGAGACCACCCGGGTCTCATAGGGCACGCCGAGACGCTCCAGCATGGCCACCGCATGTTCCATCACCGGCCAGTCGGACTTGGAGCCCATGATCACGCCAACGCGTGGGGATGAGGTGGACGGCGCCTCGTGGGACGACTGCATGGCCTGCTCCTCGGCAAACGGGTGCCTGGTATGAAGTGTGGGTGAAATTCGAAGGGGCAGTATTCTACCCAGGCCATGCCCCGACGTCATCTTGACCAACTGGCCAGCGTCGCCGGGCGGCGACGCCGGCTTTCACCCTTTGTGCGCACTCCCCTGCTAAGGTGATGACGTCGGCGGGATTGCCGACCATCGCAGCCGTTTCCCAGCAAGGAGAGAATCGATGAAGCGTCCCCTGTTCCTGATTACCGCCCTCACCGCCGCCCTGGCCCTGGCCGGGTGCAACCAAGCCGAGGAGTCCGCCGCCAGCGCCGACGCCGACCAGGTGACCCTGAGCGCCGACGACACCGGCTCCGCCGATGCCAACGCGCTGACCCCAGGCGCCGACGACGAGACCCAGACGGCAGCCGCCGAGCCGGCGACCCTGAACGGCAGCCTGAGCTACCGGGAGCGCATGGCCCTGCCGGAGGATAGCCTGATCATCGTCCAGTTGCTGGACGTCTCCCTGGCCGATGCCCCGGCGGAGATCCTCGCCGAGAAGCACCTGATGCCCGAGGGCCAGGTCCCCGTCGAGTTCAGCCTCGCCTATGATCCGGCCGAGGTGGAAGCCAACCACCGCTACGCCCTGCGCGGCGAGATCCGCGGCGCCGAGGGTGAGCTGCTGTGGACCACCACCGAGCACCAGGGCGTCGACCTGAGCGACGCGGCCCCCGAGGCCCAGGAACTGGTCCTGACCCGGGTCGCCGAGCCGGAGGAAGTGGCCAGCGAGACCGAGGCAGCACCGGAAACGACCACCGACGAGACCGACGCCGGCTAACCCCCCCCCTCCTAGCCGGCGGTCGCCCGCCGGCTGGCCAGCCAGTTCCCGCCCAGCGCCAGCGCCATCACCGCCACCCCGGCGGCTTCCACCCGAACATCGGGATAGAAGACCGCCACGATGGCCGGCCCGATGACCAGCCGCGGTAGCCACCCCATGCGGGTGAACAGGTAGCCCTCCAGGGCCGCGGCGAAGGCCCCCAGGGCCAGGATGGCGATCACGGCGTTCCAGATCAGCACCGGCCAGGGACCGCCCATGATGATCTCCGGGTTGAAGACCATGAACACCGGGATCAGGTAGAGCCCCTTGGCGAACTTCCACGCCTGCACCCCGGTGGCCATCGGCTTGCTGCCGGCGATGGCCGCCCCGGCGAAACCGGCCAGGGCGATCGGCGGCGTGACGTTGGAGTCCTGGGAATACCAGAACACCACCAGGTGGGCGATCAGCAGCGGGATGCCGAACTCGGCGGTCAGCGCCGGGCCCACCAGCACGATCAGCACGATATAGCTGGCGGTGACCGGCAGGCCCATGCCCAGCACCAGGCTGGCCAGCAGCACCATGATCAGCGCCAGCACGATATTGCCGCCGGAGAAGGCCATCATCATGGCCGAGAACTTCAGCCCCAGGCCGGTGAGGCCCACCACCCCGACGATGATGCCGGCCACGGCGCAGGCCATGGAGACCGCCACGGCGTTACGCGCGCCCAGTTCCAGGCCCTCCAGCAGCTTGGCGAGGCCCGCCCGCACGGCCCGCCAGATGCCCTCGACGGTGACGCCCTGCCCCTGCCGGGGGGCGATAAAGAAGTACCAGACCGCATAGCGCAGGGCCGCCACCGCCACCATGGTGATCACCGCATAGAAGCCCACCCGCATCGGCGACATATGCATCACCAGCAACCACACCAGCACCCCCAGCGGCAGCAGGAAGTGCCAGCCCTCGCGCATCACCTCGCGCATCTGCGGCAGCTCCGAGCGAGCCATGCCCTGCATGCCCTGCTTGAGGGCGATGATATGCACGAACAGATAGACGGTGGCGAAGTAGAGGACCGCCGGCAGGATGCTCACCTTGACCACCTCCAGGTAAGGCACCCGGGTGTACTCGGCGATCAGGAAGGCGCCGGCGCCCATCAGCGGCGGCATGATCTGGCCGCCGGTGGAGGCCGCCGCCTCGATGCCACCGGCCTGGTGGGGCTTGTAGCCCAGGCGTTTCATCAGCGGGATGGTGAAGGCGCCGGTGGTCACCACATTGGCGATGGCGCTGCCGGAGATGGAGCCCATGCCGGCGGAAGCCAGCACCGCCGCCTTGGCGGGGCCGCCGCGCTGGCGGCCGGTGGCGGCATAGGCCATATCGATAAAGAACTTGCCGGCGCCGGTCACCTCGAGGAAGGCGCCGAACAGCACGAAGACGAAGATATAGGTGGCCGCCACCCCCAGCGGCAGGCCGAAGATCCCCTCCTGGCCCAGATAGAGCTGGCCCACCAGCCGGTCGATATTGTAGCCGCGGTGCTCGAGGATGCCGGGCAGGAACTGCCCCAGCCAGGGCAGCTCGCCGCGCGGGCCGGCGAAGGCATAGAGGATGCCCAGGGCGCCGATAATGGTCATGCCCAGCCCCACCGCGCGGCGGCTCGCCTCCAGCACGGTGATCACGGCGATGCAGCCGACCAGGATATCGGTCTGGCTCCAGAAGCCGGCGCGGCGGATGATCTCGTCCAGGTAGAGCACCAGGTAGCCGCCGGTGATCAGGGCCCCGGCCAGGAAGAGGCCGTCGATGGCCCAGCCCGGCAGGCCGCGCCGGCGTTCCGGGCCGAACACCGGAAAGATCAGGAAGGCCAGCAGCATGATCAGCATCAGGTGGATGCTGCGCTGATAGAAGAGCCCCAGCGGCTGGATGCCGGCGGAATAGAGCTGGAACAGGGACAGCCCGACGGCGACCAGGGAGATCAGCCACAGGATCGGCCTGGCCTGTTTCGCCTGGCTGCCCGGGACGACGGGGGAAACGCCGGAATCGCTCATCATGGTTCTCTCGCAGGCAGGGATCCCGCGGGGACGACGAGATGCACCGTCACCCGCTGATGTTCGGCCAGTCGGCTGAGGCTGATGCGCTCGCCGTCCACCACCAGGCGATGGTCGACATCCATGGCACCGACCCGCAGGCGGTAGGCATTGCCGGGCACAGGCTCGTCGATGGCCTCGATCCAGTAGCCGCCCCGACCGTCGGAGACCTGGCGCCCGCGGCCGGGAATATGATCGAGGCCGGCGGCGAAATCCGGCAGATGGCTGCGCTCCAGTACCATGCGTCCCTGGTGATGACGGTAGCAGTCGAGCACCGGAAAACCCGCCACCGAGTGATTCCACTCCAGGCACCAGCCGGCCCCCTCGGGCATGGCCAGGGAAACGAGGGGCCGGCCATCCTCGGCCCGGACCTCCAGCCGAGCCTCGGCGGTCGCCTGGGTCGGCCACGCCAGCCAGAGCAGCAGCGTCGCCGCGCCCAGGGCGCGGCGCCACTCGATCGACCGGAAGCGTCGCATGACAGGCGCGACGGCCTAGTCTCCGCGCTGGTGGTCCTGGATTTCCGCGCCCACCTCCTCGTAGTAGCGCAGCGCGCCCGGATGGAAGGCGATGGGGGTGGAATCGACGCTGAATTCCACGGTGGTGTCATTGGCCGCCGGATGGATGGCGATCAGCTCGTCGGTCTGCTCGAAGAGCACCTTGGTGATCTGGTAGGCCAGTTCCTCGTCCATCTCGCTGCTCACCGCCAGCACGTTGGGAATGCTGATGGTGGACACCGGCTCCTCGACCCCGTCGTAGATGCCCACCCTCAGGGTATAGGGGGCGAATACCGGCTCCGCCTCCCGGGCATTGGCGACCTCCTCCTCGGTGAGGGCGATCAGCCGCACGTCGCGGGTGGTGGCCAGGTTGAGGATGGAGCTGGTGGGCGGGCCCACGCTCCAGAAGCCGGCATCGATATCGCCGTCGCGGATGGCATCGGCGGTCTCGTTGAAGTTGAGGCGCTGGGGCGTGAAGTCGTCATAGTCGATGCCGTTGGCCTCCAGCAGGGCCCGGGCATTGAGCTCGGTACCGCTGCCCGGCGCCCCCACCGAGACCCGCTTGCCGCGCAGGTCCGCCAGGGAATGCACCTCGGAGTCGGCCAGGGTCACCAGCTGCACCGCATTGGGATAGATGGACGCCAGGGCGCGAATGTTCTCCAGCTGGCGCCCCTCGAAGTCGCCGGTGCCGCTATAGGCCTGATAGACGGTATCCGCCAGGGCCAGGGCCAGGTCGGAATCGCCGCGCCACACCAGGCCCATGTTCTCCACCGAGGCCCCGGTGACCTCGGCCACGGCGCTGGCGCCCTCGATATGGTTGTTGATCAGTTCGGCGAGGCCGCCGCCATAGGGGTAGTAGGTGCCGCCGGTACCGCCGGTGGCGATGGAGAGCTGCTGGCCGAAGGCGGCGGGGGCCAGGGCCAGCAGGGAGGCGGCCAGGGTAAGCTTGAATCGTGGCATGGAATCGCTCCAGGAAGGCTAATTGTTGTGTGGGACGATCATCCTCTTGTCGCCGTCAAAATTAGCAGGTTCTGGAATTCACTGCTCAACGCTGGCCGCCGACTGCGACCAAGGAATAAGGAAAAATTCCTGCATTTTTCCCTGGCAAGCCACGGCAAAACCTTGCATGCTGAGGGCGTCGCTAGCCAAGGCCAACGGAGAACCATGAGCACGGCACGATTATCCAGCGGTTGGGACGCCCTCGACAGTGCAACCACGGCCCCCAACCTGGACGTCAGAGAGCTGGAGAAACGCTCTCGCCTGATGCGCATCCTGACCCGCCGCATCGCCCTTTCCGACCTGCCCAATCGCGAGATCGCTCATCGCGTCGGCATGCCCCCCCAACGCCTCAGCGACCTGCTGGCCGGCAAGGTGGAGCTGTTCGGCGTAGAGGAGCTGGAGTCGCTACGCGACAGCCTCGACCCGGATCACTGATAGCGCCCGCACCGCCTTCCGCGGTGCGGGCGCGTCTTCTTCGCCGGCAAGTGGTCGGCAAGCCCCCGCCCAATCGAGTATCCTTGCGCTTTCTTCTCACTCCGAGGACGAGAGAGCCATGCTGCGTGCCCTGATTCTGGCCCTGGGACTGGTCGCCGCCCCCCTGGCCGCCGCCAACCCCCTGGTCTTTACCGCCATTCCCGACGAGGACGAGACCCGCCTCCAGGAGCGCTTCCAGAAGGTCGCCGACTACCTGGCCGAGGCGCTCGAGGTCGACGTGCGCTTTATCCCCGTCACCTCCTACGCCGCCTCGGTCACCGCCTTTCGCAACAACCAGGTACAGCTGGCCTGGTTCGGCGGCTTCACCGGCGTCCAGGCCCGCCAACTGGTCCCCGGTGCCCGGGCCATCGCCCAGGGCGTCGAGGATCCCCAGTACAAGAGCTATGTGATCGCCAACCGCGACACCGGCCTCGACCCCATGGAACAGGAGAGCGCCCCCGAGGCGCTGCGCGGCCTGACCTTCAGCTTCGGCTCCCAGAGCTCCACTTCCGGGCGCCTGATGCCGGAATACTTCCTGCGCGAGCACCTGGGCGAGGCCCCGGAGGCGCTCTTCGAGCGGGTCGGCTTCAGCGGCAACCATAGCCGCACCATCTCCCTGGTGCAGTCCGGCGCCTACCAAGCCGGGGTGGTCAGCTACACCGCCTGGGAGAACGAGGTCGAGAGCGGCAGCGTCGATGCCGACCGGGTCCAGGTGATCTGGGAGACCCCGCCCTACCCGGACTACCAGTGGACGGTGCGCGGCGACCTGGACGAGCGCTTCGGCGATGGCTTCACCGAGCGCCTGCAGCAGGCCCTGATCGCCATGCAGGATCCGGAGCTGCTGGCCAGCTTCCCGCGCTCCGGCTTTATTCCCGCCGACAATGACGACTACGCCATGATCGAGCGCGTCGCCACCGACCTGGGACTGCTCGACTGATGAGCAGCCTGGTCCTGGCGGGGGCGGTCGCCGACTATGGTCCGACTCGGGTGCTGGGTCCCCTCGACCTGGCCCTGGCCCCCGGCGAGCGCGTGGCCCTGGTGGGCAAGAGCGGCGCCGGCAAGTCGACCCTGCTGTCGCTGATGCATGATCAGTGGCGGGATCAGGGGGTAGCGCTGATGCCCCAGGACCTGGGCCTGGTGCCCAGCCTCTCGGTGTTCCACAACGTCTATATGGGATGCCTGGACCGTCACCCCTGGTGGGTCAACCTGCTCACCCTGGCGCGCCCCCGGCGCCGCGACGTGGCGGCTATCACGGCGCTGCTCGAGCGCCTGGGCATCGCCGAGAAGCGCTGGACGCCCTGCGGCGAACTCTCCGGCGGCCAGCGCCAGCGGGTCGCCGCCGCCCGGGCGATTCACCAGGGCGGCCGGGTGCTGCTCGCCGACGAGCCGGTCTCGGCCCTGGACGGCCCCCAGGCGGAGCGCGTGATGCGCGCCCTCACCGAGCGCTACGACATGGCGGTGCTGGCCATGCATGACCTGGAGCTGGCGCTGCGCCACTGCAACCGGGTGGTGGGCATCCAGGCGGGCAGCATCGCCATCGACCGCCCCAGCCGCGAGCTGAGCACGGGCGACCTGCTCTCCCTCTACTGATGCGGCCGATGAGTTCCGCCCCCCCGTCGCGCGACAGGATGCCCTTCAGCGCCACCCGCCGAGTCAGCCTGGCCCTGGTGGTGCTGGCGGCGTTCTGCCTGCTGCTGGGCGACTTCGAGATCAGCACCCACGATCCCTGGCAGGAACTGGGGCGCCTGGCCCTGGGCCTAGTACGCCCCGACTTCGGCGCCGTGGATGCCCTCGGCGAGGCGCTGCTGCGCACCGTCGCCTTCGCCTTCGTCGGCGTCGGCGTCGGCGCCGCCGCCGGCCTGCTGCTGGCACTGGGCTTCCACCGCCTCTGGGTGCGCACCGGCTGCGCCTTTATCCGCGCCATCCACGAGCTGTTCTGGGCGCTGATCTTCCTGCAGAGCTTCGGCCTGCACCCCCTCACCGGGGTGCTGGCCATCGCCATTCCCTATGCGGGCATCTTCGCCAAGGTCTATGCGGAGATCCTCGACGAGACCGACCCGAGCCCGGGGCGCGCCCTGCCCCGGGGCACCGGACGGCTCTCGGCGCTGCTCTATGCCCGCATCAGCCAGGCCTGGCCGCACCTGGTCAGCTACACCGCCTACCGCCTGGAGTGCGGCCTGCGCTCCAGCGCCGTGCTGGGCTTCGTGGGCATGCCCACCCTGGGCTTCCACCTGGCCAGCCACTTCGCCCAGGGCCATTACGCCGCGGTGGGCGCCCTGCTGCTGCTCTTCTATGCCCTGATCGCCAGCCTGCGTCTCTGGGTGCGGCCCAGGCTGCTGCCCTTCTACCTGCTGGCGGCGCCCTTCTGCCTGGGCACCGGCCTGCCGATCCTGTGGAGCAATGTGTCGCGCTTCTTTACCCGGGACATCGTGCCGGCGCCGCTGAGAAACGGCGAGGGGCTGGAAGGGCTCGGGCCCTGGCTCGGCGACCTGCTGCTCCACCAGGCCCTGCCCGGGATCTGGAACACCCTGCTGCTGAGTCAGATCGCCCTGGTGCTCACCGGACTCCTGGCCATGGCGCTCTTCCCGCTGATCTCTCATCATTTCACCGGGCGGCATCTCACCGGCCGCCTCGGCGGCGGCCTGGGCCATGGCGTGCTGGTGGTGCTGCGTTCCACCCCGGAGTACCTGCTGGCCTTTATCCTGCTGCAGCTATGGGGCCCCTCCATGCTGCCGGCGGTGGTGGCCCTGGCCCTGCACAACGGCGGCATCATCGCCCACCTGGTGGGGCGGCGCAGCAACGAGATCGTCCTGCGCCCCGATGCCCCCCGGGGCCTCGATCGCTACACCTACGAGGTCGCCCCGCGGGTCTATGGCCCCTTCCTGGCACTGCTCTTCTATCGCTGGGAGATCATCATGCGCGAGACCGCCATCCTCGGCATCCTCGGCATCGCCACCCTGGGCTTCTACGTGGACAGCGCCATCCAGGAGATCCGCTTCGACCGCGCCCTGGTGCTGATCCTGATCACCGCCGCCCTCAATATCGGCGTGGATATCCTCGCCCGCCGCCTGCGCGGTTACCTGCGCCTGCGCCATACCATCAATCGCCAGAGCTGCTAAGCGACTAATCAAGAGACTCGCCGCAGGCGATATTGCGCCCCTCTTCCCCAGTACCCACAATCGCCAGGGCTGCTAAGCGACTCGCCGCAGGCGATACCCCGATACCCTCAACCGCCAGGGCTGCTGAGCGGCAGCGACTGGGCTATACTGCGCCCCCTTCATCGATCAACAAGGATGTGACCATGGACCCCCAGCCCAATCTCTCCCAGCCCCATGCCTCCCAGGAAGCCCTGCGCGATCTGGTGGAGCCCATCTATCGGGCCAAGTTCTGGATGCAGCTCACCGGCGTCATGCTGATTCTCGCCGGCGCCATCACCGCTATCTCCATCATCGGCCTGCTGGTGGCCTGGATTCCGGTGTGGGCCGGGGTCGTGCTGATGCAGACCGCCGGCGCCGCCCAGCGCGCCTACGACGGCAGCGACGCCCGGGAAATGAAGTTCGCCATGGGCAAGCTCAAGACCTACTTCACCATCTTCGGCGTGCTGGCCCTGATCTATCTGGTGCTGGGCATCGGCGGCATGCTGATCAGCATGGCCGGTTTCAGCATGATGGGCGGCATGCACTTCTAGGCGCGATCAGCCCCGTCCCAGCATGACTCGACACCCCGGCCGGGCTCGCCCTGCCGGGGTGTGTCGTTTGGGACTCGTCCCGGCAGGCCCTGCCGGGGCTCCCCTGGCGGAACGCCTCGCCGCCGGCGCTCAATCCGACATATCGGTCACCGCCCCGGTACTCGCCGAGCTGACCAGCCGGGCGTACTTGGCCAGCACGCCGCGGGTGTAGCGCGGCGCCGGCTGTCGCCAGGCCGCGCGGCGGCGCATCAGCTCCGCGTCGGAGAGGTCGACGTCGAGGGTATCGGCCTCGGCATCGATGGTGATCAGGTCGCCGTCCTCCACCAGCGCCAGGGGCCCGCCGTCGAAGGCCTCGGGGGTCACATGCCCCACCACGAAGCCGTGGCTGCCGCCGGAGAAGCGCCCGTCGGTGATCAGCGCCACCTCGCTGCCCAGGCCACGGCCCATGATCGCCGAGGTCGGCGTCAGCATCTCGCGCATGCCGGGACCGCCCCGGGGCCCCTCGTAGCGGATCACCACCACGTCGCCGGCCGCCACGCTGCCGTCGTTGATGCGCGCCTGGGCCTCCTCCTCGGAGCCGAACACCCGCGCCGTACCGGAGAAGCGCGTGCCCTCCTTGCCGGTGATCTTGGCCACCGCCCCCTCCGGCGCCAGGTTGCCGTGCAGGATGCGCAGATGGCTCTCGGCCTTGATGGGTCGATCCAGTGCCGCGATGATCCGTTGCCCCTCGGGATAGGGGGCCACGTCCGCCAGGTTCTCGGCGAGTGTCTTCCCGGTCACCGTCAGGCAGTCGCCGTGCAGCAGGCCGGCATCGAGCAGGGTCTTCATCAGCGGCTGGATGCCACCGATGGCCACCAGCTCGCTCATCATGTAATGGCCGCTGGGGCGCAGGTCGGCGAGCACCGGCACCCGCTTGCCGATGACAGTGAAGTCCTCGAGAGAAAGCGACACGCCGAGGGTGCGCGCCATGCCGATCAGGTGCAGCACCGCATTGGTGGAGCCGCCGAGGGCGATCACCACGCTGATGGCGTTCTCGAAGGCCTCGCGGGTCATGATGGCCGAGGGCCTGATATCGCGCTCGAGCAGCGCCAGCACCGCGGCCCCGGCCGCCTCGCAGTCCTCGCGCTTGTCGCGGGACACGGCGTTCTGCGCCGAGCTGCCCGGCAGGCTCATGCCCAGCGCCTCGATGGCCGAGGCCATGGTGTTGGCGGTATACATGCCGCCGCAGGAGCCGGGGCCGGGAATCGCCGTCTCCTCGATCTGCTTGAGCGCGATCAGGTCGAGATCGCCGCGGCTGTGGGCGCCCATGGCCTCGAACACCGAGACGATATCGGTATGCCCCTCACCGGGCAGGATGGTGCCGCCATAGACGAAGACGCTGGGCCGGTCGAGTCGCGCCAGCCCCATCAGGCAGCCGGGCATGTTCTTGTCGCAGCCGCCGATGGCCACCAGGCCGTCGAAGCCCTCGCAGCCGGCCACCGTCTCGATGGAGTCGGCGATCACCTCCCGCGACACCAGGGAATACTTCATGCCCTCGGTGCCGTTGGCGATACCGTCGGAGATGGTGATGGTGTTGAAGATCACTCCCTTGCCGCCGGCGGCGTCGGCGCCGTCACGGGCGTGCTCGGCGAGCTCGCCGATATGACTGTTGCAGGGGGTGACCATGCTCCAGGTGGAGGCGATGCCCACCTGGGGCTTGGTGAAATCCTCGTCGCTGAAGCCCACCGCGCGCAGCATGGCGCGGCTGGCCGCCTTGCCGGGCCCATCCACCACCGGGGCGGAGTGGCGGCGGCGGGAATCCTTCGGGGTATCAGACATGGCGGGCCTCCTCTGAAGATGGCGTGGCCTTCAGAGGGTGGCCCCTCACCGCCCGGCTGGCAACCGGCTCAGCGCGGCATCACCGCGTCGTGGAAGGCGCGCTCTTTCGCCACGGTGTCGCGGAAGCGCTCGGCCATACGGATGAAGGCGGCGTCATCGAGCCTCTCCGCCTCTTCGTCCAGGCGGCGGCGCAGCCAGGCGACGAAGTCCTGGAAGGCGGGGTTGTCGTGCAGGTCGATCCACTCCCCCATCAGCGGGTGCAGCTCCTCGCCGCGGCTGACCCGCAGCGCCCACTCCAGGTAGACCCACTCGGTGACCACCAGCACCGCCAGAAGCTCGGCATAGTCGCCGCGATCACCGGTATCGCGCAGCAGCGCCCGGAAGGCCTGGGTCTCGGGCAGGTAGTCCGGCGCCTCGCGCCGGGCGGCCGGCACGCCGAAGGCCTCGAAGGTGCGCTGGAAGGTGCTGTTCTCGTCGCTGGTCAGCATGCCCATGAACTGGCCCAACACCACCCGATCCTCCATGCTCGGAGCCCGGCCGATGGCGTGGCCGATCAGCGCGGTGAAGGGGTCGACGAAGCCGTAGTCCTGCACCATATAGGCGGCGAAGTCGTCACCGGCGAGGCGCCCCTCGGCCAGGGCGTCGAACAGCGGGTGATTCACCGTCGCCGACCAATCGGGCTCGCTGATCTCGCTCAGCCAGTCGGTGAGGCGTGCCGATGCACGGCCGGCGGCCCAGGCGTTCCAGTCGGCGCGAGTCGTCATCAGGCGTCTCCCTTGCTTGCCAGGTGAAATCTCGCCCCCGGCCGCAGCCAGGCGATCAGCAGGCTGACCAGGGTGGAGGCGACAAGTGCGCCCAGGAAGGGCGCCAGGGTCGGGATGCTGTCCGGGAAGGTGGCGGCCAGCACCCCGGCGCCAAGGCTTCCCAGGGAGATCCAGCCCGGCAGCACCGCCCCGACCAGGCCCGCCACGCCACCGGCCACCGCCGCCAGCGGCGACATGCGCCGCCACAGGCCCAGTAGCACCGGCAGCAGGATGGCCGCGCACAGCAGGTCGGCGATCAGGAACAGTCGCAGCACCGAGAAGCCCTGCAGGGCCACCCATACCACCGGCACCATCAGCGCCACCGTGACCAGCCGCGCCCCGCTCACCGAGAGCCCGCGCCGACCGCTGCTGGCCACCGCCAGGGAGGCGATGGCGTTCTGCAGGGTATCCACGCTGGAGGCCACCAGGGTCACCGCCAGCACCAGGGCCGGCAGGCCCAGCCAGGCCGGCGCCTCGATCAACAGGGCGAAGAAGGGAATCGGCGGCTCGCCGAGCGGCAGGGCGTGCATCGCCGCCAGCATGCCGAGACCACCGATGGCCATCACCACCAGCAGGCTGCTGACCCCGCCCAGCAGGGCCCCGCGGCCGAGCGCTCGGTCGTCCTCGGCGGCCCACACCCGCTGCCAGTAGCCCTGGTGGAAGAGATTGGCCGCGGTGACCGCGATCACCAGGGTCAGCGCCACCGAGAGGGCGCTACCGGTGGGAATCGACGGCATCACCGCATCACTGGGCATCGGCGGCAACCCCCACCAGGCCACGCCGCCGACCAGCACCAGCAGGGCCAGCAGCAACCAGGCCTGCCAGCGATCCGTGGCCAGGCTGGCCCGCAGCCCGCCCAGGGTGGTGTAAATCAGGGTCGTCAGCGCCACGCCGAGGATCACCAGCGTGGGAGGCACCTCGGACAGCAGCGCGGCAATGGCGCCGATGGCGGTCAGCTCGGCGGCCAGGAAGCAGGCCATATAGGCCACCGAGACGAAGGAGACCCAGCGCCGCACCCCCGCGCCGTAGCAGGCCTCGGCGAACTCGCCGATGCTGCGCCCCTCCGGCAGGTGGCGGCGGATGGCGGGGCCGTAGAGTGCCAGCACGATAAACGGCAAGGACGAGCCGATGGCATAGCCGGCCAGCGCCACCGGCCCCACGAAGGCACCGATCTCCGGCGGCGCGAAGAGGATCCAGGCACCCATGCTGGAGGCCAGGAAGGACAGGCCGATGGCCTGTGCGCCCTGGGAGTTGCGGGCGGTCACGTAGTCATCGAGGGGGCCATCGGCCCGGCGGGCCCTGAGGCCCAGAAAGGTAAAGCACAGCAGCGCCGCGCCGAGCACGGCTGACGTCAAATAAGGCATGTCGCACTTCCTCCGCCGGCATGAACCGGATCAGGTTCCAGGGTCGGTGCGCGCGCACCTCTCAGTCCCGTGGGACACCCCTGGCGACAGTGAATGATGGGATGGTCTCGCGATGGATCACGGCGCCCTATGGTGTCGCCGCCGGCCTCGGCTGTAAAGCCATACCGCCTATCCAGCGGGGCGAATCACCCCTGCGACCAAAGCCGCAGGGCCCAGGCATCAAGTCATCACGGCATCGGCCGATAAGGCACCTATCGCCGTTTCTCCGGCCCGACCCGTTCACCGAGACCCTCGATGCCCTATACCGAAGCCAAGGAGCATGCCCCGGGGCGGCTCCACACTCTCTTTACCGATCCCTACAGCGCCTTCGACAACGAGGTGGTGGAGCGCCGCCTGCACCTGCGCGTTGCCCTCCAGGCCCTGCTGGACAAGCCCGGCCGGGAGGGGCGCCTGACCCTGCGGGTGCTCCATGGCTGGGCCAATGGTGAAGCCGACCCCCAGAGCCTGGCCCATAGCGACCACCCCCTGACCCAGCGCGGCGACCTGCTCCCGGTGGTGGCCCGCTACCAGGCCGCCATCGATGAACAGCAGCCCCTGCCCCGGGAGGCAGAGACGCTGCTGGCCGAGCCGCTGATGGAGGCCATCGCCGCCGCCGAGGCCCGGGGCCAGGAGATCGATGCCGAGACCCGCGCCAACCCGGCCCACTGGCCCAGCTTCGAGCGCGGCCTCGGCCTCTATACCTTCTTCAAGGTCTATCACCGCCTGACCTATGGCGAGGACGAGAGCTACCGGGTGGCGCGCTGCGAGACACCCGAGGGGCCTCGCGAGATCCACGAATTTCATCTGGAAGAGTGCGAATTCGCCGTGGTGACCGGTATCGAGGGCAACGACAAGACACGGGTCACCCTGCTGGTGCATGTCGGCGCCCTGGCCCCCCTGGCCGACCTAGTGGAAACTATGCTGGGAGAGTGAGCCTCCCTCAGGTCTCGTTTCTCGGCACCCGCCCCATCAGATAGAACTCCGGATTGGGCGGGGTGCCGGCCAGGGTCACCAGGCGATTGGAGAGACCGAAGAAGGCGACAATGGCGCCGATATCCCAGCTATCGTCCCGGGTGAAACCCGCCGCCTCGAGCTCGTCGAACTCCCCCTCACCGTCGCAAACAGTGCCCAGGAAGTCGGAAATAGGTGGCCAAAGATAGACGAAAATGAGAGACCGTTGAGTAGATAACAACAAGCGGAGTCTTTCTATGTCTGTCTCAAGCCTCATCTCGGCCCCCCGCCTAACCAGATCTCGACTTGCGCTTTCTGGATTCGGACTCGCGGTATGCCTTGGAATCAGCGTTTCCACCCAAGCTGCCACACGCTTGGACTTTTCCAACGAGTACAACGCCAACTCCATTCATGCTCAGGGCGATGCCTATTTTATCGAGCAGGTCAGGGAGCTCACCGATGGCGAGATCGATATCACCCTGCATACCGGTGGCGCCTTGGGCTTCAAGTCAGGCGACCACTTCTATGGCGTGGCTGACAATGTGGTACAGATCGCCGATACGCTTTCGGGCACCATGAGCGGCATCGACCCCATTTTCCTGCTTTCTTCGCTTCCCTTCCTGGTGAATGGCGTCGACGAAGCCCGTCAACTGTACGAGATCGCGCGTCCCCACTACGACGAAGTATTCGAGGACAACGATCAGATCCTGCTCTATGCCTCGCCCTGGCCGGCCAGCGGCATCTGGTCTCGAGAGGCCGTCACCTCCAGCGAAAACCTCCAGAACCTGAAGATCCGCACCTTCGACCGCAACGGCACCGAAACCCTACGCAATGCCGGCGCGGCCCCCGTCAGCCTCTCCTGGGGCGATGTGGTGCCACTGCTAGCTACCGGGGGCATCGATGCCGTGCTTACCTCCGCCGAGGCCGGCACCAATGCCAGCTTCTGGGAACACCAGCAGCACTTCAGCGGTATCCAGTACGCCATCCCGCTAAACATGGTGCACATGAACCGTGATGCCTTCGAATCGCTCTCGGCGGAGCAGCAGGAAGCCTTTCGTGAAGCTGCCCGACGTACGGATGAACACAACTGGCAAGCGGTACGCGAACGCACCCAGAGTAACTACGCCACGCTCGACGAGCACGACGTAACGATCCATGACCCTATTTCATCCGACTTCCAGCAAGCGCTGGCGGATGCCGCGAGCCCGGTCGTCAGTGGCTGGCAAGACACCATGGGCGAGCGCGGCCAAGCGATCCTCGACACCTTCCATAACGGCCAAACGCCATGATCGGTTGGCTGGCAGCCCTGTCGCGAGGCTTGAACCGCCTCGCGGCGGGGGTCGCGATTCTGCTGATCCTGTATATGTTCGGGCACATCATCCTGGAAATTGTGTTACGCCTGTTCGGACACTCGACCTTTATCCTCGATGAATACATCGGCTATGCCGTCGCCGCCATGACCTTTCTCGGCCTGCCCTATGTCTTGGAGAAGAACGGGCTTATCCGAGTCGCACTGGTTCTCGACCGACTGCCGAAGAAATGGCACTGGCCACTGGAATTGCTGATTGCCATCACCAGCTTCGGAGCCTTCGCTTGGCTATCACTGTTCTGGTGGAAGAACGTGGTCCGCAGCTACCAACGCGGCATTACCAGCGACACCCTGGCAGAAACACCGTTATGGATCCCCGAAGGCATCGTGTTGCTCGGCCTGTGGCTGCTGTGCTTCACGCTGGTGGTCCGCAGCTTCCAGCTCGTCACCGAGCGTTCGCGCCATACCCATCCCACACAATAAGACCAAGACTGAGGATCATCGACGATGGATATGGTATGGATCGCCCTAGGCGTGGCGGCACTGCTAATCGTGGTATTGGCCATGGGTACCTGGGTCTTCGCCGCCTTGGTGATCACCGCCATGGGGTCGCTGTGGTGGCTGGGAGATTTCGACCTCGAGCGGATCGGACTGATCTTCTCGCGAATTCTCTACCGCGCCGGCAACAGTTGGGAGCTTTCCGCGATTCCGCTCTTCATCTTGATGGGTGAGCTGATCTTCCGCTCCAACATCTCCGAGCGGCTATTCAAAGGGCTGACACCTCTCACACGCCCGCTCCCTGGTGGTATATTGCACACCAACGTGTTCGGCTGCGCGCTATTCGCCGCCGTCAGCGGCTCCAGCGCCGCCACCACGGCCACCATCGGCAAGATCACCACCCATGAACTCGCCAACCGCGGCTATGACCGCGATCTATCGATCGGCTCGTTGGCCGGCGCGGGAAGTTTGGGGTTATTGATCCCCCCCTCCATCGTGATGATCGTCTATGGCGTCCAGGCCGAGGTCTCGATCAGCAAACTGTTTATGGCCGGCGTCATACCGGGCCTGCTGATCGCCCTGCTGTATAGCGGTTTCATCATCCTGCGCAGCAGGCTGAAGCCGCAGCTCGCTCCCCAACAAACGGACAGCGATATCGGAATCTGGCAGGCCGTCACACTACTGGCCCCGGTGGTGGCCCTGATTACCATCGTCATCGGTTCGATCTATTCCGGGATCGCCACTCCCTCCGAGGCCGCCGCCGTCGGCGTGGCCGCCACCCTGGGCCTGCTCGCCCTGGAACGCCAACTCACTCTGCCCATGCTGCTCAATGCCCTCAAAGGCACCCTGATCAGTGCCACCATGGTCTGTAGCCTACTGGTCACGGCCATGCTGCTTTCCACCGCCATGGGTTACCTGCACCTCCCCCGTGAACTGGCCACTTGGATCGCCGCGCAAGCATTCTCCCCCATGGCCTTGCTCATGGCACTGGCGGTGTTCTACATCGTGCTGGGGCTATTCCTCGACGGCATCTCGATTACCGTGATGAGCCTCCCCATCACCCTGCCCATCGTCATCCTGGCGGGCTTCGACCCACTATGGTTCGGTGTCTTCCTGGTGATCATGGTGGAACTGGGACAGATCACTCCCCCCGTAGGCTTCAACCTGTTCGTGCTTCAGGGCATGACCGGTGAGAAGATTAGCCGGGTCGCCTTGGCCTCGGCCCCCTTTTTCCTGCTGATGTGCCTGGCCGCCGCCTTGATCAGCATATGGCCAAACCTCGCCCTCTGGCTGCCCACGGTGCTTTCCGGCTGAGTGTCCCGGCAGTTCCGCTTACGGCTCATCGAGGTCAGGGCAAATCATTCCCATATCGGCCTCCCCCCTCATTTCTCTCGCGGCACCCGCCCCATCAGATAGAACTCGGGATTGGGCGGGGTGCCGGCCAGGGTCACCAGGCGATTGGACAGGCCGAAGAAGGCGGCGATGGCGCCGATATCCCAGCTATCGTCCCGGGTAAAGCCCGCCGCCTCGAGCCGCGCCGCCCAGTCGTCGTCGAGCTCTCCCACCCCCAGGCCGCTGTGCAGGGCGAAATCCAGCATCACCCGATGGCGCTCGCTAATCTCGGCGACCCGGTGATTGATGGCCACCTGATCGGCCAGCAATGGGTCCTTGCTGTAGATCCGCAGCAGGGCGCCATGGGCCACCACGCAGTAGAGGCAGCGATTGCGGGCACTCAGCGCCACCACGATCATCTCCTTCTCGGCCTGGGTCAGGGTGTCGGACTCCCGCTCCATCAGGGCGTCGTGGTAGGCGAAGAAGGCGCGGAATTCGTCCGGCCGGTGGGCCAGCATCAGGAAGACATTGGGCACGAAGCCGGCCTTCTCCTGCACCGCCAGGATGGCGTCGCGGATGTCTTCGGGCAGGTCCTGGATCGATTCGGGGATGGGAAAGCGACTGATGGGACGGGTCATGGCGATTCCTGGGTCGTGGAGGAGAGGGGCCGAACAATCACGGCAATATCCCTCAGTTAACGTTAACGTCAATCAGCTTGTCTAGCGCCGGCGGGTATTGTTCCGCGTGGCCGGGTGGGCCACTATCGCTGCATGGTGTCCCTCATGCATGGTTTCCCGGTATGCCCAATCGAGACGGTCCCGAGTTTTCGGCGTGGAATCCCGGCCTGGAGGCCGAGCTGCCCAGGCGCTACAAGCCCCTGGAGACGATTCATCGTCCGGCCAACGTCTATTCTCGCCTGTCCGACATTTCCGAACTGAGGGCCCTCACCGGGCTCGTGGAAGAGGAGCTCGTCGCATTCCGGGCGGAACGCCTGGTGCTGCACGAGCTGATCGTACGGGTGACCGCCGATGTGGTGGTCCTCGAGGGGGAAGAGGAAGAGCTCCTGGGTCAGCACTTCCGCAGCATCGCCCTGAAGATCCTCTCCGACTACCTGATCCCCCAACTGCCGGCGTTCCAGCAGGCCTATGACCGGTTGTATGACGAGATACACGGCCGGGTAGGCGACATCCTCGCCACGGCCTTCGCCCCCGAGCCGGTAGCGGTCGACCCCGAGCCCGTCTCCCGGCTGTCCCGGTGGTTCGGCAAACGCCCTTCCCCACAGAAGCCGGCGGACCACCGCTCCATCGAGGAACGTCATCATGACGTGATCCGGGGCATCAAGGACAAGGGGCTGGCGGCCGAGGCCGAGCTGGAGCGGGCCATCTACAAGAGCGCTTACCGTGTCCTGAATTCGATCGGCGGCACCCAGGGTCATATCGGGGTGGAACGGGAGCTGCTGGCGACATTGATCACCCGGCATGCGTGCAACGACTTCGGCAGCCGCCACCTCGGCGAGCGGATCGCCCCCCATGTCGAGCGAGCCATGCAGGTCGAGGGCTATGCCCGGCTCCCCTGCGCCAGGGAGCCGATCCTGATCAGCCTCAAGGGGGCCTCGGCCGCCGGCAAGAGCTCCCTGCGCCACTTCCTGAAGGACACCCTGCGGGATCTCGGCATCCAACCGGACCAGTACGGCACCATCTCCCCCGATATCTGGCGCCGCCTCCTGCTCGACTATGAGGCCCTGGGCGAGGCCTACAAGTATGCCGGCCGCCTGGCCGGCAAGGAGGTCAAGCTCATCGATGCCAAGCTGGACCGCTACATCCGCGACAAGGCCCGGCGCACCCCCTCCATCCCCAACCTGCTGATCGACCGGTTTCGCTTCGACAGCTTCGCCATGGACAAGGTCCCGCAGCTCCTGGATGCCACCTATGCGAAACATGTCGCCACCATGTACTTCTATTTCGTCGTGACCCCGCCGGAGGCCACGGTGGAGCGCGGCTGGGAGCGCGGGCTGGCGCGGGGACGCTACAAGGCGGTGGAAGACTTCCTGGGGCACTGCGTGGAGGCCTATGACGGCATGCCCAAGCTGCTCTTCAAGTGGCTGGACAGCCGGCATCCCCGACTGGAGTACACCTTCCTGGACAACAGCGTGCCCAAGCACACCCCGCCGACGACCATCGCCCATGGCACCCGCGAGGTCCTGCATATCCTGGCCCCCCTGGGCCTGGTCAACATCGATCGCTACAAGAGGATCAACACCCTGGCGACCTGCCCGGCGGAGGTCTATCCCGACGACGAGAGCCTGGCGATCTCCAGGAACTGCACCTTCCTCAAGCAGTGCCTCGCCAAGGTGCCGGAGGTCCGCTTTATCGACGAAGCGAGTGGCGAGGTGTACCTGCAGGCCTCGGCAGGCCGCTTCTCGGTGGTGGATGCCGCCATCCTGCGCGCCCAGCGGGCGGACCCGGAGCTGGCCGAGCTGTTTACCGCCCTTGGAGTGCCCGAGCGTTAGACAACGCGGCCCCGCCTCTCTCGAGACGGGGCCGCGTTTCACACTCTTGCCGCTATTCAGTGCAGCGAGATGGTGCTGTTGATGCCGCTGGAGACGTTCTCCGGCTCGTACCAGCGGGCGGTGACCGTCTTGGTCTGGGTCCAGAAGGCGATGGCCTGCTTGCCGTTGGGGCCCAGGTCGCCGAGTTTGGAGCCCCGCGAGCCGGTGAAGCTGAAATAGGCCACCGGCACCGGAATCGGCACATTGATGCCCACCTGGCCCACGTCGATCTCGGTCTCGAAGCGCCGCGCCACCCAGCCGGAGTTGGTGAAGATGGAAGTACCGTTGCCATTGGGGTTGGCATTGATGAAGTCGATGGCCTCGTCCAGGGTATCGACGCTCACCACGCAGAGCACCGGGCCGAAGATCTCCTCCCGATAGACGGTCATCTCGGCGCTCACCCCGGCGAAGACGGTGGGGCCCACGAAGTTGCCCTTGGCATAGCCCTCCACCCGACAGCCGCGGCCATCCAGCATCAACTTGGCGCCCTCCTTCTCGCCGGCATCGATCAGGCTGACCACCCGATCCCGGGCGGCGGGCGAGACCAGCGGCCCCAGGTCGGCGTCGCGCTGGGTGCCGGGCCCTACCTTCATCTTGCGGGCGCCCTCGACGATATCCTCCAGCCAGGCCTGGGCCTCACCCACCAGCACCACCACCGAGTTGGCCATGCAGCGCTGGCCGGCGGCGCCGAAGGCGGAGCCCAGCAGATTGTTGATGGCCTGGCTGCGGTTGGCGTCGGGCATGATCACGCAGTGGTTCTTGGCGCCCATCATCGACTGCACCCGCTTGCCCGCCTCGCCGGCGCGGCGATAGATATGGGTGCCCACCTGGGTGGAGCCGATAAAGGAGAGCGCCTTGATATCCGGGTGATCGCAGATCTGGTTGGCCACCTCGGGGCCGCCATGCACCACGTTGAGCACCCCGGCGGGAAGACCCGCCTCATGGGCCAGTTCCACCAGGCGCATGGTCGAGCTGGGATCCTGCTCGGAGGGCTTGAGCACGAAGGTGTTGCCGGTGGCGATGGCCAGCGGAAACATGAAACAGGGCAGCATGATCGGGAAGTTGAAGGCGGTGATGCCGGCGCCCACCCCCAGCGGCTGATTGAGGGTGTAGACGTCCACCTCGCTGGCGGCGTTCTCGGCCAGCTCGCCCAGCTGCAGGGAGGGAATCGAGCAGGCGTGCTCCACCACCTCGAGGCCGCGGCCCACCTCGCCCTCGGCGTCCGGCAGGGTCTTGCCGTGCTCCTCGGTGATCAGGGCGGCGAGCTCGGCGGTGTGCTCGCGGATCAGCGCCTGGAACTTGAGCATGATGCGCTGGCGCTTGGCCAGGGGCACCTTGCGCCACGCCTTGAAGGCGACCTTGGCACTGGTCACGGCCCGGTCCACCTCCTCGGCGGTGCAGAAGGGTACCCGGGCCACCACCTCCTGGGTCGCGGGATTGAGTACGTCGCGCCACTCCTGGCTCTGGGAGGGCACGGCCTGGCCGTCGATATAGAGGGGAATCTCGCGGATGGACATGATGGCGACTCCTTGGCGGGCGGCGTCACTGCCTTAGACCCGAGGGTTGGGGTTGTTATCCGAAGCGCTACTGATGTGCATATCGGCAAGGCCGATATCGTATCCAGGGATGATTTGAGTGTAGGCAGGGGGTGGATTGACAGACAATGGCCAGGGCCGCACATTGCTTGTGCACTGATGCACAACGAGCCCCATCGAGGTGAGCATGCTGGACTGGCAGGACATACAACTCTTCCTGGAGGTGGCGCGCTGCCAGCGCCTCACCGAGGCGGCCCGGCGCCTGGGCCTGGATCACTCCACCCTGTCGCGGCGCACCCGGCGCTTCGAGGAGAAGCTCAACACCCAGCTCTTCGAGCGCAGCACCCATGGCTACCGCCTCACCGAGGCGGGGCAGCGGCTGCTGGCCCATGCCGAGGAGATGAGCCGCCACGCTCTGGAGGCGGTGGAGGGGCTCAGCGACCAGAATCGTCGCCTCAGCGGCCAGATTCGCCTGGGCGTCACCGAAGGCTTCGGCACCTGGGTGGTGGCACCCCTGCTGGCCGCCTTCGGCGACCGCCACCCGGGGCTGACCCTCGACCTGCTGGCCCTGCCCCGGGTGGTCAACCTGAGCCGCCACGAGGCGGACCTGGCGATCACCGTCGAACGCCCCGCGAGTCCCGGCCTGGTGGTCTCGCGACTCTGCGACTACCGGCTGCGCCTCTATGCCAGCCGCGACTACCTGGCCCGCCGCGGTCGTCCCGAGCGCCTCGCCGAGCTGGGCCGCCATCGACTGATCGGCTATGTGGATGACCTGATCTTCAGCGACCAGCTCAGCTACCTGGAACCCTTGCTCGACCCGGCCCGGGTCGGCCAGCCGCCGCAGATGGCGATCCGCAGCACCAGCGTCACCACCCAGTACAGCGCCGCCCTGCAGGGGGCCGGCCTGGCGGTGCTACCCTGTTTCCTGGCCGAGCCGGCGCCGGCCCTGGCCCCGGTGCTCGATGATGAGGTGGAAGTGGTGCGCCAGTTCTGGATCACCGCCCGCCAGGAGCAGCGCCAGTTGGCCCGGGTGCGGCTGCTGTGGGACTACCTGCGCGAGGCCCTCGAGCTCAACCGCGACTTCCTGATGGGCGAGTCGGCCACCCTGGTGATTCCCGAGCCCTAAGGTATTGATGAGCCGTCATCGGTATATCGCTTTTTGTTGATAAAGTTTGGCTATCAAGGCCTTCGACAAAGAAAAATGGCGGCTTCCCGGTCCGACACTTAGCTTTATAGACAGGAGCGGGATGAAACGCCCTCGGAACAGGCCTGAATAAGCCGAGCTTGATTCAGCGCATTGTAACGGTGAGCGCCTCTCATCTATGACTAGTGGAGCCCCACCAAGGTGGCGATGACTGGAGAGAGCAATGAGTGACCAAAGCAACAGCGCCGGTAAATGCCCGGTGATGCACGGATCCAATACCCGAGTGGGTGGCCGCGGTCCCATGAACAAGGATTGGTGGCCCAACCAGCTCAATCTGAGCATCCTGCACCAGCACAGTCCCAAGGCCGATCCCATGGGGGCGGACTTCGATTATGCCGCCGAGTTTAAGAAGCTCGACCTGGCCGCGGTCAAGCGAGACCTGGCCGACCTGATGACCGATTCCAAGGAGTGGTGGCCCGCCGACTATGGCCACTATGGTCCCTTCATGATTCGCATGGCCTGGCACGCCGCCGGTACCTACCGCACCGCCGACGGCCGCGGCGGCGCCTCCACCGGCAACCAGCGCTTCGCCCCCATCAACAGCTGGCCGGACAACGCCAGCCTGGACAAGGCCCGCCGCCTGCTGTGGCCGATCAAGCAGAAGTACGGCAACAAGCTCTCCTGGGCCGACCTCTTTATCCTCGCCGGTAACGTCGCCCTGGAATCCATGGGCTTCAAGACCTTCGGCTTCGGCGGCGGGCGCAAGGATATCTGGGCCCCGGAAGAGGACATCTACTGGGGCGCCGAGGACGAATGGCTGGCCACCAGCGACAAGCCCAACAGCCGCTACTCCGGCGACCGCGAGCTGGAGAACCCGCTGGCCGCGGTGCAGATGGGCCTGATCTACGTCAACCCGGAGGGTCCCGACGGCAACCCGGACCCGCTGGCCTCCGGCAAGGACGTGCGTGAGACCTTCGCGCGCATGGCGATGAACGACTACGAGACGGTGGCCCTGACCGCCGGCGGCCACACCTTCGGCAAGACCCATGGGGCCGGCGACGCCGCCCATGTCGGCCCCGAGCCGGAAGCCGCGCCCCTGGAAGAGATGGGCCTGGGCTGGAGAAGCAGCTTCGGCAGCGGCAAGGGCCGCGACACCATCACCAGCGGCCTGGAAGGCGCCTGGACCCCGACTCCCACCCAGTGGGACATGAGCTACTTCGATATCCTGTTCGGCTACGAGTGGGAGCTCTCCAAGAGCCCGGCGGGAGCCCAGCAGTGGGTGCCCAAGAACCTGGCGGACAAGGACCATGCCCCGGACGCGGAGGATGCCGCCCAGCGGGTCGGCCTGATGATGACCACCGCCGATATGGCGATGCGCGAGGATCCGGCCTATCGCAAGATCGCCGAGCACTTCCACAAGAACCCGGAGGAGTTCGCCGACGCCTTCGCCCGCGCCTGGTTCAAGCTGACCCACCGCGACATGGGGCCCAAGGTCCGCTATCTGGGCCCGGAAGTGCCGGCCGAAGACCTGATCTGGCAGGACCCGGTACCGGCCGGCAAACGCGACTACGACGTTGCCGCGGTCAAGGCCAAGATCGCCGCGAGCGGCCTCGGCATCAGCGAGATGGTCGCGACCGCCTGGGACAGCGCGCGCACCTTCCGCGGCTCGGATATGCGCGGCGGCGCCAACGGCGCCCGCATCCGCCTGGCGCCCCAGAAGGACTGGCCGGCCAACGAACCGGAGCGGCTGGCCAAGGTGCTGGGCGTACTGGAAGGCATCGCCGCCGATACAGGCGCCAGCCTGGCCGACGTGATCGTGCTGGCCGGTAATGTCGGCATCGAGCAGGCCGCCAAGGCCGCCGGCCACGACATCAGCGTGCCCTTCGCCCCGGGGCGTGGCGATGCCAGCGAAGCGCAGACCGACGCCGACTCCTTCGAGCCGCTGGAGCCGGAGGCCGACGGTTTCCGCAACTACGCCCGTGCCAAGTTCACCGTCTCCGACGAGGAGATGCTGGTCGACCGGGCCCAACTGCTGGGGCTCAGCGCCCCGGAGATGACCGTGCTGGTGGGCGGCCTGCGGGTGCTGGACACCAATCACGGCGGCACCAGGCATGGCGTCTTTACCGACAGGCCCGGCGCCCTGACCAATGACTTCTTCGTCAACCTGGTCGATATGGATACCGTGTGGCAGCCCACCGGCGCCGACCCGGATGTCTTCGAGGGGCGTGATGCCAAGACCGGGCAGGTGAAGTGGACCGGTACCCGCGTGGACCTGATCTTCGGCTCCAACTCCCAGTTGCGCGCCCTGGCCGAGAACTACGCCCAGGACGACGCCAGGGACAAGTTCGTCAAGGACTTCGTGGCGGCCTGGACCAAGGTGATGAACGCCGACCGCTTCGATATCGCCTGATGCCTGATGGGTGCCGCCTCGCCGGCGCCTGGCCAGCGGCCATCACCGCAAGAGCCGCGCCCATCCGGGCGCGGCTTTCTTATGGCGACCCGATGACGCAGGGCGATCCCGAGGCAGCGGGACAGCATCGTCGGCAACGGCATCGACACCCGCTCCGTCCGACCACCCGGCCCCGTCTATGCTGTAGCCAGGCACGTCCTTTTCGCCGCACACCCAGGGAGCTTGCATCGTGGCCGACGAAAACAGCGTGATCGTCTTCTATGACGAGCGAATGCTGGCCCATGAACCGGATATCGAGGTGCCTTTCCTGCCGGGACGCATGGACGATCGTATCCGCTCGCTGCTGTCGGGGCTGGGGGTCCCCTGGAAGTATCCGGAACACCCCGCCAGGCTCACCGCCATCCGGCGCCTCCTGGAGCTCGAACCGGTGCCCGGCGTGGCCTTCGAGCCGGGCAAGGCGGCGACGCGGGAGCAGCTGGGACGCGTGCATACCAGCTCCTACCTGGACCATATCTTCGAGCTGCGCGGCCAGAGCGCCTGGCTGGATGTGGACACCACGGCCGTATCGCCCGGTAGCGTCGACGCCGCCGAGGTGGCCGCCGGCACGGCGATCGCCGCCGTCGAGGCCGTCGTCGCGGGACGAGCCACGAGCAGCTTCGCGCTGGTGAGGCCCCCCGGGCACCACGCCGAGCCGGTGCGCGCCCGCGGCTTCTGCCTGTTCAACAACGTGGCGGTGGCCGCCGCGCATGCCCGCACCGCCCTGGGCTGCCGGCGCGTGATGATCGTCGACTGGGATGCCCATCACGGCAACGGCACCCAGGATATCTTCTGGGCCGACCCGCATGTGCTGTTCTTCGACCTGCACCGCGCCGCCCCCTTCTATCCCGGCACGGGGAATCTCGAAGAGATCGGCATGGGCCTGGGGGATGGCACCAACGTCAATGTTCCCCTCCCCGGCGACGCCGGCGACGCCGCCTACCTCAAGGCCTTTCGCGAGATCCTGGTACCCGCGGCCGACTGGTTCCGGCCCGACCTGATCCTGGTCTCGACCGGTTTCGATCCGCACAGCCATGACCTGGCCATGGAGGTCTCCTATGACGGCTTCGCCGCCATGACCGGCATCCTCAAGGCCCTGGCCCACCGGCACTGCCAGGGGCGCCTGGTCTTCGTGCTGGAGGGTGGCTACAACCTGATCTCGCTGTCACGCGGCGTCAGGGCGGTGCTGCGGGTGCTGGCCGGCGACGAGCCGCCGGAACCCGGCCAGCGCGGCCTCGCCGAGGTCGCGGCCGCGGCGGCCTTTCACCGCGGTGCCTTCGTCGAACCACCCCCGGACTGAGCCGGGGCCGGCTCCACCGCCATGTGCCCGGCATGGCGCCTTCACCGATACGGGGCACGCTCCCCTCATTATTCGGCGCCGCGACGCTGCCGCGCCTGCTCGCGGCGCTTCATCTCCAGGTAGTCGGCACGATCGATCTCGCGCAACTGCTCGGGATAGCGCTCGGTGAGGGCGAACCAGCGGGACAAGCTGGCCTCCAGCCGCTCCGCCTCGGACAGCGTCCGGGTCTCCAGATGGGCCACCAGGGCCAGGTAGAAGCGCATGACGTTGCGCTCGATCATGCCCCGCATGCCGCCCACCGGGCGCGGTCGGCCATCCTCGCCCGGCTCCTCGCTGAACCCCACCCGGTCTTGGCCGCCGAAGGCGAAGTAACCGCGCAGGGCGAGGCGCGCCGTCATGCCGTACACCAGGGAGTAACGCAGTTGCACCAGGCTGGCCCCGTCGAGGTCAGGCACGGCACGCAACTGCAGGCGGAAGGCCCGGGTGCCGTAGGGTCCCCGATCCCCCTCCAGCACCATCTCCAGGTAGATGGGCCCCTCGGCGACCCGCCGCAGGCGCAGATCGAGGCGTTCGGCATCGGCCAGGAGCTCGTAGTGCCGGCGGCCCACATAGAGCCGTAGCGCAGCCTCGTCGACCGCCGCGTCATGGAAGCAGCCCTTGACGTTGAGGTGCAGGATAAGCACCTGGCACCAGGCCACCGGCGAGCCGAACGCCTCGGCGAGCTCCGCGAAGGGCCATTCGAGGCGAGCGTTCACGCTGCCGTTCACCGAGTAGGGGCGCGCCTCGGACGCCACCGCCAGGGGCTCGTCAAAGGGCGAGGCGGCGATCACCTCGCGCCAGCTATCGCGCAGCCAGTTGTCCTGGGCCTGGGCCGACAGGACACCGGCCAGGCAGACCCAGAGCAGAATCGCCAGCCACCGGACGGCAGGCTTCCGGCCTGGTCGCCGATATCCTCGTGCCATGGCCCGGGGGTACCTCGCTGAAGGTCTCCATGAGGGCGATGAACTCCAGCAGCTGCCTCACCAGGGGTTCACGGCCGCTTTGCTGCTCACCACTTTCAGCATAGCCACCTCTGCTGCGGGACGGTGCACCATCCTGACGGCGAAGAGCGGCAACACGACCGGCTCAGGCCAGGCTGCGTACCATCACCACCAGGATCAGCAGCGGACAGACCAGGCGGATATACCAGGGCCAGAGCTTCCAGAACAGGGTACGCTCGATCTCCGGGGCCCCCTGGCGCAGCTCCTGGAGCTTGGCATGGCGCGACAGCAACCAGCCCACATAGAGGCACACCAATCCCCCCACCAGCGGCATGCTGTAGCTGATGGTCAGGGTGATGGCCCAGTCGAACAGCGGCTCGAAGTAAGCCAGGATCAGGCTGGCGATAACGAAGGTTACCAGCGCCATCAGCCAGGTGGCCGGGCGACGGCGGATCAGGCCGGTTTCCTCGAGGGTCGAGACCGGCACCTCCAGTACCGGGAACATGGAGGTCAGGGCGGCGATGGCCAGCAGCACGAAGAAGACAAGCTCCAGGCCCAGCCCCGGCGCCCCCATGGCCTCGAACATGGCCGGCATCACCATAAACAGCAGGGTCGCCGAGCTCTGCAGCTCGCCGGCCTCGTTGAAGACCTCCACCCCCAGGCCATGGGCCACGAACATGGCCGGAATGATCAGCAGGCCGGCGACGAAGGCCACGCCCATGTCGATCAGCATCACCTGGGCGCCGACCCGGGGCAGATTGGCCTCGCGGCTCAGGTAGGAGCCGTAGACCACCATGGCGCCGACGCCGATGGAGAGCGAGAAGAAGGCCTGGCCCATGGCATCCAGCAACAGCTGCCCGTCGATCCGCGACAGGTCCGGCACCAGGTAGGTCTTGACCCCCTCGCCGGCGCCGGGGAAGCTCAGCATCACCGCGATCAGCCCCAGCATCATCACCAGCAGCAGCGGCATCAGCCGCTTGGTCCAGCGCTCGATGCCCTGGTTCACCCCGGCCAAGACCACCGCCGCGGTAATCACCATGGCCGCCAGGGTCAGGCTCCAGTCCCGCCAGAAGCTCCCCTCGGCGAGCCAGGCCGTCGCCCTCTCCAGGCCGAGTAGCCGGGAGAGCGGCAATAGCGCGTAGCCGATCAGCCAGCCGGTGACGATGGCATAGAAGGCCTGCCCCAGGCAGGCGGCCAGCAGCGCCAGGCCGCCGACGCCCTGCCCCAGGCGCCGTGGCAGGCCACGGCCGCCCACCCGGCCCATGGCATTGATGATGCCGCTCTGGGCATAGCGTCCCAGGGTCAGCTCCGCCATCAGCGCCGGATAGGCGAGGATAAAGGCCATCACCACATAGACCAGCAGGAAGGCGCCGCCGCCGTTGTTGGCGGCCATAGAGGGGAAGCTCCACACATTGCCGAGGCCCACCGCGGCGCCGGCGGCGGCCATCAGGAAGCCGAAACGGCTGGAGAACTGGGCGCGCCCGCTGGGCGCGTCGGAGGGAGAGGCCGCGGCGGCGGGCTTGGCTTGCGATATTGTCATTGGAGTTATCTCACCGGGTTAAGGAGTCGGCTCAGCGCGGCAGCGCATCGAGCCGTTCGAGGATGTCGAAGTGATCACAGTCGGGCAGCGGGCAGAGCTTCACCGCCACCCCGGCCGCCCAGGCGCGCTCATATAGCGCCTCGCCCTGGGCACGGAAGGCGGGCGGATCGAGCTCGCCGTGCACCAGGGTCAGCGGCGGTAGGCCCCACAGGTCCTGGCACAGCGGGCTGAGTCGCGCGGCCCGCTCTTCGTCCAGCCCCAGGGGGGCATCGATATAGGTGCCCACCAGGGGGCGCAGGTCATAGATGCCGCTGAGCAGCCAGAGCGACTCGATGCCACTCAGGCGCCCCTCCCCCAGGCAGCTCATCAGCGCCAGCTGGGCCCCGGCGCTATGACCGCCCAGGTGGAGGCGGCCATTCAACCCCAGGGCGCTCGCCTCGCGGCGCAGGGCCGCCATACCCTGGCGGCAGGCCGCCACCATGGCCTCGAGGGAGGCGCCCGGCGCCAGGGGGTAGTCCAGGGAGGCGAAGGCCCAGCCCCGTCCCAGCCAGGGCACGGCCATGAAGTCGGTGGCCGCGGCGTCCAGTTCCTGCCAATAGCCGCCGTGCAGGAAGACCATCAGCGGCCAGGGCCCTTGCCCCTCGGGGAGGAAGAGGTTGAGGCCTTCCCGCGGCCCCGCCCCATAGCTCAGGCGCCTCGGCGGATGACGCTCGCGCAGCCGGGCGCCGAGCTCGGCCTGGCGCGCCAGGCTCGCCTCGAAGTCCCGGGCCCAGCGGCTCGGCGAATAGGCCTTCTCCCGCGCGGCACGATCCTGATCGAGGCCCATCTCAGGTGACCTCCGCGCGCACCCGGAAACGCGCTTCCAGGTACTCGCGATTCTCCACCACCTCACGGAAGTGCCGGGCCGCCTGCCAGACGTCCTCGTAGCTGAGGTAGAGGGGCGTAAAGCCGAAGCGCATCAGCCCGGGCTCCCGGTAGTCGCCGATCACGCCCCGGGCGATCAGCGCCTGGACGATGGCATAGCCGTTGTCGCGATGAATAAAAGCCACCTGGCTGCCACGCTCGGCCCGGGGCGGGGTGATGTCCTCGATGCCCTCGGCCTCGAGCAGGTCGGCCAGGCAGTCGCGGAACAGCTCGCCCAATGCCAGGCTCTTCTCCCGCAGGGCGGTCATGTCCACCTCCTGCCAGAGCCGCAGGGAGGCCTCCAGGGGAGCGTAGATCAGCGCCGAGTGGGTGCCGCTGCGAAAGCGGGTAATGCCCGGGGCCGGGGCATAGTCGCCGTCGAAGGCGAAAGGCGCGGCGTGTCCATGCCAGCCGGAGAGCGGCTGCCAGCCGCCATCCTGGTGCTCCTGGTGCACATAGAGAAAGGCCGGGGCCCCGGGGCCGCCGTTGAGGTACTTGTAGGTGCAGCCCACCGCATAGCTGGCGCCACAGCCATGCAGGTCCACCGGCAGGGCCCCGGCGGAGTGGGCCAGGTCCCAGACGATCTCGGCGCCCTGCTCATGCACCTGGGCGGTGATGGCGGCCATATCGCGCTGACGCCCGGTGCGGTAGTTGACCTGGCTCAGCACCACGGCGGCGACCCGCTCGTCCAGGTAGTCGGCCAGCGCCGCCCCCTCCGGCAGTACCCGATGCTCGAGGCCGGCGAAGCGGCACAGCCCCTGGGCGATATAGCCATCGGTGGGGAAGTTGCCGCCCTCGCTGAGGATCACCGGCCGCGAGCGCCCCTGGGACTCGGTGATATAGCCCAACAGCTTGAAGATATTGAGGGTGATATTGTCGCTGACGACCACCTCGCCGGGCCCGGCGCCGATCAGTGGCGCCACGAGGTCGCCCAGGCGCTCCGGGGCATCGAACCAGCCCTGATTCCAGCCCTTGATCAGCTCGTCACGCCACTGATCCCGGGTAGCATCCAGCGCCTCCCGAGCGGCCCGGGGCTGGGCCCCCAGGGAGTTGCCATCCAGATAGAGCACGCCCTCGGGCAGGGCGAAGCGGGCCTTGAAAGCGGCCAGGGGATCGCGGCGATCCAGTTCACGAACGCTATCCAGGGTCGGGGTCATGGGGCCTCCAGGGAATCGGGTGATGAAGCTGTCCCAAATTCTAGGAGAGACGAGCCGGGAAAGGCTTGCGTTCTCTGGCGTCAATGGCTCAGGTTATGCAAAATTATTGCGCCAATAAGAGATTTCACACACATGGAAACCCTTGATAGGTTCGATCGGCGGATTCTTCACGCCCTGCAGCGGGATGCCCGCCTGACCCTGGCCAGCCTGGCGGAGGCGGTCAACCTCTCCCCCAGCCAGTGCTCGCGACGCATCGCCCGCCTGGAGGAGAACGGGGTCATCCTGGGACACGACCTGCGCCTCGACCCGGAGGCCCTGGGGCTCAAGGTCACCGCCTTTATCTTCCTCTCGGTGGACAAGGGCCGCATGGCCTCGCCCAGGGACGCCGTGGCGGAGCTGCTGGCCCGGGACGAGGTGATCGACTGCCATGCCGTGACCGGCAGCCACGACTTTATCCTCAAGGTGCGGGTGGCGGACCTCGCCGAGCTCTCCCACTTCCTCTCCACCACCATCAGCCCCATGGAGGGCATCCGCGATATCGCCACCCAGGTGGCCATGAACACCCTCAAGGAGGGCGGCCCCCTCAAGGTAATGCCCTGAGGCCACCTACATCCGGGTACGCACCGACCACAGCTCGGGGAAGAAGGTCAGCTCCAGGGCCTTGGCGAGGTAGCCGACGCCGCTGGTGCCGCCGGTGCCGGGCTTGTGGCCGATGATCCGCTCCACCGTCTTCATATGGCTGAAGCGCCACTGCTGGAAATGGTATTCGGTGTCCACCAGCTTCTCGGCCAGCTCGTAGAGGTCCCAGTGGTGCTCGGTGTCGCCATAGACCTCGGCCCAGGCCGATTCCACCTCGGGAGACGCCGCATAGGGCTCACTCCAGTCGCGATTCAGCACCGCATCGGGCAAGGCGAAGCCGCGCCGGGCCAGCAGCCGCAGGCAGGTGTCGTAGAGGCTGGGCGCCTGAAGCACCTCGGTGAGGCGCCGGTAGTGCTCGGGGTGGCCGCGATGCACCTCCACCAGGGCGGGATGCTTGTTGCCCAGCAGGAACTCCAGCTCCCGGTACTGATAGGACTGGAAACCGGAGCTCTGCCCCAGGCTGTCGCGAAAGCGCGCATAGTCCGCCGGGGTCAGGGTGGCCAGCACCTCCCAGGCCTGGATCATCTGCTCCTGGATGCGCGCCACCCGGGTCAGCATCTTGAAGGCGGGCCTCAGTTGGTCGGCGGCGATATGCGCCGCCGCGGCATGGGCCTCATGGAGACACTGCTTGAGCCATAGCTCGGAGACCTGGTGAATGACGATAAACAGCATCTCGTCATGCTCGTCGGTCAGGGGGCTCTGGCAGGCCAGTAGCGGCTCCAGGCTCAGATACTGGCCGTAGCTCATCTCCTGGTCCCAGTGCACGCCTTCATCATCCAGGCTCACCGAGGTGCGGCCCCGCTGTGGCTTGCTCATCGTCCCCTCCTCGTCTGCTGATGGATCACCTTATGGTGCGCCCATCCCGGGCGGCGGGCCAGGGGGCACCTCAACGGTGACGCGGAGTCATGCCAGGGCCAGGGAGGTCCGCAACAGCGCCCCGCTCGACAGGGCCTCCAGCACCGAGAAATGATGGGTATCGGCCACGCTCGACACCTCGATGCCTTGGAGTCGCTCGCCCCAGCGCCGGGCGAGCTCCCGAGACTGCCAATGGAAGGCCTCGCTCTCCCGCTCCCCGACGGCCAGATGCAGGCGTAGTCCGGGGTTGGGGGCGGTCAACAGCGGACTCAGCGCCCGGGCCGTCTTCTCATCCGGCAGGCCGAGCAACGGCCCGAAACTCATATGGCGCATCGGCTCGAGGTCGAAGATGCCGCTGATCAGCAAGGCGGCACGAATCGGGGTCGCCGGCATATCCGGATCCAGGGTCGGCCAGTCGCTACTGACCAGGCAGGCTCCCAGGTGTCCGCCGGCACTATGACCGACGACCTGGATGCATTTCCGATCGATGCCGTAGCGTTCGGCCCCATGCCATAGATGGCGCAGGGCCTGGCGCACGTCCTCGACCTGCTCGGCGATGGTGACCTCGGGACACAGGCGATAGTTGAGCACCGCCACGGCCCAGCCCGCAGCCAGATGCCCGGCCAGCAGCGGAGCATGCTCGGCCTTGTCCATGGCCTGCCAGTAGCCGCCATGAATAAAGATCAACAGGGGAGCCTGCGCTCGTGACGCGGGGAAGAAATCGAAGCGCTGCAGCCTTGCCTGACCATAGGACAGGTCACGAGATACCTTGCGGGTCGCCAGGAAGCGCTCACCCGCCTCCCGCCAACGCACGAAAATATCGAGATGGTCGGGAACGGCCGCCCGAGCGCTGTAGGCCGTATTGACCGCCGCCGCCGCCAACCCCCGCCAGACCGGCGCGTCACTCGGTGATGCTGCCGTCTCCCCCTCCAGCTCCAGTGACAATATCACTCGTGGCGCCGATGTCGCCTCGATGGCGAAGGAGGCCGGTTTGAAGCCACCGAAGACCTCGCGCCAGAGGCGATCACAGGCCGGAAGACGAGGGTCCAGGCGCCCCGCCGGTGATGTCACCGAGAGGTGACGCATCCCGGCCGGGGAGCCACCTACCGCCTTGAGGCGCCCGAGCAGCGTCACCAGCGCCTCCCGGAAGGCCGCTTCAATATCGGCTTGCCAATCTATGCTGGCAGCATTCAGCGCCATCTCCACCGTGATATCGGATACTGACTCGCGCTTTTTCATGGGGGATTCTCCCGAGCAAGGTGTCCAACGAGATAAAAGATAAGTACTTCCCGCATATAAAAAGTGCCAGCCGATTGGCTGGCACAAAGCAAGCAGAGGTCAGGAGCCGGGGGCTCCCGGTAAGGACAGAGAGCGCTGCGCTCAGAACTGGAACTGCACGCTGGCCTGAATCCGGCTGGCATCCTCGGAGTCACCGTTGACCCGCTCGATATCGGAGTGCTGGTACTCGATACCGGTGGAGAGGCGCTGGTTGACGTCCCAGATCAGGTTGACGAAGGAGTACTGGACAGTATCCAGGCCGGCCTGGAAGCCGGCGATGTCATCCGGCAGGTCCTGGCTGAAGCGCGAGGTGCCGACGGCGCTGGACCAGTCGCCGTTCCAGTTATGCTCCAGGGAAACGCCGAAGGCCTGGGAATCGACGCTCTCCAGCGAACCGTTGTTGTCGATATAGGCGTCCGGGGTGCGCGCCCCGGCCACGCCATCCGGCACATAGCTCAGGTAGCTGCCCAGGCCGCTACCGACGGTGGCATTGGCCTTGAAGGTGGTGGCGCCCCCCAGGGGCAGGGCCAACTGGGCGGCCACGCCATAGCCGGTGGTGCTCTCGTCGACGCCGCTGGTGGCCTCGTTGGTGGCGAGTTCCTTGACCAGGGCGGAGATGCCGAAGTTACGCCCATACTGGTAGCGCGCGGTCAGGGTCGGCAGCGGGTTCTCGATATCCGCCCCGCCGTTGACCGGCGAGAGCGCATAGGAGGGATCCTCCAGGGACACCGCGAAGGTATTGGGCCCGGCGCTATGGGTGTAACGCAGCTGAGAGGGGCGACCGGTGGCATAGCCAATCGGCCCACCCAGCTTGAGGCTGCGCGGCGAGCCCAGGAAGTGCATGAAGTTGGTCCAGCTCTGGCCGGCCAGGAAGGGACCGTATTCACCATAGGCGTGGCGCAGGTTGAACTTGCCGTCGGGCAGGAAGTGCCCTTCCAGGTAGGTGCTCACCGTGCCGTAGTCGGTGCGCGTCTGGGTGCGGAAGTTGAGCCGCGACTCATAGGCGGTGAAGTTGGTACGGCCATCGGTGCGATTCGCCGGGTTGAGCAGCGCCAGCGGATCGGTGGCATTCCCCTGGTCATAATCGAAGTCGTAGAAGGCATCCAGCTTCACGTAACCGCCGAAGGCCACATCGGTATTGGTGCCGGGAATATTGAAGGTGGAGCGATGATTCCAGGGCGCGCCCACGCGACTCGGTTCCCCGGTCACCACCGGCTGTCCGGCCGGCACCACATCATAGGCCAGGGAATTTTGAGCAAGAACCATCCCCGCCGGCAGCATCACGGCCAGCACTACATTTTTTTTGAATTTCATCAGAGATCCCAGATTGTTGTATTTTACCTATCAAGAAAAACAGAACCGCTTATTTCTTATCGTTCAACACACCTCCTTATCAGCACGCGGCAGCCAGCGGCATCATCAGGGGTTATCGAAAACCGCGAATACCCCCCGACGATGTCGGACCAATAAAGAGTCAAATATCAGTTCTGGTGAACCACTTCCCCGGAGAAGAAGGTCCACTCGACCGCGATATCCCTGAGGGATTCGGGATCCAGGGTGACGGGGTCCTCCGAGACCACCACCATATCGGCATACTTGCCGGGGGAAATGGAGCCGATACGGTCTTCCATGCCCAACCCTTGCGCGGCCCAGAGGGTATGCATCCGCAGCGACTCCTGGGGCGTCACGGCCTCCTCGGCCCCCAGCACGCCCGCCGCCGCCGTCTGGCGCGTGACCTCGACCCACATGGCGAGGAAGGGATCGAAGGGCGCCACCGGCGCGTCGGTGCCCGCCGCCGGCAAGAGGCCGGCATCGATATAGGTGCGGTTGGGGATGGAGCGATGCGTCCGCTCCTCGCCCCAGAACTCCAGGAAACCGGAGCCCAGGGTATAGTTATGCGGCGCCTGGGTATGGGGCGTGATACTCAGCTCACGCATGCGCTCGAGATCCGACGCGTTGGGAAGGTAGGGGTGTTCGAGTCCCCAGCCGAGCCCGGCCACCGGGCAGTGCTCGTTCAATTCACCCCAGGTATTCAGCACATTGCTGATCGCCTGGCCGCCGATCGCATGCACGGAGAGTCCCCAGCCATTCTCACAGGCGAAGGCCGAGAGTCCCTCGATCTTTTCCAGGGGGGTGACCTCGATCCCCCGGAACCCGGGGATATTGGCGTAGTCCTCCCGCAGCAGCGCGGTTTCCACCCCACCGTCATAGGTGGCCTTCAGCCCGCCCACGCGCAGGTCGTCATCGCCCATGCCCGGCGAGATCCCGTGCTCGTCGAGCAGGGCGATATCCTGCTCCAGGGGCGCGCGCGGATTGATGGCCATCATCGCCACCCCGCGGAGGCTATGCTCGCCGTCATCGACGACGGCGCGCCAGGAGACCAGATGATCGGGAGAGACATGCTGCGAACGGACGGTGGTCACACCGCGACTGGACAGGGCCTGCATGGCGGCGACAAAGTTGGCGCG